>NZ_JAQYWQ010000115.1 GCF_029379315.1 Nostoc sp. S13
ATTGGGCATTGGGCATTGGGCATTGGGCATTGGGCATTGGGCATTGGGCATTGGGGAAAGAATTTTTATAACTCCTAACTCCTAACTCCTAACTCCCCACTCCTAACTCCTAACTCCTAACTCCCCATTCCCCATTCCCCATTCCCCATTCCCCATTCCCCATTCCCCATTCCCCAGTACAGACGCGATTAATCGCGTCTCTAGCCACTCCCCATTATCTAAATCATGCCAAAACCTCGTTTTTTCCGCTTTTTTCGCCACCTCAATTGGCGCACGCTCAAAAAAACTTTTGCCAGGACAATCCAAAGACGACTTTTGGGACTAGCGTCGGAAATCGCTTTCAATGCCATGTTATCGCTGTTTCCAGCAATTCTTGCTTTGATCACAGCCATTGGTTTATTAGCAGAATCTTTGCAAGCCACTTTTAAACAACTGGCAGATCAACTAAGTCAAGTCCTACCTGAACAAGCCCTGAATCTGATTCGTGATTTTGCCACCACAGAAATTACCAACTCCAAAAACAGTAGTTTGTTTTCTCTGAGCTTTGTATTAGCAATTTGGGCTGCTTCTGGGGCGGTGAATACCGCGATGACTGCCCTCGACCAAATCCATCAAATTCCTCCAGAAAACATACGCCCCTTTTGGAAAGCCAAGCTTGTCTCTCTCGGATTAACAGTCGGTACTATGTTGCTTTTAGTGTTGGCTTCTTTTTTAGTGTTTACCAGCGACTGGCTGTTGGAAATGGTAGTGCGCGAAAATGCTTCTTTGATCTTCTTGGTGCATCTTTGGCAGTTGTTACGCTGGCCTTTAGCTTTAGGTATTGTTGCTGTCGCCTTTGGCTTTGTCTATCGCTATGGCCCAAGCCAGTGGAACTCAGGCACGCCAATGATGCCTGGAGCAATTTTAGCAGCTGTTTTCTGGGCAATATTGTCTGCCCTATTTCGGCTTTATGTAGCGAATTTTGGCAACTATAATAAAGTCTATGGTGCTGTAGGGGCTGTGATAGTTTTAATGCTCTGGCTGTCGATGAGTTCTGCTGTTCTGTTAATCGGCGATCAGTTGAATGTGACTGTCGGCGAAGATATGCGCCCAAAAGCACATTCAGAATCTAACGAAAAATATTAATTAGTAAATTGCTGAGAAAACTTTTGACAAATCTCAGTAGGCGAGTAGAATGTCTAACGATTCATATAAAGTGAGCGATCGCCTTTATGCCTGATTCTTCTTTTCGGTCTTCGATCATCGAACCTGATGCCAAAGCACTTACCTTGAAGCGCCTGCGTCAGTTAAGTCGGCTGCTGGATAATGTTATTACTATTCCTGGTACGCAGATTGGTTTTGGTCTAGATCCAATTTTAGGACTGATACCTATTGGTGGTGATTTTTTGGGAGTGATGTTTTCTAGCTACATCATCCTAGAAGCGGCGCGGCTGGGTGTATCTAGAGCCACTTTAGGCAAAATGGTTTTGAATGTGATTATTGATGGCTTGGTAGGCGCTGTCCCAGTTTTGGGAGACTTGTTTGATTTTGCCTGGACGGCTAACAGTTATAATATCAGGCTCTTGGAAGAGTACTTAAAGTTTCCTAGCCAGCAAAGGAGTGCAGACAGGTGGTTTATCTTTGCAGTTTTGGCTGGATTGTTGCTAATCTCGATTGTTTTAGTAGCATTACCCGTCATACTAATTAGAATATTGTGGAACGCCTTAAGTGGCGGTTAAATTATTTATTGATAACGGAATGAAAGATTGGTGGCAAGCTACTTTTCCTCAAGGGCGGCAAAGTCTAGTTATTACTGATGCTAAAGGCTATCCTGTACAAATTGCTTATGGCGAAAAAGGTAAAGGTAAACCGCTAATTTTATTACATGGCATGGGTAGTTGGAGCTATAATTGGCGGCACTGTATAGCACCATTATCTAAATATTTTCGAGTAATTTGTTTTGATGCCAAAGGTTTTGGTTTTTCCGAAAAACCATTGTCTCGGAGAGAACACAATGGTCATCAAGTTATTGAGTTTAAAAGAATTATTCAGGCATTATGTGATGAACCCGTAGTGATTGTGGCTGAATCTCTGGGGGGATTAGTTGCCCTTGCGCTGGCTCAAGAAAATCCGCAGTTAATCGGGCAACTTGTAGTAGTAAACGTACCTATTTTTACCGAACGTCTACCCCATTGGGCTATGTGGTTACTTGCCCAAACGCCGCTGGAAATAATGCAAACAATTGACTCCTTACGTCTGGCATATTTGTTTGCACCTCTATTTAGAGAAATTATGGCAATAGAAAGACGTGCGGTATTATTTGATCCATCAATTTTGACACAGGAAGATGTCTATTGGATAACTTACCCGTTTATTGAATTACCTGGTACAGTTGCGAAAGTCGCTGAAGAGTTACAAATAGCAGCGCGAGAAATTGAGAATTGGCAAGGAAATCAGCCAAATATGCTCACCCAAATTCAAAATAATCTGAGTGCAATTAAGTGTCCTACACTAGTTTTGTGGGGTGATCAAGATAGTTGGTTTCCTGTTAGTCATGGTGAAAAATTGCATCAGTATATCCCCAATTCTAAATTACAAATTTTATCTAACTGCCGTCATGATGCCTCAACTGGCGCTTTTGAGGAGTTAAATGCAGCCATTATTAAGTTTTTACAAGATACTGACTTTTGAAGAAGAATTTAGAAGTCACAGTTCAGGAGCAGAGGGTCTCCGGCTCTGCTCCTGACTCCTGAATTCTTTTCTGATAAAAAGAGAGTGGGAGGAAGCATATCAGTCAGCTTTCAAACTCCCACTCTGCCATTTGCTACTGAAGTGAACAGGAATGTATACAGACGTTGCCCGTTATTTGGGGGCTAGTCCGTACTTCGACAACAACGCCTGTAAGCATTTAATATTCCTGTTGCAGCAAATGCCAAACCTAATTATTGATATTTATGTGCTGAGAAAAATCCTCTGCAAATATATTGATAGAGGTAGTTTTTTATTTTTGTAAATCACTTAGTAGATAGTGTTTTACAAAAGGAATTTGCTTACGTGGTAGTCCCTGATAACAAAACCCTTGAAGTCGTTTATCTTTGTACAATTTAACTTGGTTAATTAGAATCTGGTTGCCATTTTGGCAGGTTTTTAAATTTTGTAATTATTTATAAGTAGCCTTTATGAACTACATAACGATCTGACTATTATCCCAATAGTTTTTGGAAAGTATAAAAGTGGATCAGGCATCCAATCCAATAATTCAACACACTATCTCCCCAATCTTCTGCGAACCAGCCTGCTTATTAGCGCGATCGCTGATTTTATTCCTCTTTTTTAGCTGTTACTATCCTGTATTTAATATTATTTGCCGTTTTCAATTAAAGATATGACAATTTAAATACCCGTATATTAAATTAGTCATGACCCCAGAGTCACAAGCCAGACTCAAAATTGACCAACTACTAACCGATGCAGGTTGGATTATCCAAGACTACAAACAAATCAATCTAGGTGCTTCTTTAGGTATTGCTGTGCGGGAATATCCCTTAAAGTCTGGTTTTGCTGATTACCTTCTGATGATTAACCGCAAAGCGGCGGGTGTAATTGAAGCTAAAAAAGTGGGTATAACCCTCAGTGGAGTTGAAAATCAATCTGATAAATATTCATTCCAGCTTCCGCCAAAATTAAACTGTCACCGCAAACCTTTACCCTTCCTCTACGAAAGCACGGGGGTAGAAACCTGTTTTACAGATAACCGTGACCCTGATTTTTGCTCTCGAAAGGTGTTTAGTTTCCATAAACCAGAAACATTACAGGAATGGTTAGGACAGTCTGACACCCTCAGAGTCCGGTTGCAAGTGTTACCGGAAATTGACACAGAAGATTTACGGGAATGTCAAAAAGAAGCGATCGCAGGTTTATTTAATTCTCTGAAACAAAATCGTCCCAAAGCCTTGATACAAATGGCGACAGGTGTTGGTAAAACCTACACGTCTGTTAGTTTTATTTACTGGCTGATTAAAATAGCTGGGGCGAAACGGGTTTTATTTTTGGTAGATAGAAAAAATTTAGGAGAACAAACCCAAAAGGAATTTCAGCAGTATGTCACCCCTGATGATGGGCGCAAATTCACAGAACTTTATAACGTGCAATTGTTGACTTCCAACACCATCGACCCAGTGAATAAAGTTTGTATTACCACAATTCAACGGCTTTATTCCATGTTGCGGGGGGAAGCTGACTTTGAAGCAGAAAATGAGGAAGCATCCCAGTTTGATGGGGAACAGGAAAACCAGCAACCCAAGGATGTAGTTTACAATTCACAGATTCCCATAGAAACTTTTGATTTCATTATTACCGATGAATGTCACCGCTCAATTTACAATGTGTGGCGGCAAGTATTAGAATATTTTGATGCTTTTATTATTGGTTTGACTGCCACACCATCTCTGCAAACCTTTGGTTTTTTTAATCAAAACTTGGTGATGGAATATCCCCACGAACGGGCGGTAGCTGATGGGGTAAATGTGGGATATGAGGTTTACCGCATTCGCACCCAAATTACCGAACAGGGTAGTACTGTCCAATCTGGGTTTTATGTTGATACGCGCAATCGTCAAACCCGTGCGCTACGTTGGCAGCAGTTGGATGAAGAATTAAGCTATGCCGGGAGACAATTAGATAAGTCTGTTGTAGCAATTGACCAAATCCGCACGGTGATTCGGACTTTTGATAATCCTCTGTTACGGAATTTGCTCAAAGAAATTAAAACGAAGAATGAGCAGATTATTGATACTGTCAGTCAGGATGTGGTGTTACAGGCGGGTTTTGATACCAGTGCTAGGGATAAAGCAAGGGGGACAGTGGAGAGTTTCCAGCAGTATATTGAAGCAAATAAAGATGAAATTACAGCCTTGTCTATGCTTTATAATCAGCCCTACGGACAGCGACAGTTTACTTATGAGCAGATTAAGCAGTTAGCAAATGCGCTGTCACGTCCCCCCCGGAATTTGACACCCCAGAAGTTATGGGATGCTTACGCGCAACTGGAAGCGGATAAGGTGCGGGGTGTGGGGGTACAAAAGTTGTTGACTGATATCATTTCTCTGGTACGCTTTGCGATCGAGGAAACGGAGGTTTTAGAACCTTTCTCGGTATCGGTTGAGGAGAAGTTTCAGCAGTGGGTAGGGGGAAAGGGGTTTAGTTCTCAGCAGGTGGTGTGGTTGGAGAAGATTAAGGAGCATATTATTACCAGTGTGAGAATTGAGGCGGAGGATTTACAAGAAATGCCCCAAGAGGCGTTTCAGGGTAATCTGTTGTTTGGGAATGATTTGATGGGTATTTTGGATGAGTTGAATGAGGCGTTAGCTGTGTGATGGGTGAAGATTTGTATGAGTTGCCAAAGGGTTGGGTGTGGGTAACTTCAAGTGAAGTTTGTTCTTCTGTAAGGGATGGAACACATGACACTCCAAAATATGTCGAGCAAGGAATTCCCCTTATCACTTCAAAAAATCTAAAAGAAAATGGTTTAGACTTTTCAACAGCCAAAAATATTAGTTTAGAAGACCATCAAAATATTAGTGTTCGCTCTGAAGTGGACAAGGGCGACATATTGTTTGCAATGATAGGAACTATTGGTAATCCTGTAATTGTTCGTACTGATAAAGTTTTTAGTATTAAGAATGTTGGTTGATTCAAGAAAAACGAGTTGGTTATCAATTCCTATTATCTAAAATACTGGTTATCTTGTATAGTCTTTCAAAAAGTCATTGAAAATAAAGAATTTGTAAAGGGGACAACGCAAAAATTTATTCCACTTGGACATTTAAGGATAATTGATATTCCCCTTCCCCCACTCCCTGAACAACATCGCATCGTTGCCGAAATTGAGGAACTATTCACCCAACTTGATGCAGGGGTAGAGTTACTTAAAAAGGTAAAAGCCAAATTAAAACGCTACCGTCAGGCAGTGCTAAAAGCCGCAGTGGAAGGAAATTTAACTAAAGAATGGCGCACAGCACATCAAGGAGAATTAGAACCCGCTTCAGTGTTACTTGAATGCATCCTCAAGCAGCGCCGGGAGAAGTGGGAAGCTGAACAATTGGCGAAAATGCAAGCACAGGCTAAAACTCCTAAGGATGATAGTTGGAAGCTAAAATATAAGGAAGCGATCGCACCTGATACCTCTGATTTACCTGATTTACCAAATGGGTGGTGTTGGGCTAGTTTAGAGGAATTAAGTTGGGATTCTAGATATGGAACATCCGAAAAGTGTGACTACAACTTTTCAGGCTCACCTGTTCTCAGAATTCCTAATATTGTTGATGGTAGTATTGTCTTAGATAATTTAAAATATGCTGCTAATGATAACAAGCTTGATGCTATTGAACCATTAGCATCTGGTGATTTACTCATTATTCGTACTAATGGAAGTAAAGAACTTATAGGTCGGGTTGCTTTAGTTACTCAAACTTATGATTACCCATATTTTTTTGCATCTTATTTGATTAGATTTCGTCTAATATCTATAGATATTTTACCTATTTTGGTAAATAAAATATGGAATATTTTTAGAACTCTTACATGGATTGAAACGAGAACAGCAACATCAGCAGGACAGCATAATATTAGTCAAACTGTCTTAAATAAACTTCCTTTATAAGTTCCTTCACTACTAGAACAGAAAAAAATTATAGAAGAAATAGAACGCATTGTGTCTGTAATCGACCAACTCGAAAAAACCATAAACATCAACATTAAACGCGCTGAAAGACTCCGCCAAAGCATCTTAAAACAAGCCTTTACAGGTCAACTCGTCGCCCAAGACCCCAGCGACGAACCCGCCGAAAAACTCCTAGAACGCATCAAAGCCGAAAAAGCCAAACAGGTAACAACCAAAACCAAGAAAAAGACCAAATCTCAGCCCCAATCACCCACACAATTAGCATTACCATTAGATTAATGCCCAACCTATACATTATCGGCGGTGCAAACGGATCTGGTAAAACTACCACCGCCCTGCAAATCCTTCCCTACTTCCTAGAAGTATTTGAATATGTCAACGCCGATGAAATAGCAGCCGGACTTTCTCCTTTTAACCCGGAATCCGTAGCCATTCAAGCCGGACGATTAATGTTAGAAAGACTAGAAACTCTGGTGAATGCTGAAGCTGATTTTGCTTTTGAAACTACATTAGCGGCTCGTAACTTTGCCAGATTCTTGAGAGAATGTAAAATTAAAGGTTATATTATCAACTTAATTTACTTTTGGTTACAAAGTCCCGAATTAGCGATCGCACGGGTACGCAGACGTGTAGAAAGTGGCGGTCACAACATCCCTGAAGATACTATTCGCCGTCGCTATGAACGAGGCCGCAGCAACCTAATTAACTTGTATTTACCTGTGTGTGATACTTGGATCATCTATGATAATTCTGGGTCTGAACCTCTATTAGTGGCTGCATCAAATATCAATCAGGAAGCAATTATCTATGAACCCCAAATCTGGAATCGAATTACAACCAGGGAATAAAGTGCAAATTCCCTTAACAGAAGTGCATCAAAAAATTGATGCTGGTGTCAAAGCTGCTATTGCTAAAGCTATTGAAAGACACCGCCGTTTAGGGGAATCTATTAGTATTTGGCAAGATGGCGAAGTTGTTACATTAACCGCCGATCAAATTCCTCCTCTTGATTCAACTGTTAGTCATGGCGAATGACGGTTAAACCCTGTATACAGATTTAATTAAATGGCTAACGAATCTTCGACCATTGTTCAAAAACTCTGGAATTATTGCAACGTCCTCCGTGATGATGGCGTTAGCTACAATGACTATGTAGAACAGCTTACCTATTTGCTGTTCCTAAAAATGGTCGAAGAACAAAACCAACTTCCCCCACCGTTGAGTAAACGTTCCACCATTCCCACCGAATATAGTTGGGAGGCTTTGCGATCGCTTGACGGGGATGCTTTAGAAATACAATATCGCCACACCTTAGAAACTCTGGGTAAAGAAAAAGGACTGCTAGGCGTTATCTTCCGCAAATCCCAAAACAGAATTCAAGACCCCGCTAAACTCAAACGACTGGTAGAACTCATCAATTCAGAAACTTGGATTGGTTTAGATATTGATATCAAAGGTGAAATTTACGAAGGACTTTTACAAAAGAACGCCGAAGATGTCAAAGGTGGTGCAGGTCAGTATTTTACCCCAAGGGCATTAATTCAAGCCATTGTTGAAATCATGCAACCTCAGCTAGGACAGCGCATTTGTGACCCCGCTTGTGGAACTGGGGGTTTTTTCTTGGTTGCTTATAATTTCATCAAAAATAACTACAAGCTGGACAAAGACCAAAGGCATTTTCTCAACAACAAAACCTTTAAGGGTGCTGATGTTGCTGATGGGGTGGTGCGGCTGTGTGCAATGAATCTTTACTTGCATGGGATTGCAGGTGATGAAAGTCCGGTTGAAGCCAAAGATAGCTTGATGGCAGATTCAGGCGATCGCTTTGAATTAATATTGACTAATCCGCCCTTTGGTAAAAAAAGCAGCATTACTGTTTTTAAAGATGACGGGAAAGCAGATAAAGAAAAAGTCGTTTATCGCCGGGATGATTTTTGGGCTACCACTTCTAACAAACAGCTAAATTTTCTCCAGCACGTCAAAACTCTGCTGCAAATTAACGGTAAAGCTGCGGTTGTTGTCCCTGATAATGTCCTTTTTGAAGGTGGTGCAGGAGAAACAATCCGTAAAAAGTTACTGCATGAATGCGATGTCCACACTTTGCTGAGACTGCCTACAGGGATATTTTACACTCAAGGTGTCAAAGCTAATGTTTTATTTTTTGACCGCAAACCCGCTAGGGCTACGCCTTGGACTGAGAAGCTTTGGATTTACGATTTTAGGACTAACCAACATTTCACTCTGAAAACTAACACCCTGCGTTCCGAAAATCTGCAAGACTTTATTCAGTCATTTAATGCTGACAATCGCCATGAACGCCAGGAAAATGAGCGATTTAGAGTTTTTAGCTATGAGGAACTGATCCAACGAGATAAAGTCAGTTTAGATATTTTCTGGCTCAAGGATGAGAGTTTAGAGGATTCTGATAATTTACCTGCACCGGATGTTTTAGCTTTGGAAATTGCAGAGGACTTAGGAGCAGCGTTGGAACTGTTCCAAGGTATCACTGAAAATTTGGAAGTCAAATTATAAAATAACGCTGTGACTTAATCGTTATAATCAGGAGTCAGAATTCAGGAGCC
Organism: Nostoc sp. S13; assembly: GCF_029379315.1. Taxonomy (GTDB): domain Bacteria; phylum Cyanobacteriota; class Cyanobacteriia; order Cyanobacteriales; family Nostocaceae; genus Nostoc. The sequence goes on from NZ_JAQYWQ010000115.1 coordinate 9,244, forward strand.
AGAATAAATTCTGTACGACGAAGAGGATAAAGATTAAGCTAACTGGGGATTCCTGATAAACCACTCTTGGGCGATAGTATAACTGTAGATTCTTTCAATTCTCTGATTTACTATGCCAAAACAGTCTATAGGTCTTGATAACCAACTCTATAATTACCTTTTATCCGTTTCGCTGCGGGAACCGGAGATTCTTTTGAAGTTGCGCCAAGAAACCGCCAGCCATCCCCGAAGTGGAATGCAGATTTCACCAGAACAAGGGCAGTTTATGAGACTACTGGTACAGCTCATTGGAGCCAAGAAAACCCTGGAAGTTGGAGTGTTTACGGGTTATAGCTCACTTTCTGTCGCTTTAGCACTACCTGCTGATGGGAAAATTATCGCTGCTGATGTGAGTGAAGAATTTACTGCGATCGCCCGCCGATATTGGCAAGAAGCCGGAGTTGCTGATAAAATCGATTTGCGATTGGCGCCAGGTTTGGAAACTTTAGATCAGCTGTTGGCAACTGGGCAAGCCGAGACATTTGATTTTGCCTTTATTGATGCTGATAAAGAAAATTATGATCAATATTATGAGCGATCGCTACAATTGGTGCGTCCAGGTGGATTAATTGTTATTGATAATGTTTTATGGTCTGGACAAGTTGCCCAAGAGCAAAATCAAGATGAAAGCACCCAAGCAATCCGGGCGCTCAACGAAAAGTTACATCATGACGAACGGGTTAGCCTTTCTCTTGTCCCTATCGCTGATGGACTTACTTTAGCCATGAAGCGACCTTAATATAATTTGAACCAAATTTGGGGCATGGGGCATTGGGCATGGGGAAGAGTCACCAATGCCCAATCCCCAATGCCCGAAGTCGGCGGGCGGCTATCCCTTTCCACCCACAAAGGGTTGAAGTTTCCCGCCGACTTTCAATGAATTGCCCCTACCGCGTGTTTTACTTCTATTTACTTAGAAGTTGTAGCCAAGTCCGAATAGTAACCCGACATCAGTTTCATCCATAAAAGCAGCATTTACAGCACCTGTTAGCGTAAATCGAGAACCGAGAGGAACGTCTACACCACCAGTTAGCAGTAATCCGAAATCGGTATCGAGGTTAGCTTCAATGGCTACGCCAGCACCTATGTAAGGAGATATCGTATAGGTTCTTTCACCCACTGAACCTGCTACCTTGGGAGAAAAATCCAAAGTTAAAGGAACCAGAAACAGTGTATCATCCCCAAAGATCACGGCTGGTCGCACTGATATATTGCGTGTCAGACCAATTTTGCTAATCGCTGCAAAGTTACCGTCACTTAGAGCTGTATCGCCGCCGCTCAAACCAATGTTACCAGCAACTCCGATGTAGCTTCTGCCACCACGAGTTGATCTACCTGGCTCAACATTAGGCGTGTTTGCTGTTGGTGGTTGATTTAACTTACTAATGTTAATATCAGGCGGGATTAGGACTTGGTTAATTGCATGGATAACACCATTGCTAGCTTTGATGTCCGCCTGGATAACTCTGGCATTATTCACCTCGACTTGATTATTAGCGCGATCGATTTTAATATTTACAGGTCTATCTTCATAGGTTTTCAGTTCCCCAGCCGAGAATTGACTAGTAGTTACTGCACCAGGAACCACATGATATCTCAAAATCTTAATCAATGCTTCTCTATTCTCTGGTTGCTGTAACTGCTGTAAAGTAGCAGCAGGCAAAGCAGCAAATGCTTCATCGGTGGGAGCAAAAACTGTATAAGGGCCTGGCTGTTGAAGAATATCTGCTAAACCAGCTGTCTTTAATAAAGAAGTCAGAGTTGTCAGAGAACGACTGGATGCAGCAAGAGAAACAATGTCGCTACCGGTTTGAGTTCCACCGACAATATACTGACTAGCTGGAAGATTGCTAGCAATGGGTTGTATCCGTCCCTGTTTAGCCAAAGCTTGATATAAAAGCGCTGCCGCTTCTGCACGAGTTAGAGGCTGTTGCGGATTTAATTGTTTTATATCTGGATAATTAACAACAATATTAGATTGTGTTGCTGCTGTCACACCATTAACAGCGTAGTTCGGGATACTTGAAGCATCATTGTAGTAGGTGTTGAGGTCACTACTTGCTCCAGTACTGCTAGTAGTCAAACCCAAACCACTTGCTAAAGCAACAATCCCCTGTACTCTGGGTATTTGTTGATTTGGCAAAAATACGTTCCCAGGATAGCCTGCCAAGAATCCAGTTTCGTAGGCGCTCTGAATTGCAGAAGCCGCCCAATAGCCAGCAGGAACATCACTAAATCCACCTGCGGTTAATTGCCGAACTCGGTTTTGGCTGCCGAAGGCTTTTTGAATTAAAGCAGCAAATTCAGCACGAGTCACAGGTTGATTTGGTCTAAAGGTGCCATCAGGAAAGCCAGCAATCACGTTATTGTCGGCTAGGGCTTGAATGAAGGGATGCGCCCAATAATCTGAGGAAACATCAGACAAGTTAACTGTTGAAGTCGGCGATGGTGTTGCAGGCGTTGGTGTCGCAGATGGAACAGGAGTTTGAGATGAAGCTGGGGTAGAAATTAGGATGGGAGTTATTATCGCAGCTGTCATTCCCAGAACTAGTAAAGCAACCCTTGCTGATGACCAACGAAACGAACTAGACATGGAAATATCCTCTTTTCAAATTTTTGGATTGACTATTGGAAAATACTGAATGCAAGGTTAAGTGAATACAAAGATTGAGACGATTGTTTGGTTTGCCTCGATATGGAAACCACAAAATACAACCGTTAACTCTGGAAAAGTCAAATGTAGGATATTATGAGTAGCTGCTCTAACACCCCATAACATTTATGCAAATGTTCACCACACATAGTCTAAAATTCCTATTTGATTTTTAAAGAACCTCAGACGACACTAAACTAATAAGGATAACCAGAGATACTGTAGTAATCTGGTATGTTGCAACAACAAAGATAATTAGTGCAGGTAGGCGATTTTATCAGTCCTAAAATCGCAGTCAAGCATTAGGATGATTGGCTTTTAATAGCCATCTCTTTATAATTGCCGAGGAAGGTTAATACCGTCAAGCCTAATGTATCATGAACTTTCGCAAAATTTAAAAAAGAAAATGTGTCTTGGCAATATAAGTATACTATTACTCTTTGATAAAAATTATACAACTAACTAATGGCTGGATTTCAAGGAAAAAGTTTCACTCTTTAGATAGTTGTCTATAATGGTAAATTTTCAAATACTAGACTGGAAATTAGCGATCGCAATCAAAAATTTCGGGCACGATTGTGCCCAGATTTTTGGCTAGTAATTATTTTTTGGCAAAAGAGAATTTTATGAAAATTAACCCATAGATAAACTAGTACAGCAGGGCAAAAGTGTTTCTAGCTTAAAGAAGGGACTTAAGAGGGTGTTTTAAAAGTGTTGAGCCAATAGAATTCGCGGCTATCTATAACAGACAAAACCGACCTTGGTCGGTTTCAAATTCTAGAGTCCAACATCTTCTTAGATAGCACGACAATACAAACAGGACTGACGCAAAAGGTAGTGGAAGCCTTGATTTACCGTCGGGGCAATTCATGAATTGCCCCAAGATTGTCCTAACAAATAAGGGCTTGTCCTCAAACATCGCCTTCAGTTTCCAGTTATCATGCTTTTTAGATAGTATTCGCTTAGTTTTTTCATTAATGAGAAAATATTCATGAGATACAAACTCTTGGGCAAAAGCGGGTTAAGAGTCTCGGAACTCTCCTTGGGAACCATGACCTTTGGTGAAGATTGGGGTTGGGGTGCATCTGTTGACGAAAGTCGTAAAATCTTTGATACCTATGTAGAAGCAGGGGGAAATTTCATTGACACCGCCAACGGTTATACCGATGGTAGCAGTGAAAAAATTGTGGGTGAGTTGATCGGCTTAGAACGAGAACGCTTTGTAGTTGCGACAAAATATTCCTTTCCCTTGCGGATGAACGATAAGAATGGCGACCCGAACGCCAGTGGAAACCATCGCAAGAACTTAATTCAGTCTTTAGAAGGTAGCTTGAAACGGCTGAATACCGATTACATTGATTTATTCTGGTTACACGCTTGGGATTTTACAACACCTATTGAAGAAGTCTTGCGATCGCTAGATGATTTAGTCCGTCAAAGTAAAGTACTTTACATCGGCATTTCTGATACCCCTGCTTGGATCATTTCCCAAGCAAATACTATCGCCCAATACCAAGGATGGACGCAGTTTGTCGCCCTGCAATTTGAGTATAGTTTAATTCAGCGAACACCAGAACGGGATTTGCTACCGGTGGCTAAAGCTTTTGATTTAGCAGTAACACCGTGGTCGCCTTTGGGTGGTGGTGTGCTAACAGGTAAGTATAATCAGCCTCCTCAAGAGGGTAGCGAACAGGGACGATTAGCAAATGCAGCTTTAGGAAATATTTCCGAACGCAGTTTAGCCATCGCTGAAGTTGTTAGCCAAGTTGCAACAGAAATTGGACACACACCTTCACAGGTAGCATTAGCTTGGTTACGCGCTCAAAGTGGGGTGATTATTCCGATCATTGGGGCACGTAAATTAACGCAATTTCAAGATAATTTAGCTTCTTTAGATGTCAGCTTATCACCAGAACATTTGCAACGTTTAAATGAAGTAAGTAAAATAGAATTGGGTTTTCCCCATGACTTTTTGCAGAATGATGTAATTCGCGATCGCCTTTTCGGTGGTACATTCAATACCATAGAAAACCATCGTATTTAACGCAATTGTCATAGACAGTAACACATTCAGCCGTTAATTCAATCTATCGTCAGAGAGTTTCGCATAGCCTACCAAAATCTGTAAAGTTAGATGTAAAAGGCATTAACGTAGAACTATGAGCGACAACACTATTTCATCACGTTTGTACCCCACCCGCATAGATATTCCCGCCGAAGCGCGAGTGCAAATTGTGGTACTTCTCAATCAAACCTTGGCAGCTACTTTGGATCTAAAAACTCAGACAAAGCAAGCGCACTGGAATGTTAAAGGAACTGACTTTTACCAGCTACACCTATTATTTGATGAACTTGCGGGTGAATTGGAAGAGTACATCGATATGGTAGCTGAACGTGTCACAGCTTTAGGCGGATATGCTTTTGGAACAGCCCGCGCCGCAGCTAGCAATTCAATTTTGCCAGAATATCTCTTTGATATTTTGGATGGTAAAGACCACGTAACAGCGTTGTCAGATCGCTTTGCAATTTATGCTAAACATATCCGGCAAGCGATCGCTAAAACTAATGAATTAAACGACTTGGATACTGCTGATCTTTATACCGAAATTTCCCGCACCATTGACAAACGACTCTGGTTCTTAGAAGCTCATCTGCAAGTAGCAGAAATTAAGGCAGAGAATGGCAAAACCTCTACTACTAACACTCAAAGGACGCCTGCTGCTGCTCTAAAATAAGTACTTCTGAAAAACACTAAATTAGTAGTATGGTGCGTTACGGCTTAAGCTGTAACGCACCATCTTATATAGAGATTATCTCGTTCCCAGTCGGAGACTCTTAATGCATTCCAAGAGGGCTGCCGCCTCAAGACTTGCGGCAGAGCCGCGATGAGGTGCAAACGAGATTTTAAAGTTTCTGTATGGAAGTTTTTGTGATTTTTGATTAATAAGTTGGATAATTGACCTGCAACGAGTAATCAGTTAGCGTCCACTAAAAGCCACTCATGCCGCAAAATAATCAAACTGCCGTCGAATTCCGCGATGTTACTTTTAGCCGCAATCATCGCCCATTGGTATCAAATCTCAATTTTACCATCCGCCAAGGAGAAGCACTGGTATTGCTTGGGCGCAGTGGTAGCGGCAAAACTACAACTATGAAGTTAATTAATCGCTTATTTACACCTACACAGGGCGAAGTTTTATTTGATGGCATTCCGACAACTGAATGGGATGAAATTAAACTGCGGCGAAAGATTGGTTACGTGATTCAAGAAATTGGTTTATTTCCTCATTTCACTGTGGAACGCAATGTCGGTTTAGTTCCGGCTTTGGAAGGTTGGCAATCTAAACAAATTAAAATGCGCGTTTATGAATTGTTGCAATTGGTGGGTTTAGAACCAGCACAATTTGCCGCACGTTACCCGCACGAACTTTCGGGAGGACAAAGGCAAAGAGTCGGTGTAGCCAGGGCTTTAGCAGCAGATCCGCCAGTGTTGTTGATGGATGAACCCTTTGGCGCACTCGATCCGATTACGCGGCTAGAACTTCAACAAGAGTTTCGGCATTTGCAGCAGGAATTAGGCAAAACAGTTGTTTTTGTGACTCATGATATTCAAGAAGCGTTTATTTTAGCATCGAGAATTGGTTTAATGTATGGCGGAGAATTGGTAGTATTGGGGACAACAGATGAATTTATGCGATCGCAACACCCAGAAAGCCTCGCCTTTCTTCAATGTCTGCGTTCTCTGCCAGAGACTTTATGAAAGTTTTGGCATCGATGGCATACACTACTCTACGATTATTCTTAACAGAACTGTATTGGACAATATAGTAATTCAATTAAAAAATATCTAAATTAATAGGGTGCATTATGGCTTTAGCCTAAGAGGTTGTTTGAAAAATGTTTCGCTGTGAGTTTAGGCACTTTTAGATCCCCCCTAACCCCCCTTAAAAAGGGGGGAACCGGAATCAAAGTCTCCCTTTTTAAGGGGGAAATCGAAATCAAAGTCCCCCTTTTTAAGGGGGATTTAGGGGGATCTAAAACTATTTGATACCGAGAATAGGACTTTTCAAACATCCTCTAACACACCCTACCACTTCATCTTTTACTTTTGAGCTTTGGAGAATCGTTTTTTTCGCTTTTATCCTGCAAGCTAAGAATTTTAACCAGCACTGGAATATATTGTTGAATCATCCAAATCAACGCTTCAATGGATGAATTACCTTGGTCAATCTGGCTTTTAGCTTGTAAACCAATTAAGAATAGTTGCATTGCCAGCAACAATGCAATGGTTTTACTGAGAATATTTTGACGCTTGCGTTGCATTTATTTATCTCCCAAAGAGTTGTTTGTATAGATACAAGGTTCTCTTTGGGGTTGTGTCCCTAAGCAAATACCCTAATCTTGCTGAAAATGGCTTAGAATCTGGATTACATGAGTTTGGGGTGGTAGTTTCAATATGGGGTAGCCCCAAAGTTCTTACTCAATTTTTTGGGATATAATGCCACGAACTACCTATGGGTCTCAGATTCAAAAGCGAGTTAAGCGTCTGCTTGAGGCGTTGCTCTGTTTTGTTGATAGAGAGTTTGAGGACAGTGACCTTAAAATTAAGTACGACTGGAAAGACGAAGACAGCGCTAATCTTAAGCTGACTGTGCAGACTACGTTAGTCACGTTGGAGTTGCTGACGCAAAAAGACAAATATCCTGGCAAGTTAACTAAAGACCAAATTCGAGAAGCACTGAATTTGCTCAAGGATTTCTTGAACATTCTGGAAGATAATCGTATCCAAATCAAGGGTATTGAGGAATGGCGCTTTACACTGAAGCTATGGTCAAGAGATCGGGAAAAGAACTTAAAACGGTTTGATGAGACATGGGAAAACAGCAGACCAAAGAAATCGAAAGAATTAGCAGCTACACCCGAAATTAAACTTGCGTTATTTCAAGCACCACCCTTACCCGAACACTTTGTAAAACGCCCAGAATACAGCGACGTTTTAAAAACTCGCCTCCTTGCATCATCATCAGGTAATCACACTTTGGTAATTACTGCGATTCACGGCTTGGGTTCTGTGGGCAAATCGACTATAGCCGCAGCTTTAGCCCATAATGCAGAAATCCAAACTCGGTTTTGTGACGGTATTCTGTGGACAACATTAGGTCAGCAACCTGATGTACTTTCTTTACTTAGTGGCTGGGTGCAGGCGCTAGGAGACTGTAACTTTAAACCTACCAGCATAGAAGCAACTTCTACCCATCTGCGAACTCTACTTTATGACAAAGCGGTGCTGCTGGTGGTTGACGATGCCTGGAATACAAAAGATGCCTTAGTATTTAATATTGGCGGGGTGCGGTGTCAGGTTTTAGTAACTACTCGTGAAGGAGCGATCGCTGAGGCATTAGGAGCCAGAACCTACAGTCTGGATATAATGACAGCACCCCAGGCGATGGAATTGCTGACGAAGAAATTAGGACGGGAGATTACTGGTGTAGAACGTCAATCAGCAGAAAATTTAGCTAAAGGTGTTGGTTATCTCCCCCTAGCATTGGAATTAGCAGCTGCCCAAGTTGCTAGTGGTACAACTTGGACAGTCTTGTTACGAGATATTCAACAAGAAATTGCTCGGTTAAAAACATTGGATAGACCAGGGGCAAAAGATACTACTGATGAAGCAAGTTTAAAACGCCTCAGCTTAACTGCATCTTTGAACTTGAGCATAAAGCGATTGGCACAAGAGGACAAAGAATACTTTACTTGGTTGGGTGTGCTACCTGAAGATGTAAGTATTACTCCCAAAATGATGGCAACACTTTGGGATATTACAGATGAGCGCGATGCCTCTGATTCATTGAAAGATTTACAAAGTAAAGCCCTATTATTACTTGGTGTTCCTCTTGCTGATTCTACACTTACCTATCGCTTACATGACTTATTCCACGACTTAGCACGGAACTTGTTAACTGCTCCCCCACAGCCGCGCCGAGGTAATTTACCAGGACTAGGTATTTCCCTTGCCAATGCTCACGTCGCTTTGTTGGAGAAATATCAGCAGAAAACCCAAAATGGTTTATGGCATACCTTGCCCAATGATGGTTACATTCATCAGTATTTAGTTTGGCATTTAGAAAAGGCTGGACAGCTTGAAGAGATTCACGAGTTATTGCGGGAAGAGTCGGCAACTGGCAATAATGGCTGGTATGAAGTGCGGGAGAAATTAGGGCAAACTGGAGGTTACATAACGGATGTTTCTCGTGCTTGGGAATTAGCAGAGACGAATTGGACTGAAGCAACTTTGTTTCAAGTGGTGGGTTGGCAGTGTCGCTATGCTTTAATTACTGCTTCCCTTAATAGTTTGGCAGCTAATTTACCAGTAAAGTTGCTAGTGGGGTTGATCAAAAACAATATTTGGACTCCTGAACAAGGACTCGCTTTCGCCTTACAAAACCCTAACTTAGTTCAAAAAGCAAGCTCAGTTATAGAACTAGTCAACTATTTGCAACCAAATCTTAAAAAACTAGCATTGGATAAAGCACTGGCCGCTGCTCGAGCAATTCAGGATGGGAAATATCGCACCTATACTTTGATAGCTTTAGCCAACAAACTGCCAGAGGTATTGCCGGAAGCACTGACTGATGCTCAAGCTATAGAAGATGAGTTAACTCGTGCCAATGCCTTGAGTATCTTAGCTGAAAAAATGCCAGAGATATTGCCAGAAGCACTAATTGCTGCTCGAGCAATTTCGCATGAGTACTATTGTGCTGATGCTCTGCATTTCTTAGCTGACAAAATGCCACAGGTGTTGCCAGAAGCACTAGCTACTGCTCGGGCAATTCGGGATGAACATTTCCGTGCTTATGCCCTGAGTGACTTAGCTGACAAAATACCAGAGGTATTGCCGGAAGCACTGGCTGCTGCTCGGGCAATAGAAGATGAGTCACATCGTGCCAACGCCCTAAGTGCGTTAATCAACAAAATGCCAGAGGTATTGCCAGAAGCACTAGTTGCTGCTCGAGCAATTCAGGATAAGAATTATCGTGCCAATGCGCTAAGTGCGTTAGTTAACAAAATGCCAGAGATATTGCCAGAAGCACTAGCTGCTGCTCGAGCAATTCAGGATAAGAATTATCGTGCCAATGCGCTAAGTGTGTTAGTCAACAAAATGCCAGAGGTATTGCCAGAAGCACTAGCTGCTGTTCGATCAATTGGTAATGAAAAGTGTCGAGCTTATGCTGTGTGTGCTTTAGCTGACAAAATCCCAATGCCATCATTGTTAGAAGCGTTGGTTGATGCCAGAGCAATTGGTAATGAAGATTATCGAGCTTATGCCCTATGTGCCTTAGCTGACAAAATGCCGGAGATATTGCCAGAAGCACTAGCTGCTGTCAAAGCAATACGAGATGAAAAGGATCAAGCTAATGCCCTGTGTGTCTTGGCTGACAAAATGCCAGAGATATTGCCAGAAGCACTAGCTGCGGCTCAATCAATTGGTAATGAAAAGTATCGAGCTAATGCTCTGTGTGTCTTGGCTGACAAAATGCCAGAGATATTGCCAGAAGCACTAGCTGCTGTCAAAGCAATACGAGATGAAGAAGATCAAGCTAATGCCCTGTGTGTCTTGGCTGAAAAAATGCCAGAGATATTGCCAGAAGCACTATCTGCTGTCAAGGCAATACGAGATGAGTCAAATCGTGCCAATGCGCTAAGTGCGTTAATCAACAAAATGCCGGAGATATTGCCAGAAGCACTAGCTGCTGTTTTAACAATTCAGTCTGAGTCAATTCGCGTTAAGGTCTTGAGAGCTTTAGCCAATAAACTACCACTACAGTTGTTGCCAAGAGCATTGGCTGCTGTTAAGGTAATACGGGATGAGAAATATCGTTCTGATGCGCTCATAGCCTTAGTTGATAAATTACCGGTACAGTTGTTGCCAGAAACATTGGCTGCTGTTAAGGTAATACAGGATGAGAAATATCGTTCTGATGCGCTCATAGCCTTAGTTGATAAATTACCAGTACAGTTGTTGCCAGAAACATTGGCTGCTATTAAGGTAATACGGGATGAAAAATATCGTGCTGATGCTTTAAAAGCCCTAGCCTATAGACTTCCTTTAGAATTTTTACCAAAAGCACTGGTTACAGCTAAGGCAATAAAGAATAAAAAGGATCGTACCAATGCCCTGACAGGATTAGCCGAAAAAATGCCAGAGTTATTACCACAAGCACTGAGGGCTGCTAGGGCAATATCAAATGAACAAGATCGTGCTACTGCTCTAAGAGCGTTAGCCGAAAAAATGCCAGAGTTGTTACCAGAAGCACTGAGGGCTGCTAGGGCAATATCAAATGAACAAGATCGTGCTACTGCTCTAAGAGCGTTAGCCGAAAAAATGCCAGAGTTGTTACCAGAAGCATTGATTGCTGCTAGGACAATATCAAATAAACAGGATCGTGCTAATCCCCTAAAAGCCTTAGTCAATAAATCACAACAAGAAATTATACCAGAAGCACTAGTTGTGGTTCTAGCGATTCAAAATGAGAAGTCTCGCGCCATTAAACTAAGTGTGTTAGCTTCTGGTTTGTCACAAATGCCGTATACCACACTTTTCCCCTTCTGGCAAGATACGCTTCATAAGTTATCTCTTCGCACTCGTCCTAATTTGCTGCAAGATATTAAGGCATTGTTTCCAGTTATCTTTGCATTAGGTGGCGAAGCCGCAACGGCAGAAATTGCCCGCGCTATTGTAGATGTGGCGCGATGGTGGCGGTGATTTAACAGTTATCAGTTCGGTAGATATCACCTAATTTACAGCTACTTAACCCAGTTCTCTAATAACAGCGTAGGAATGTGAGAATGCTAAGGGCTTGAACTTGATCCAACACTTTTTGGGGTTTTTGCTTGATGAGGTAAATGCAGATATTGGTATCAAGCAGGTATCACATTTACAAACTCTCTCTGGAGTCGATGAGTGGCCGATCGCAATTAGTCATGAAATTATCAGAGAAATTGTCTAGACTGTCGATGACCGATCGCCAAGAGTTATCTTTGGCAATGAGAACAATAGCGTTATACAAGCGAATTCGGCTCATAAAAATTTTTGAGTTTTATGCAGTTTCTCTAATCTCTCAGCTTTATCTGCCTCTGCTGCAATGTCAACGTCAATTTGGTCGCGGTTAGCATGATAATAAGCTAAAGCTGCATAAACCTGCGCTAAGGTCAAATGACTAATTTGATCTGCAATCTCTTCTACGCTGTAACCTTGTTTATACCAAATAGCGATGCGCCGGACTGTCACCCCTGTACCAGCAATAATTGGGCAACCGCCGTGTATTTCAGGATTATAGTTAATTAGTGTGCCGATATCAGTAATAGTTGTCAAAACTTGTTCTCCGAAGTTTTTTACATTATCTCTAATTTGACCAGTTAGCAAGATATTTATCTATAGTCACAGACTCACCACCGCTATACTCAGCGCGAACCGCTTGAATTTCTGCCTGTGTTTCTGGATCATCTTCATACAAAGCTTCTTCGGCTTCAAAAATTTGTTGCTCAATTAACTTTTGAAGTTGACGTTTTTCTGTTAAATCAAGGGAAGATATTGCTTCTGCTAAAGTTTTTAAGGAGAGTTGTAGTTTAACAATAGCTGGCATTTTTCTCCTATTGGATGTGTTTTTTTCGCACTTTGACACCATTATGTTGATTTTAACAGTTATATTTTTGTCAAGCCCTCACGCTTGTGGGGTGCGATCGCAGCAATTGGATTTGCCTAACTTCCGCTCAGTGCGATCGCACAATCTCTCACAAACTGCGTAGTTTACCGCCGTAGGCATCGCCTAATACCAATTCAATTAATGATTGGAACACATCCTTGGGTGAAGACGCGATGAATCGCGTCTCTACAGATGGTCTATTTGTCGCAT
>NZ_JAQYWQ010000116.1 GCF_029379315.1 Nostoc sp. S13
GTCCGCGTTCGCTTTTAGCGTCTCGTAGAGAGCGTCTTGATTCTGACGAATGTATTCTGACTTCTGAATTCTTCTTCAACTTCAGTCTTCATCGGGTTCAAAGTCTGATTTTTGAGCACCGCAAGTGGGACATACCCAATCATCTGGTATATCTTCAAAAGCTGTCCCCGGTTCTATACCGCTATCTGGATCGCCTACTTCTGGGTCATATTCATAGGCGCAAACAGTACATTTATACTTTGCCATGTTCGTTTCCCCTAGTAAATTGTTGCCATTGCTTCACCATTAAAGACTTTTGGCAGTGAGTCAAAATAGGCACGCTACAATTCTTAAACGAGACTACGGCATGAAAATCATCAAATCAAACCGCAACGCGAGAGTCAACCCCAACTCTTGGAGACGCTACGCGAATGGGGAATTAAAAATTAAAAATTAAAAATTAAAAATCCCCATAAATCAATTTAGCGCAAAGTCTGAGCGGAGGTTTCCGACGCTCGCGGACTCGCTCTCCGTGGCGCTATCCGTTGCGCTACGCAAAGGGCAAGCTCAGGGCATCGCCAGGGGGGAGGTATGTACCAAAAACTCTTGTATCTTAGACTAATGACTAATGACTAATGACTAATGACCAATGACTAATGACTCCTTCATAAATCAGATTAAAAACGCCACCATCTCCTTTGGACATAACTGATAATCCCGATCGCGATCGCCCCAAGTAGCAATAGCCAAATAATTCCACCTGGAATAAAAGTGAGAATCCCAAAGCCTCTCAGTACCCAAACGGCGACGCTAATGCCGAGAAGGATACCAAAAATCTGGATTAATCTACGATTTAAAGAAGATTGACTCACCTACTTTTCCTCTCAACTCAACAGACATTACCCTTGATATTGACAATTAAGACATGAAGTTACGATGAAGTTGCAGTTGGATCATAAATAACACGTAAAAATCGAGAAATGCTATCCAGACGTTGGGGTAAGTTGCTTGATATTAGGTCGTGTTTGTGACATTTCAGCTGTTAATAACTGAATTTTTCATCTACAAATATTACTCTGACAACACTTACTTAAGTATTAATTGCGTTAATTGTGATCAGAAATACAGTTTTTAGAGTAAGCTGTCTGAAATAATTACCAAAAAATCACCCTTTCCAGAAAAGATAGGCACTACACTGGAATTAAAATTTAATGGGTTGGATCTAAATCAAGTTTTATGGCTTGTAGTTTCAACACCGTTAGGTGGATGAGTTGAGGAGTAACTAAAATCATTATGTCTGCATCTTATATCTTAGACTCAATTATTACAGGTTCAGATATGGCTTGGAGTCAAGACAAGCAAAGGTTACTAGTACAGGGTGAAATTTTGGTAGAAACGCGATCGCACAAGATGTGGGGTGGCGCTGTCACAGCCTGGATGTATTTGCCGATGGTGCGATCGCAAGTTTGGCAGCAATTAACTGATTATCCCCGGTGGGTGCAATATTTTCCCGATATCACTAAAAGCGAGATATCACACAAAGGTGAAGCCAAATGGCTGTATCAAGCAGCACAAAAAGCCTTTTTCTTTTTCACAGCTCAAGTAGAAATTTACCTCAACGTTGTAGAAGTGTTGGGGCAGCAAATCCAATTTCGCATGGTAAAAGGGACTTTTGAGGACTTTAACGCCAATTTAGAACTAAAAGATTGTGGTAGTGGCACAATCCTTGCTTATACTGTGCAAGCTACACCTCTGATTCCAATTCCATCAATTTTTATTCAACAAGCAATGAACTTAGAGTTGCCTGCAAATATGCGTAAAATGCGACAAGTGCTTTGTAAGAGTCAAAATAATTCGTAATTATTACCCCACGAATGTTTCACAAAAAAACGCCAAGACGCTCTTAATTGACTTTGCGTCTTGGCGTGAGATTATTTTCAATTAGCTAGTAAATACCTCAACAGGTAAGCGACTAAAAGAAAGACGCTCATTTTGCACATCTACAAAGATGGTGTTGCCGTCGTTGAATTCGCCGCGCAAGATGGATTTAGCAATTTGAGTTTCTAACTCCCGTTGAATGGCTCGCTTCAGTGGACGCGCCCCATATACTGGGTCATACCCTACTTCTGCTAAAAAGTCAAGTGCAATATCCGAAAGTTTGAGGGATATTTTGCGATCGCTAAGTCTTTGGCGCAATCTCTCCACTTGCAGTAGCACAATTTGCCGCAATTCCTTCTTATCTAAGCCGTGGAAGATGATAATTTCGTCAATCCGGTTCAGGAACTCTGGACGGAAGCTATTTCGCATCGCTTCCATGACTCGACGGCGCATTTCGTCGTAATGGGCGTTATCTCCGGCGAGATCAAGAATGTATTGCGAACCGATGTTGCTAGTCATGATGATAATAGCGTTTTTGAAGTCCACCTTATGACCTTGAGCATCAGTGACGCGACCATCATCGAGAATTTGCAGGAAGATATTAAATACATCGGGGTGTGCTTTTTCGATTTCGTCGAAGAGAATCACTGAGTAAGGACGGCGCCGAATCGCTTCTGTAAGTTGTCCCCCTTCTTCATAACCTACGTATCCTGGAGGCGCACCGATTAAGCGAGAGACGGCGTGTTTTTCCATATACTCCGACATATCGATTCGCACCAGCGCATCTTCGCTATCGAACATATACGCCGCCAGCGCTTTCGCCAACTCGGTTTTACCTACACCCGTAGGCCCAAGGAAAACAAAGCTAGCGATGGGACGATTAGGATCAGCCAGTCCAGCTCGCGATCGCTGAATTGCATCCGCGACAGCTGTGACTGCTTCTTCTTGTCCTATCACGCGGTGGTGCAGTTCATCTTCTAAATGCAGCAGTTTCTCTTTCTCCGATTCCACCAACTTGCTAATCGGAATCCCTGTCCATTTAGAAATAATTTCAGCAATATCACCTTCTGTGACTTCTTCCCGTAATAGTGATTTACCACTTCTTTGAGTGCTTGCCAATTCAGCTTCTACTGCTTCCAATTGACGATGTAAACTGGTTAAAGTGCCGTATTTCAACTCCGCAGCGCGGTTAAGATCGTAGTCGCGTTCTGCTTGCTGAATCTCTAAATTTGCTTGCTCAATCTCTTTTTTAACAGACTGAATTTTGTCAATAATGTCTTTTTCTGATTGCCATTGAGTATTCAGTGTTCTTTGTTCTTCTTTGAGATCGGCAATTTCTTTTTCCAGTCTTTCTAGACGTTCACGAGAAGCTGCATCGCTTTCTTTTTGCAGCGAAAGCTTCTCCATTTCCAATTGCAGAATCTTGCGATCAATTTCGTCAAGTTCTTCTGGTTTGGAGGTAATCTCCATTTTTAATCTAGCGGCGGCTTCATCTACCAAGTCAATTGCTTTATCTGGTAAGAAGCGATCGCTAATATAACGACTCGACAAAATGGCCGCTGCAACTAAAGCACTATCAGAAATCTTCACCCCGTGATGGTTTTCATAACGTTCTCTCAACCCACGCAAAATCGAAATACTATCTTCTACACTCGGCTGATCCACATAAACTTGCTGGAAGCGTCTTTCCAGTGCGGCATCTTTTTCGATATATTTGCGGTATTCATCCAACGTTGTCGCGCCAATACAACGCAATTCGCCCCGCGCCAACATCGGTTTTAACAAGTTACCCGCATCCATCGCGCCTTGGGTTGCACCAGCGCCGACAACGGTGTGAATTTCATCAATAAATAAAACAATCTTACCGCCAGATTCGGTAACTTCTTTTAATACTGCTTTCAGGCGTTCTTCAAATTCACCCCGGAATTTTGCCCCTGCAATCAAAGCACCCATATCTAAAGCGATCAGCTTGCGGTCTTTGAGAGATTGAGGTACATCACCTGCAATAATGCGCTGTGCTAATCCTTCGGCGATCGCAGTTTTACCAACACCCGGTTCACCAATTAGCACGGGGTTATTCTTAGTGCGGCGTGATAAAATTTGGATGGTGCGCCGAATCTCATCATCCCGCCCAATCACTGGATCGAGTTGACCTTTATGGGCCGCTTCTGTGAGATCACGTCCGTATTTTTCCAGTGCTTCGTATTTGCCTTCTGGATTTTGGTCGGTCACTTTTTGGCTCCCCCGAATTTGTTTAATAATATTTTTTAGCTTGGCTTCGTCTAAACCAAATTCTTGGAAAAAACCTTTGCCAAAGCGGTCATCTTTAACGTAAGCCAGCAGTAAGTGTTCAATTGAAATATATTCATCTTGAAACTCTTTGCGATACGCATCTGCCCGATCTAGAAGTGTATCCAAGCTGCGTCCCAAGTATACTGAACTGCTAGTACCGGATACTTTCGGCTGACGTTGGAAAAATTGTTCAGTGCGATCGCGCAGTTTTTGAAGATTAATACCTGCCTTAGTGAGAATCCCAGTTGCTAGACCATCTTGTTCTAGCAGCGCTTTCATCAGGTGTTCACTTTCTATCTGCTGTTGTTGATATTGCTTAACAATATCGGGGGTATGGGCGATCGCTTCCCAGGCTTTTTCTGTAAATTGGTCAGGATTAGTAGGTTGCATAGGCTTTTTCAGGAACGAACCATATTAGACATCGTAAAAGCGCTTTGCGCGGCTGACCTCAGTCCACGGTGGCTTTCTGTAGGTTAGACCTTAAGGAAAAGAAAATTTTTGTTCTCATAATGGATATTGTAAGAAGAAGGGGGCGATCGCCTAGATCGGTGTTCACATCTTGTGAAAGTGGTATTTTCCCCTAATTTCGATTTTCCATTTGCGATTCTCAAGCTTTTAGCCATGTACTAAGATGCTTCGCTGTGCCAACTATGAGAGCAAAATACCCTTTTAAACATTCTCTGATAGAGAAATTTTGCTGGATATTTTGCAAGTGGGCAATCTTACAGTTTGGCTGGATGAACCCAACTGGCAAGAACAGGTGAAGGAAGCGTTTAAGCAAGGTGTATCGGTTTCACTAATAGCGCCTCCTGATGCGAGAGGAGATTTAAAGTCAGCGATTTTAAGTTTGGCAGTGGAACCGATGGAACTTGGGTTTTTGCAGGTTTATTCGGTGCTAGAGGGGGTGCAGACGTATCCACAGGGGTTTGCAGTAGGGTTACGGATGTGGGAAACGGTACAGTGATAAAAAACACGTTATACTGTTGTACTACCTGATTGCAAACTCTTGTAAAATAGTTGCTGAGTATGGATTGTCAAACTTTAATACCAAGAGAAAATGCGGAAGTCTATTCATACTTGTATTGTATTGAAACTGCTTTACGTGAACTTATTATTGAATGCTTGAAAGATTTAGAAGGGGACAAATGGTATAAACAAAGAGTACCACCAGATATTCGAGAAAATTCTAAGAAACGACTCGAAATAGATAAAACTTACGGATGGTCACAATTTGTTCCTTTCCATCAAATCTATTATATAGATTTTCCAGATTTACAAAAAATCATAATTAAAAAAAATAATTGGCAAGATGTTTTTAAATCTATTTTTTTTAGAGAAGAAGTTTTAAAAGGTACACTTGTTGAACTTGAACCCATACGTAACAAGATTGCACATAACCGCAAGTTAACACAAAGAGATGTTGACATTGTTAAAGGTTCATATACAAAAATATGTGAATTTATAGGACAAGAAAAATTGGTTGTGTTAGTGTCAAGATGTACTTGTGCAACAGATATTAAAACACAATTCATAGACTTGCAACAAGAAGCAGAAAAAATATTTACTTTATGTAAAGCTTATAAACCTATAGATGACATATCTATTTGGAAAAGTATATCTCGTGCCTATTGGTTTGATGAAGATTACTTAGATTGCAAATTAATTTTTATTCAAGATTTCTTTATTGCAATTGAAGATTACTGTCAACTTCCTCATACAAAGCGAGGTTTAGGTTATCAAATAGAGGCATGGGTTAAAAATGGTGATTTAGATAAAAAATATATATTATTGCAGGAAGAATTTTCAAACTTTTTGGCACAATAGCTAGGATATTTATCATGACAGAGTTTAGTAAATTTCATAATCCATACGACTTTTCAAACCCAGTATTAGATATTGATGTTTTTGCTGGTAGAGAAAAGGAATTGCAAGAAATTAGATATTATTTAGAACAAGCTAAAACTGCTCCTCAGCCGATTAATCTAGCATTGTTAGGACAAAGAGCTTCTGGAAAAACAAGCTTACTTAATATTACGGAAATTGAGGGTAACTTAAGGAATTTTTGTACAGTACGTATAGACTTAGATGAGGGAGATGCTGAAACTCAATTTGCTTTCTTTTACAAATTATTTGATGGATTATTATTGGCAGCTTGTGAATTTGGAGCTTTTGGTGGCATACACGGAAAGACATATGATACTTATCTAAATGTTATAAATGCGTATAAAATTCCTGAAAACAGTAGTTTTTGTCCTTTTATATTTCCTACTCAATATGCCAAAGCTATGAGTTCTGATAACATCAACATGTCTTTATCGGATAACTCATATAAAAGAGATTTACGTGCAATTCAAAAGGAGTTAAACAAGCCTGTATTACTTCTTTTTGATGAATGCAATGTTTTGTCTCAAAGTAGAGTACATTTAGAAAAAATCAGAAATATTTTCATGAATCTTCCTGGCTATATGTTGGTATTTACTGGTACGCCAGATTTATTTCCAGTCATAGACCAAATATTTTCACCAATTATACGGCAATTTAAAAAAATAAATATCGTTGAATTTGAAACTAAAGAGGAAACAAAAGATTGTGTTAGAAAACCTTTGGAAAAACTAGGAATTCTACCAGAAGAAATTTTTGATGTTGAAACTTACAGAGATGTATCAGAAATCCATGATTTATCTGGAGGACGGCCATATGAAATTCAACTCATATGCCACTTTTTATTTAGAAGGATACAGAAGAAACAATCAACGAAAATGAAATTAAACTTAAGTGTGTTAGAAGAAGTTAGAAGAGAACTGGAGAATTTTCAAGATATTTCTACTCGTCCCATATTGTCAAAGATACGTAATTTAAATAAAAAACAATTACAAGCTTTAAAATTACTAACTGCATCTTGCAAAAATGCTAATTTTGAACAACTGTGGACTATTGAATATGTATTTAATGCTGAAATTAACTGGTCAAGGAATGATTTAGAGCAAGAATATCAGTACCTGTTAAAAGAAAGTATTATTAGGTTTCATAATGAAGGAAATGAAATAGATTTTAATGGGGATGATTTTGATAAAATTTATGCAAAATATCTAGCTCGTGAGCGAAAAGTATCTCTGGGGTTATCTAATAGACCATTAGAGTTATTAATTGATATGAAAATTGATTTTGTCAAGAAAGATATAGAAGGATTAAAACAGATAGAGCTGTTTTTAGTGTCATCAACAGGTAATCTTCGTAATCTTTTATGGAACAATATGTCACTCAATAACGATGATGTATTCGATGATCCTGCACTAGGTATTCCTTTATATAAGGCAATGTTAGATTATAGAGATAACGAAACAATTCCAGTAGTTAGTGTCAAGTTTGATTTAGACTGGCTAAAAGTGAAGTTTTGGTATTACCCAGAAAAACCCAGCTTTATAAATGCAATAGATGACCTCATACAAAAATTAGCTGTTATCAAAGCTCGTACTCATGAAATTAATGGTGATTTGACAATAGAGTTAGAAAATGTAAAATTAATTCCCGTAGAAATTTTAACTAACAAAATTCAAGAGTTATATGATGAAAAATATAAAAATATACTAACAAGCTATCATGTGCGAAAAGTTTTCATAGAATATTTACATAAAAATAATTCTAAAGAAGCATTATTTAACTGTGAATTAGCCTATTATTATAGTTCATCTGATATTCATATACAGATTAATTTAAGTTACTTATTTTTAGTTAATGATAATGTTGATAAAGCTAAAAATTTGTTGCAAACAGCATTACAAAATGGGATTTTAGATTCTGAATTGCTCGCTTTGGCTAATTATAACATGGGAATTGCGGAAATTAAATCTAGTAATGTCATAGCATCTCTAGAACAAATCAATCTTTGTATAGAAATTTCTCAGAATCTGGAATGCTCTGACAGAATTTGCTTATGCCTTTTAATTCCTAAAATTAATAATGGACAAATTATTTTCGCAGAAGTTCGAGAAAAAGATTTACTAGAAGTAGCTTGTGAAGCAAGAACAAATCTAGAATATTGGTTAAAATTTTCCGAAAATTAGCGCTAGCAGGTTCTTGTTATTACTCATGCACCCACCCACAAGGCTATAATCATTGATTAATTGAGGCACAATAGAACCAAAGACACTGTGAACACACAATGACTACTCAATTGATGATTCAACCCTCATCTTTAATGTCTTCTGGTATCAGTATGAGCGAATTTGGTGACATTTATCTGTTTAAATTTACCGATGAGCTACAGTCTCGTTTTGAAGAACTGTTACAGAAGAAAAAAGCTGATGCACTGACTCTTGAAGAAGAAGCTGAATATGTAGGTATCTCCGAATTAGAGCGAATATTTACCTTGATTAACGCTCAACTAGCGGCGAAAAGTAAATGGTGTCCGAACAAACTCGAAGACTTGTAAGAAAACGAGCTGAATATCTCTGCGAATACTGTCATTCTCCAGAATACTTGAGTCCAGACCGTTTTACAATTGACCATATCATGCCGCAGTCTTTGGGTGGTTCTGATGAACTGGGTAATTTGGCATTAGCTTGTCATCGCTGTAATGAGCGTCACTATAATTTTACAGTAGGTATTGATCCCAAAACCCAAGAACAAGTCTCTCTATTTCATCCCCGTCAGCAACAATGGTCTGACCATTTTATTTGGACTAAAGACGGGACAAAAATTGTAGGTATAACTCCTATAGGGAGAGCTACTAGCGAACGCTTTGACTTCAATGATGAACGTCGGGATGAGCCTTCGATTCAAGTGGCTCGTCGTTTTTGGGTAAAAGCTGGTTGGCATCCACCCCAGTCAGATTCACGTCAAGAATAAGAGAAAATGCCCTTTTGCTAATATCGACTCACGGCTGAGTTTCCGCCAAATCCCCGACTTACTCCAAACAAACTATTTTTGTCGCCGAACTCATTAATTATCATTAAAGATTAGTTCAGAAGCTTTACAGTAGTCACAATGATGGTTAGCTCGTTGTGCGATCGCAGCCTAATACCGATTCATGAACTCTCTTGCTGTATCAATGCAGCTATTCGGGCTGCTACTGCTCTTAATTCAGCCTCAATCAAAGTATCCAATTCTGCTTGTTGCTTTGGTGGTAATGCTTGCCCTTGATCTCGTGCCAACCCCCATAAACTCATCAATTCTGATAACCGTTTTTGTTGTTTAGCACTAAAAAATAGGTCAGGGCTAAAGTTTTGAATAATAAGCAGTGCGCTGAACTCCGTTTCACCCAACTGAGTAGTTAACGCATCTAGGGCTTGCCCCGCAGTTTTGCCAACAGAGTGCTTATCCCCTGCAATGGCGCGATAAGTTTTTCACCATCAGCATCAAAGATTGGCAAGATTGGTACTGTAGTCATGCTTCCAGTCTGGAATCATTTGCCTCAAATTATAGCTCTACGCGAACAACACCTGAGCTACCCGTAATGGTGATTTGGTGACATTTTGGGAGTGGGAAGTGGGTAGTAAAGGGAGATAAGGGAGACAAGGGAGAAATAAGCAACGACAAATGACAAGTGACAAGTGACAAATGACAAATTACAAATTACAAATGACAAAAAAACAGAAATTTCCTTACCTAGTTGGTTCTAAGTGGACGGCACAGCAAAAAGTTGATGGCTGGCGGCACTTTCAAGTTGTCAATCGGAAAAATCAGGCTAAGTGGGTTTACGCCGAAATGGTTGCTGCTTGTGATCCTAAAGTTCGTTTTTGGATAAATGCCAAATTATTACAAGATAACTCCCAGTGGCAAGCTGGCTGGCAAACATTACAGGAAATTCAGGAACTTGAAACTGAGGTGTCGTGATTTGCCTCGTTCCCAGTTAGAGACTGGGAATGCCCATTAGTGTGGGCTGCCGCCTCCTTCACTGGCGGTAGTAGCACAATAACGCGCATTTCCAGATTAATAATCTTAGACAATATCTGTAAATTTAATAATTTTTTACAAAATCAGACTAACTTACTCTCAAGCAGCAATTTAACGGTCTTGGCTAGCGGCTGAAAACTGGGAATTTATCAGCGATACCTTCTCTACCAGACGCTACGCGTAGCTTGCTTCCCCGTAGGGGTACGGTGAGCTACGCTAACGCAACTTGGATTAGTATTTCCAGCATCGGGCTACATATACCTCTGTTTAGCATTGACGATGCATCCCAATGTCCTGAAAACACCTTGTCTAACCATCAGCTAATTCGATAAAAACCATTCAAAAAAGCCTATTTCACTTTTTTTATTTTGTAACTATTTTTATAAAAATAAGTAATAAAAACTTTTTATTTAGTTTTTTTAGAGCTATTAAAGTCTTTAAGGTTGATAAAACAGCAAAATCACGTAATTAATCTGTAATTCATTATATTAGAGCGTTTTACAGATTAAGAGCCACTTTCTTTTCTATGTAATTTGCCCAATAATGACATCAACAGACCTTATGCATATGCATCGCCATCTCAGGACAGGTGAAGGCAAATGTTTGAGCCACAAGTTTGACAAAAAGCTATAAGAGGCAAACAACAGTGAAACTAGCAGTCTACGGAAAAGGTGGTATCGGTAAATCCACGACTAGCTGTAATATATCGGTCGCCCTAGCTAAACGTGGCAAGAAAGTGCTGCAAATTGGCTGCGACCCCAAACATGACAGCACCTTTACCCTGACTGGGTTTTTGATTCCCACAATTATCGACACCCTCCAAGAAAAGGACTATCACTACGAAGATGTCTGGCCGGAAGATGTGATTTACAAAGGCTATGGCGGTGTTGATTGCGTAGAGGCTGGTGGCCCACCTGCGGGTGCTGGGTGCGGCGGCTACGTAGTTGGTGAAACCGTAAAATTACTTAAGGAACTCAACGCCTTTGATGAATACGATATAATTCTTTTTGATGTTCTGGGTGACGTGGTTTGCGGTGGTTTTGCTGCACCACTCAACTATGCAGATTACTGCCTGATCGTTACAGACAACGGCTTTGATGCTTTGTTTGCTGCTAACCGGATTGCTGCTTCAGTCCGCGAAAAAGCACGAACTCACCCATTGCGTTTAGCTGGGTTAATCGGCAACCGCACCTCTAAACGCGACTTAATTGAAAAATATATAGAAGCAGTGCCTATGCCAGTTCTAGAAGTTTTACCTTTGATTGAAGATATCCGTGTTTCCCGTGTCAAAGGCAAGACTTTGTTTGAGATGGCAGAGCAAGATCCTTCCCTAGACTACGTTTGCGATTACTATCTCAACATCGCTGACCAAATTTTGGCGCGTCCAGAAGGTGTTGTACCTAACGACTCACCAGATCGGGAATTGTTCTCTTTGTTGTCCGATTTTTATTTAAATCCGGGTAAACCCCAGGTTCCTAATTCAGAAGAGGAACTAGACTTGATGATTGTATAAATCACCAAATTCTCAGGATGGGGGACAATAATATGGCTTTCTTTCACAGCTTTACGGATTCATTAAAGCAAAAATGGTTGCAATTTTTCCAGAACAATCGGGACTGGATTACCCTGCACATGCAAGTAGAATCAGTGTACACCCCTGATGGTGGGAAGCGACCACCTTCTTACCTCATCCTGGGAGTAGTTAACGCCCTAGAGCCAAAGCTAGCCCAGTTAATGTTGCCCTTTGCCAAACTTAATCCTGACGCCGATACGCTGATTGAAGTGCTGGATTTGCATTTTGACCCAGATTTCGCTCTCGGCAATCGCTTTGTCATCAACCCAGAACCGGAAAAATACGGAGATGATTCAGCAGTTGTCATTGAGGAAAAGTCTGAAGATGAAACATTGACACATTCTCATACAAATGGCTTTGGGTCGGTGGTGGTAGTTGAAGAGTTCGCAATCGTGGATTCTGATGATCAAATCCTGGGGATCAGCGAGTTGGAGGAAACCGAAAATGCCTTTGGCGATATTTCCTTATCCAACAAACACGACTCAAAAGATGAGTCTCTCCAAATCTCTAGTCTAGAAGCAGATGAGTTTGGGGAAATTGCCTTCGATGCAACAGATGCAATCGAAGTAAAGCTGGATGACGACCAGGCCCTTGAGGATAGTCCATTAGATGAGAATGCGTTTAAAGACGTGTTGTCAGATGTCTGGGGTGAGCAAACAGCTTTGCAAAAGACTGAAGAAAGTAACGATTTTTTAGGGGAAGAACTGCCAGCAGGCGTTTTTGATGAATCAGAAATTGCCCGTCTCTTCCCCAACGCTTAATTAATTAAGTTAGGAGTTAGGAGTTAAGAGTTAGGAGTTAAGAAAAGTTAAAAGTTAGGAGTTAAAAGAAAGTGAGGAGTTAAAAGTTAAGAGTTAGTAATAAAAACTCATAATTCATTACTCATAATTCATAAATTCATAACTTATCACTCCTAACTCCTAACTTTAAATATCAAGGGGAGAAAAACCAAAATGACTGTCGCTCAACAACCAGAAGCTTTAAACTTTGAATGTGAAACTGGAAATTACCATACCTTTTGCCCAATTAGCTGTGTGGCGTGGTTATACCAAAAAATTGAAGATAGCTTCTTTTTGGTGATTGGGACAAAAACTTGTGGCTACTTCCTGCAAAACGCGATGGGAGTGATGATTTTTGCTGAACCTCGCTATGCAATGGCAGAGTTGGAAGAGGGCGATATTTCGGCACAGTTGAATGATTATGAAGAGTTAAAGCGGTTGTGCTTGCAGATTAAACGCGATCGCAATCCGAGTGTAATTGTCTGGATTGGCACCTGCACCACCGAAATTATCAAAACAGATTTGGAAGGCTTGGCACCGAAACTAGAATCCGAAATCGGTATTCCCATCGTTGTAGCGCGTGCTAATGGTCTAGATTACGCCTTCACCCAAGGGGAAGACACCGTATTAGCCGCAATGGCTAACCGTTGTCCTGATAAGGCTCCTGTGGCGGAAACAGAGAAAAGTGAACGCAATGCGATCGCTAAATTGCTCAACTTCGGTAAGAAGAAAGAAGATGTCGCCCAAGATGAATCTGAGTACGTGGATCACACACCACTAGTTCTCTTTGGCTCCCTTCCTGACCCCGTAGTTACTCAGTTAACCTTGGAACTGAAGAAACAAGGCATCAAAGTTTCCGGCTGGCTACCCGCGAAGCGCTTCACAGAATTGCCAGTATTGGAAGAAGGGTATTATGTCGCTGGTGTCAACCCCTTCCTCAGCCGCACAGCTACCACCTTAATGCGTCGCCGCAAGTGTAAACTCATTGGCGCACCCTTTCCCATTGGCCCTGATGGCACCCGCGCTTGGATTGAGAAAATCTGCTCGGTGTTCGGTATTACTCCTAAGGGTTTGGATGAACGGGAAGCACAAATTTGGGCAGGTTTGGAAGATTATGTGAAACTGATTCGCGGTAAATCAGTATTCTTCATGGGTGATAACTTGCTGGAAGTTTCCCAAGCAAGATTCTTAATCCGTTGTGGGATGACTGTTCACGAAATCGGGATTCCTTACATGGATAAGCGGTATCAAGCTGCTGAGTTGGCATTGCTGGAGAAAACTTGCCAGGAAATGAATTCACCTCTGCCAAGGATTGTGGAGAAGCCAGATAATTACAATCAACTTCAGCGGATTTATGCGTTGAAACCAGACTTGGTAATTACTGGTATGGCTCACGCTAACCCACTGGAAGCACGCGGTATTAATACTAAGTGGTCTGTGGAGTTCACTTTTGCTCAAATTCACGGCTTTACGAATGCGCGTGACATGTTAGAGTTGGTGACTCGTCCGCTACGTCGGAATAATAATTTGAAAGATTTGGGTTGGGATAAGTTGGTGAGGGAAGAAGCGAAGATTTAGATTTGGATTTGTGTTGAGCAACAGCATAATACTATGTTACAGGCGAACTTTCCAGTTCGCCTTTTTTTGTCTCACAGACGCGTAAAGGAAGAGGGCCTAAAAATAGTTACAATCAGATGGGTATGGCTGAATAGACAGGATAATTAAGGAAGTGATGTGATGCCTGAAATTTGTCGTTTTTTAGGGATTATTATTACTATGTACTATAACGACCATCCGCCCCCTCATTTCCATGTCCGCTACAATCAGCAAAAGGCAATTATTGATATAGAAACCTTATCAATTTTAGAAGGTCAACTCACTCCTAGAGTTCTTGGTTTAGTAGTTGAATGGGCAGCTATGCACAAATCAGAACTTAGAGAAAACTGGCAATTGGCAAGACAAAATAATCCCTTAGAAAAAATTCAACCATTAGAGTGAATTATGCTTAAAGACATTATAGAAGTTATTCCTCACGATAACTATCAACTCTATTTGAAGTTTGAAGACGGAAAAGAAGGTATTGTTGATATTAACCAGTTAATCAAATTTATAGGAATTTTTGCACCTTTAAAAGATTTAAACTATTTTAAAACTGTTAAACTTAACGCTGAATGGGGAACAATTCACTGGGATAATGGCGCAGATTTAGACCCAGATGTTCTTTATTCTGTAGTTACTAACCAATCTATTCCCACATATAGAAATCTGGAAGAATATGAAAAAAGTTGGAGTTAAAATAGAAGTAACTCAAGAAGTCGGTGATTTATTAAAGTCTAGCAATTTTTTTTCAGTAACTAAATTAGATGATGTAGCAGGTTATTTAAAATATCCAGGGGAACCTAAAACTCTTGAGGATATGGATAATGCAATTAGCCAAGGTGTAGAGGAATCGTGGCGTTTTTAAACGCAGAGTGACGTGGAGTCTTGCTAAATTTAATTCGCTACGATTCAATGAAATGCTCTACTTAATTCAGATGGAAGGCTGTAACTCTAGAGGTTTGGATGGAATGATGTACATTAATTTTGCGTCGTCTGGTTTAATTTCTGTAGATGGAGTTAATTTAAGCCAGTCATGAAAGCTGATGCCTAATTGGGATATTGCTTGTACTTCTGTTTGGTAAGATTCAAAACGGCGATTGGTTTCAATCATAGATTCCATTACCTCCAAAGTTTTTGGAAGACGTGCATAAATCTGCGGCTTAGGATCATCCCAAATTGCTTTTCCTACCCAATCTATATTGAAATCCCAAATTGCTGCTGGTATTGATTGTACCCACTTCAAGTTATTCGGGTCTTGAGCCAATATGAATAGATTCATCCGTTGCATATCGAAGACTGCATTTTCATCCAAAGTTGGGTCTAGCCATTGGTAAATTCGAGTTAGTCTACGCAAATCAATCTGACCTCTGAACTGAGGCTGTAAGTATACTGCTGGGTTAAAAGTAAGCAGAAGCTTAACATATTTATGAATACGAGAACGAATAGCTATTGACCCTTCCTGGAAGCGGCGAAGTGCTGTATCGTGTTCTTCTAATTCTAAATAGCAACGTGCTTCAGCAGTGATTAATCACCCCTCTTTCTCAAGTGCTGTTTTCACAACTGTATGAAAAGCATCTTTAGCAGACACAGGTTTACTTCCAATTTATAGCGGTGCTTGATTTAAAAATTCCGATTTCAGTAATAGATTAACAACCTAGCGAAACAACAATTTGAAGTGCACTTCTTTAATAATGAGCAAGAGTCGTTCAGGAAATATTATTCACAGCGCCGAACGATCATCTGTTTTTTCTATCTTCAACGCCCAATACCCAATGCCCAATGCCCAATGCCCAATGCCCTAATTGCATACTTCTATGTCATCAGAAGTATCTAGACCAACCCAAACAACTACTCCTAGCAGGTTAAACTAGGTCTGTTAACAGCTGCTCCACGTTCCTTATGAGGCTTTTATGGGAGCTAACCTCAAACAGATTGCCAACTATTTAGACAACCTTGGTTGGGACTACCGTTTGGATGATCAAGAAGACCGAATTATAACAGGTGTAGAGGCTGATAACCTTGAAGATTTTCTAATAGTTGTCCAACTGGATGAAGAGGGAAAATTTTTTCGGGTATTTGCCCCTCAAGTTCTGTCAGGAATTCAAGACCATCCCCACAAGGGAGCTATTTTACAGACAATGCTTGCCATTTCTTGGGAAACCAAAATGTTGCAATGGGAGTATGACCCATCCGATGGCGAAATCCGTGCCATTATTGAGTTCCCCTTGGAAGACTCGATTCTCACAGAAAGGCAATTTCACCGTTGTCTGAGTGGGTTAATTCAGATTGTGGATGGGATAGCGATACCTCGCCTGAAAGAAGTGATGCACACAGGTCTTGATCCGGGGAATATAGAACTTGGGGAAAGACTGTTACTCAGTATCCAAGAGGAAGCTCCAGGATTGCTAGATTTGCTGGAAAAAGCAATGGAAGCGCGAAAAAAGCGAGGAAGTTTTAAGAGCGAGTGAGACGGATCATCACTTAAATCGCTATACTCCAAAGTGATACCCTCACTATATACTGAAATTTTCTGGGGCTGGATATTATGACATCCTATGCAACCTCCTCTGCCAAAGCGGAAATGAGTGAACTTCGGCGGTTAAAAAGCTTACTACCGCCAGAATTGCAAAGCTGGGTCACGGTTGAAGGCACAACTGACGTCAATCCACCCCTGGTCCGCTGCGAAGAAATTGGTAAAGACCAGGTAGAAATTCAAATTGACTTAGTTAAATGGGATGCCCTCGCAATGGATCAGCGTAATCTGCTGTTCTGGCATGAAGTTGCTCGCGTTCAAAATGACACAATTCCTAAAGATGGCTGGGAAATGGCAGCACTAGCCATCGGCTTAGGTGGTGCTGTGGGCGAATTGTGGGTACAAGATGGATTGTTGCTGGTATTAGCTTTGTCGCTATGTGGTGTGTCAGGCTGGCGACTCTACCAAAAGAATAGTGGAGAAAAGCAACTAAAAGAATTGCTCAATGCTGATGAGAAAGCGATCGCTTTGGCAACTCGTTTTGGTTATAGCCTCCCCAATGCCTACAAGAGTCTGGGTAGCGCCTTGAAAACCCTGATTGACAACACTCCTAGTAAGCGCCAACGGTCGAAATACGAAGCAAGGCTATCTGCCCTCAAACGCAGTGCCAATAAGGCAAAAGCTAAATCCAAAACGACAGATGAGGACTCACTGTAGAAACCAGAAATTAGGTTGGGTGGGTATTGCCCACCCCAAAAAATACCCAAATGACTTTTAAACAGATTTGAAAAGCCGCTTTAACCAGAAAATACCCCAACTAAAATGTATTAGGCCAGCCTTTGCCGTTGGTTCTGCTGCTTTTCTGGTGGCACAAATCCCTTCATATTTTGACATAAAACACTTTCATCGTTAACAACCTCCGACTAAAAATGCCTACTGAGGGGACTGCTGCCTCCTGGATTAGCGGCAGCAGCCCAATGACCATTTCATAAAATCTTACTTTTTTCTTGACGACATCTTTGTAAAACTCAAATTTTACAGCTGGTTCAGCATTTTGTGCGTCTGGGGTATTACACGCACATGCTTGACAAACCGCTTCATTAAAGCTTGCCACGTCAAAACTTGATCGCTCGAAGGCGCAAGCGCAGGTATTGAAGAAAATTGTTCAGATGCTGCCAAAGGCGTAACAGGCTGTAAAAATACTGAGATATCTGGACTAACCTCTGCCACCAGCAAAGCTGAACGTTCCAACTCGGCGGGATCTGTGTTTTGAGACACAATTATCTTGACAAAAACATTTAAATATGAGTCATAACATAACTGGAGAAATTTACTATGTTCTTGCCAATGACTTTCGCCGCTAACACTAGGCAATTTGAAATCCATACCAACAGAGTCTAAATAGGGGAGAATCATCGCTAGTTGTTCTGGGCGATGTCCGCCAGTTTCTAAGTATATGGGTAGACCAGTTATAGCTCGCACTTGGGGTAGAAACTGGGTTAAAAATGGGGCATGAAGAAGTGGTTCACCCCCCGTTAGGCTAATGCTATCGTGTAGACAAGGTAGATTTTGTCGTTCCACCCATTCCATTAATATTGGTAATGGGACAGGGTTAGAGTAAATTTCAAAGTCGCGCAATCCAGGCGATCGCTCTATTCGACAAGTCGCAGGTGCATTCCAAGTCTGGGCACTATCACAAAAGTGACAGCGCAAATCACACAAAGCAAAACGAATAAAAATCTGACGTGTCCCTACATTCAGTCCTTCTCCTTGAATGGCAGAAAACACCTCAATCAGGCGTGCAGTAGGTGTAACCGTAGTTTTAGCAATCATTTGATTCAGAGCAACGCGATCGCGCTGCGTCGGCACAACAGCAAGGATGTTTTTTGGCTTCTTGTTCTATTGTGAATCGTCGCTGGCGATCTCCAATCTCAGCCCGGTAAATAGCGATTAGTCCTTATTACTACTAATTCCAATATTAGGTTAAGTAATTTTATAGGACAAAATAATGTTTGGCAGATTACATTATACATGGCAACGAAAGTGCAGAGCTTCATGACTAGCCAACCGACAGAGGTCGATTTTCCAGTTAATTCCCTAAACGACACGGCTATAATGCAGATGCCGACGCGGTTAAGCGTGCTGGAGGCTTTAGGCTTTAAGCAAACCTGCCAAGGCTTAATCCAGCCGAATTCACATCCTAAGCAAATCATCATTGACTTTCACCGAACTACTTTTATGGATAGTAGTGGTTTAGGTGCCCTGGTCAGTAATTTTAAATACGTCCAGGCGAAAGGAATTACATTCACACTGCGGAATGTAACACCTCAGGTAATGGCAGTCCTAAAACTCACCGGATTGGATCAAGTTTTTCCCCTTGAGTCTGTGGACGATAGTGAGCTAATAAAACAAGAAGACTTTGTAGATAATCGGAAGACAACTTCCCGTAGAGTAGAGCAGTTACCCACTACTCACCCTTCAGTAGCATCTTGGATGAAACGGTTATTAGACATTGTAGGGTCAGTAATTGGTTTATTAATTACAGGAGTTTTGTTTATTCCGATTGCGATCGCTATTCAAATTAATGATCCTGGCCCCATTTTCTTTAGTCAAACCCGTTGTGGTTGGATGGGGAAGCAGTTTAAGATTTGGAAATTCCGCTCCATGTGTGTGGATGCGGAAGCGAAAAAATCCGAAGTTAAAAACCAAGTGCAAGGTGCTTTTTTCAAGAATGAGAATGACCCCAGAGTTACTAAGATCGGGCGCTTTTTACGGCGAACGAGTTTTGATGAACTACCCCAATTTTGGAACGTCCTTAAAGGAGAAATGAGTTTAGTAGGCACTCGACCACCTACACCCGATGAAGTGGAACGCTATGAAGTACCAGAGTGGCAACGTTTAGATGTTAAACCCGGTATGACTGGCGAATGGCAAGTAAATGGACGTTCTACAGTCCGTAGTTTTGAAGATGTAATTCTCCTGGATTTGCAGTATCAAAAAAATTGGAGTTTGGTATACGATTTAAAGCTAATTTTCAAAACTATAACTATTCTGTTTAAGAGAAACAGTGGTGCTGTTTAGCTAACTACCTTTATTCACAATTTTTTGCTAACTTGCAACTCTCACCATAATTATTGGATGTACCCAAGCCAAAAATAGGCTTGGGTACATTTTAGGTTATTTATTCTTCCAAACTACTTTTGAAATTCAGGCAAAGACGCTAATAAAAACTCTGCGCCTTTGCCTGAACTTAAGCTACCGCGTCTTGAACACCCACTAATTCAACCTGCTGCACCTCTGGCAACAAACGCTTCACACCTTGCTTAACAAACCCTTGCAGAAAAGCCATTTGCTGATTTTGGCCAAACACCTTTTGCAACGTTTGCCGCAAATTCTCCAAATTCAAACCAGTCCCAGAATCTATTGCTATTTCCTGCTGTTGGAAATATTCAACTAGATTTAACCCTGCCACCCTAGTCAGATAAGCTGCACTTACTCCCTGCACTACGCCACCAGCAACAAAAGTAAGGGCATTACTTTTAAGAACAGTACTAATCGCCTTTGTAGAAAGTTCAACTAAACCGAGTTTCAGCATCAAACTTCCCATTGTTCCAGCTACAGTTTGTGCCTGTTCTAGGGAAAATTTCTGCTGATAGATATTACCCAAATCCATTACCATCTGAGCATTAATTGCCGCAGTCGCCAGAATATCAAGGGCTGGTACTGGGTTAGCAAAGGCAGCAGCAGCAGCTATCCATTGATATTGTTCAATAATTGGGGTGGCGCGATCGCGTCTAGTTCCATTCAGCCAGTTTTTCGCCTCAGCTTTCAACAAAGAGGCTTTCCTCATAGTAGTTATCCAAACTAACCGTTGTCCCTGCTGTGCCAAAACTTCACCCAACTGCTGCGTCAACTGCTGAATATTTGGTGCTGGTTGTTCCATCCACTCTTGCACAGAACCATCAGCCTCATGCTTTCGGACTTTGATGGCAATGGGAGAGGCGGCAGTTGCAACTACATTTCCCTGCATTCGCTGTTTCAATGACAGCAAAACGCTGGCGCTTTCATCGGTTAAATACTGGTCTTGTTTGTTGAAAACCAGCATCGTGGGCTGATTTGCTGCTTTTAGCTGCTGTAAGGTTTGAAATTCTGAGTCTGTTAAATCACCGTTTGTCAGGAATAGAACAAAATCAGATTTTGCTACTTCTGCTAAAACAGCTGCATCTGAATTGTCACCCGCTTCTCTAAACAAAGGTGCTGTCTCTTGTAAAGACACAAAATCTCCTGTCTCTACATTTGGCTTTAGCACTTGAATTAAAGTGCTTTTACCCACAGATTTACCGCCAGTCACAGCCACTTTAATTTTTTGCCTGTCTAATTCCAACAACAATTGGGCAACTTGTTCTCTGAGTGTCTCTAATGCCCGATGGTTTTCTGCTTCTTGCGCTAGTTGGTTAATTACAGTTTCAGCAATAGAAATCGCACTTTCCACAGTCGCCCGATCCACCAGCGTACCATCTAGCTGCTCTAAACTGTCTTTCCGGCGATTTTGTTGGAATAACCACAAACCACCACCTACAGCTAAGGCACTCAATAAACCAAACTCACCCACCTGCACTATAGAATCGTGCCAACTGTCCAACATCCACAGAGAAAAGGATAGTCCCAATCCTCCTACTAAAATTGGTCGCTGCAACTTCACAACCATGATTCTCCGCGCCTTTTAGATGGCTATTTCTTCCAGAATAGATCAAAAACCTGCTTCTCCGAATTTAACAGGCGATCGAACACAACTTTCTTTACCTATAGATGTCTGTAAGATTAACTTAAATAATCAAATGCTAGCAAGAATATTCAAAAAAATTGCTACTTTAATATTCATTGTTAATACTTTTAGACTTTAGTACGTAGAGCTATCAAAAGCCTTGACTTGAAAACCACGACTGGCATAACTCTCTACACTTAATGTATGTGAAGCAGAATCTAAAAATGCTCCTTTAGCAAACTCTGCTTCTACAACGATAGTTTTTAGATCGTTTTTGCTAGTGCTGCAAGTAAGATTCCACCAAGTTCTACGAACAATATAACTTGCTTCTCCGTCTTCACCATCACGCATTATTTTAATATAGTCACCTGGTTGTGGAATTGCTGGGAGGTCAAATTCCAACTGATAATCTTGTTCTCCTCCTCCAGGTGGTACAAAGCTAAATATTACTTTCATAATTAACTAACTGTGTAACTATAGGACTCCTATTTGATTTCTGAACAAGACTAAGAGAGAATACGGAGAGGTTT
>NZ_JAQYWQ010000033.1 GCF_029379315.1 Nostoc sp. S13
CCCTCTCCAGAGCTAGGTTTCAGCCAAATAAAGTTCTCATTTCCGGATAAGTCTAATAAATAATAAACAAAAAGGGCTGCTGAATTAGCAACCCTCAAATTTAGTAAAATTGTTTTTTTTAATCAACCGACGCTAAACCAAGGATTTGTAAGGGTTTTGTAGTATCTCCGATTTTTGTATTAATTTGCTGCACCATTGGTTTGGTATTAATAAGGTCTTTTCCATCTGATGAGTCGGTATCAAACTCATAAGCGCTGGGTTCGTCCAGCATCAGGCGATCGCACGGTATTTTATCGGATAAAATTGCACTTGCCATCATCCCTGTATGAATCTCCATTTGACCTTTTCGCGGAGCTTCAAATACTAAACGTTGTCCTGGGAAAACAACCCTTTCAAAGTACCAGTTGGGAATATTGGAGATGCGAGCTACCTGTATTTTGCTCGTGGCATTAATGTAGCAGCAGAGAATTTTCCCCGATTGCTCAGGTGGTAGAGGATCTAATATTTGAGCCATAACTGCTGAGGAGCTTTACGCCACAATTTTACATTACACTAGCCAAGCCTAACACCCACTGATCCCCACTTGTTGTAACTGCGAATACCAACTCATGTCTTTCTAGATTTTTTCTACCTAAAGATATATCGGAGGTTATAAAAATTTTATAAATATTTATGCTCTTTCTAAAATTTTATACTACGTGAACATCTTTGAGTTTTTAATCTCTGGCAAAAAACCTTTAACTTCTTCAGGGCAGATAATTACAGAGTCGGTATGGTGAAGATCCCCTTAGCTTGAGCTTAGTTCACGAGTGTATTTTTGTGTTTCATCTATCCCCCGATTAAAAGCCTGGGATCATCGCTTAATGAATAAACTCAATGTTATCGTAAAGCTATATGAAAAATTTCTTCATAAAGCCTCTCTTGATAGCCTGCATTTGGTATGTAAAGCAATTTTATTGATTCCTACATCTGTGAACAAAAGTTTCGCTCATATCAATAATCGGCTTCAATGTCAAGCAAGATTGTCAAAGATTAAGAGTAGCCAAAACAAAAACACGCCTTAAAACTGGAATTTATCTCGCTTTCCCCAAAGATTGGCAAGATGGAAGTCAAAACACCCATGATGGAAAATCGAATTCTTTACGTTCGCCTTCCTTGTAACCCTATCTTTCCCATTGGGGTTGTCTACCTGAGCGATCACGTCCACAAACAGTTTCCAAATATCGAACAGCGTATCTTTGATTTGGGAACAGTGCCACCTTTAGATTACGCTACCGCCTTGGATCGCTGTATCGATGAATTTAAACCGACACTACTAGTATTTTCTTGGCGGGATATTCAAATTTATGCCCCAGTTGGCGGGCGTGGTGGTAATCCACTACAAAACGCTTTTGAATTTTACTACGCGAAGAATCCTCTATTGAAACTACGTGGAGGATTGGGCGGTTTACGAATCTTCATCGCTTACTATGTAGAGTTATGGCAAAACCAGGGCTTAATCAAACGCGGTTTAAAGCGTGCCCAAAAATATAATTCTGATGCTCGTGTAGTTGTAGGTGGTGGTGCAGTTAGTGTATTTTATGAACAGTTGGGTAAAAGCTTACCTCAAGGGGCAATTATTTCTGTGGGTGAAGGCGAAACTCTGCTAGAAAAACTTTTAAGTGGCGGAGATTTTCGAGATGAACGCTGTTACGTTGTCGGAGAAACTCAACCACGGAAACGGCTAATTCACGAACAACCCACCCCACTAGAAAAAACAGCTTGTAACTATGACTATATCGAAAGCATCTGGCCGGAATTTAACTATTACCTGCAAGAGCAAGACTTTTATATAGGTGTACAAACTAAGCGCGGTTGTCCTCACAACTGTTGTTATTGCGTCTACACTGTT
This sequence comes from Nostoc sp. S13, assembly GCF_029379315.1. Classification (GTDB taxonomy): domain Bacteria; phylum Cyanobacteriota; class Cyanobacteriia; order Cyanobacteriales; family Nostocaceae; genus Nostoc. The sequence continues at coordinate 1,892 of NZ_JAQYWQ010000033.1, forward strand.
GTGGAAGGGAAACAAGTACGCATCAACCCAGCAGATGAAGTAGTTGCTGAGATGCGCCAATTATACGATCGCGGCATTCGCAATTTCTGGTTTACCGATGCCCAATTCATCCCAGCGCGAAAATTTATCGACGATGCCATAGAACTCTTGCAAAAAATCGTCGATTCTGGTATGACAGATATCCACTGGGCAGCTTACATTAGAGCCGACAATTTGACACCCCAGTTGTGCGACTTGATGGCGAAAACTGGGATGAACTACTTTGAAATTGGGATTACCAGTGGTTCTCAAGAACTCGTGCGGAAAATGCGGATGGGGTATAACCTGCGAAACGTCTTGCAAAACTGCCGTGATTTAAAAGCAGCTGGTTTCAACGACTTAGTTTCCGTCAATTACTCCTTTAATGTCATTGACGAACGTCCCGAAACCATCCGCCAAACCATCGCCTACCACCGCGAACTAGAACGGATTTTTGGTGCTGATAAAGTCGAGCCTGCCATTTTCTTTATTGGACTACAACCCCATACTCATCTAGAAGAATACGCTTTTAAAGAAGGTATCCTCAAACCAGGATATGATCCAATGAGCCTGATGCCGTGGACAGCCAAAAAACTCCTCTGGAATCCCGAACCCCTTGGTTCATTCTTTGGTGAAGTCTGCTTGCAAGCTTGGCAACAAAACCCCAACGATTTCGGACGCGAAGTCATGAAAATTCTAGAAGAAAAACTGGGTTGTGCCGACTTAGAAGCAGCACTTTCTGCACCAATAGAGACGAAAGAAAAACAGTTAGCAGTTGTATCCTAAAAAACACGAATTCGGAATTTCTGCCCCTCTCTTCCTCTGTGTCACGCTAGTTGCTTCTCCCAAGGGGAGACGCTGCGCGAACAAGTCGGGAAACCCGCCCAACGCACTGGCTTCTCTGCGCCTCTGCGGTAGCCTGCGGCAAGCCGCTCCACGTCTACGTTTTCATAAAATCCCAAACCCATGTTAGAAGGTTCAATTCTACAACAGCTAGAAACAGCCCATCGCCACACTACCAGACCAATTCGATTCGGTGTTTACTATAAAAATACCCTAGTTGCATTGTGCCATGCTCTAGAAGACCATATCTTAACCGACGACGGTACACCCTTAGTAATCACCGCCTTCCAACAGGGTAAATGGTACTTACAAGAAGCTCAACGATATGCAGACATCGCCCAGCGCAGCCGCGAAATTGCGATCATGGCTGCCTCTGAATCTGGCTTTGCTGAACATCCTACCAGCCAGCTACCCAATGTAGACTTAGTGGCATTAGATCCAATTGATCCAGTGGCGCAGGAGTGGCACTTAATTATTTTATCGCCGAAATACACAGCGATGGTAATTTGTCAAGAATTATCAGAGGCTGATTATGGCAGCGCTGGAGTACCGACATCAGATTTAGAGCGCAAATTTTATGGCTTGTGGACATTTGAGCCAGAGTTAGTGCAAGAGACAGCAGAAATAGCGATCGCTCACATCAAAAAATACAACCCAGAACTGGCGGAAAAACTCACAGCCGATAAACAGCAAATTGTACCGTCAATGGACAGATCCCAAAATTTGGGTGCAGTTGTCTCCCGTGTAGTAGATTATCTCCAGACTGGGCAAGATAATTTATCCATACCAACAGCGCTTCAGAAACAAACGCTGGATCGAAACTTGGTTTCCAACGAAATCCAAGCCTTTTTGCGAATGGCGCAACTGATGGATATGGCAGATGTCAACAATCCAATGGCAGCTGCGGAAGTAGTCGTACTTGCTGAAGCGATCGCCCAGCTTTTGGATCTTCCTGCATGGCAGATTAAAAGGTTGCGGTTGGCGAGTTTGTTGCATCGCATAGATCCATTACAGAAAGCCGAAAGCGTTCTCACTGGCGGTATATCTACACGCTACCAAGAAGATGCCCCTAGTTCTCCCTTAACTTGTCCCTTAGTACCGGGGGCGCAAGTATTGCGAACCATGCCACGACTGCGAGCAGTTGCCCAAATTATTACTCACCAAACCGAGTGGTGGAATGGTTCAGGGGAACCAGCAGCTTTAGCTGGAGATGAAATTCCCCTAGAGTCGAGAATTTTGGCATTATTGGCAGACTTTCAGTGGCGGTTAAATCAGCGAAAGTCGTCAAATCAAAGCCGGGAACAAATATTTACTCAAGCTTTAGATGAGTGCAAACAGCAACAATCTACCCGGTTTGATCCTAAACTTGTAGATACCCTAGCTTTGTTAGTTCTGGGTTTACAACAGGGACTCGACTTACCCTTGATGACACCCAAATTCAGCGCCGGTATCTGGATACTTGATTCCCAATGGGATAGCCACAGCAAGATAAGTGAGGAGATTGGTAGTTACTTTACATGAATATTGAAGCCATTAGATTAGGAAAACTCAAACAACTTCCAGGGGCAAATTTAGAAGACGAGGAACTCTCCCGACTCGATTTAAGCCGGATTAATCTTGCTGGCGCTACCCTTGTCGGCACTAATTTCGCTGGTTCTAAACTCGAAGGTGGGCATTTTGAGGGGGCGAATTTAATGGGAGCCAACCTCCAAGAAACTGACTTGCGGGCGAGTTTGATGGGAGCAAATCTGATGCAAGCAGATTTAACGGGTGCTGACTTGCGGGGTAGCAATTTGCGTGGCGCTAACTTGATGGGAGCAAGACTCAGTGATGTGTCATTGGTGGGTGCTTTCTTGAGTGGTGCCAATTTAATGAATGTGAACTTGCAAGGCGTTGACTTGCGCGGTGCTGACTTGCGCGGTGCAAACCTGACTGGAGCAAATCTTAAAGGTGCAGACTTGAGTCGCGCCGATTTGCAAGGGGCTTTGTTGAGTGAAGCAAATCTTGAAGAAGCTGACTTGCGGGGGGCGAATTTGGCGGGGGCGAATTTGACGGGAGCTAATTTACTCTGTGCAGAGTTAGAAGGTGCAAATTTGAGCGGCGTTAATTTGAATAAAGCGTGTTTGGTGGGTACAGTGGTTGAGAGGCTGACGTAAAGATTGCACCAAAAAGCCCAGTATCCTTGGATATTGTTAAAATTTTTGGAAATGAAGCAGGTGAAAATTTGTGAGCCTAAAAGAAGTTATCAGACTAGCAAAGCAGCTTTCAACTGTGGACAAAGTACGTTTGATCCAGCAAATTGCTCCTGATATAGAACGCGAGTTAACAGATAAACTCTCTAACTTTCCCCGACAATCCTTATGGGGACTCTGTGCTGATTTAGGAAACGCACCTTCCACAGAGTAAATTGATGTAGCCCGTAGTGAAGAATGGGCTAACTTTCCACGGGAGGATATTTGATGCTGCGTGCTGTATTATCAATATATTCTTGTGAGAAAATTTGCCTTCCTAATACCAATGCTTCTTACCTTTCCTCATCTGTCATATAATCATCTCCCTTGAGTCCCCTTGGAGTACGTCGAGGATTTCCTCCTGCATCTAAATATCGCTGACGTGCGATCGCAAATAGTTCTAATATTCTTTGCGTTTGCTGCTGTTTAATGGTGTTAGATTGCGTCATCATTTTTATTCTTAAAAAGGAGAAAGCCTTTTAAATTCCATTTGCTCATTGAGAGAATTAAATCCATTAGTGAACTGTGTAAACTCGTTATAAGAGGCTCCACGCCAAATAGTATGAGAATTGTAGATAATCTTCTGTAAATTAAAACTTTCTAGAGAAACACTGCTCAGGTTAGCTCCACTTAGATTAGTATCTATAAGATAACCGTTCAGTTTAGCTCCTTGCAAATTAGCATTTATCAACTGTGTTTCTTGCAAGTTAGCACCTAAAAGTGAACTGTGATCTAAATTGGCATTTTTAAGGTTAGCTTCTTTGAGATTTGCATGATACAAGCTACTCAAACTTAAATTCGCACCCTGTAAATTAGCCTTTTTTAGATTAGCGTAATCTAGTTCTGCTGACTCTAAGGAAGCGCTTTTTAAATTAGCTTTTTCTAAATTTACTTTATTGAGTTTTGCCCAGTTTAGTTTTGCATTAGTCAAATCAGCATCACTCAGATTGGCTTCGCTTAAATCCAAACTTGATAAGTCAGTTTGAATAAGTTTTGCTCCCCTCAAGTTAGCTCCTTTGAATGAAGCCTCATAGGTAACATTACAGTAATCATCACCAATTTCTGATATACCCATTTTCCCTTTGTCGCCAACATCATCTCGCCATCTGAGTTCAGCTTTAGTTAAATCAGCCCCTTGTAGATTGGCTCCGTCTAATTTAGCATTAGTCAGTTCGGCTTCTCTTAAATCTGCTCCAGCTAAATCAGCATTTGTTAAATCAGCACCACCTAAATCACACTTGGGACATTTTTTAGTTGTTAGCAACTGCTTTACATGAGCGGGATTAGAAGTTTTTTTAGCCTCACAATCTTTACAACCAGAAAGAAAATTACTAATAAAGCTGATACTATTAATATTTTGATTTTCATATATGAAGCGATCGCTCAGTTCGCCCTCGTATCCACAAAGCTAGTACACTCATTAACAACACCCCCATCACTCCTTGCAGGGGATTATTATTCACACCAGTTACCCAATCAGGAACATGACCAGAATATTTCGTTAAGTCCCCAACATTAATTATGTAGTAGCCTCCTACTAAACCACCATGTAAACCAATTGGTAAACCCAAGCGTCCTCTCCGCCAACGCTTTCCCCATACCTGCGTTAACCCCAGCAGTACTAAAGCTGGAAATTGCGGCAATGTATGAATAATTGCCTCCCAGGGTTTAATAAAGTGCAATGTAGCAAACGCAGTTGCATCTGTCCACAATGCCACACGGGGACTGTAATCTCGTTGTAATTCATCTAGCAACCAGCCTCGGAATAACAATTCCTCAGCAAATCCAATACCTAAGCCAACAAGTAAACCCTCTAAAATCACTTTCAGCAAAAAAACTTTCGGTTGTTGCCACACCAACCAACCCAATAAACTTTCTACCCCAAAAAGTATCAGAATATTTATTATCCCCATAGCCAAGCCACGCACTAAATCCACACCGTTTTGTCGCGTGAATTCTAAGCCATAATGCCGTAGAATTTGGGGCTGCTGGTAGACATATTTACCCCATAGTTTCAACAGAAAAATAAACACTGCATATAACAATACCAATGTCAATATACTTTCTAAGTTTGAATCATGCACTAGTAAGTATATTGGTACAGCCAATGGCAACCATAGCAGCAATAAAGTCAAAATAAAAGCACCCAGCCTAATGGGGGCAGGGCGTTCGGCTAGACGGATAAGGTTTTTTTTCATACCAATGTTAAGTCACCAGCCAATACTCTAAATTCCGACTAATGACCAATGACCAATGACCAATGACTATTCATCAGGTTCAATCGTGCTACTTAAACCGTGACTTTTCAATGTTTCGCTATAGAACTCAGCGTGTTCCAGAGCGCAAGTAATGACTAAAGCTAGCCCGTTAGTATGGGCTTCCATCATGATGCTAACAGCCTGGGGTTGGGTAAGGCTTGGCACAGTGGCTATTAGTGACTGCACAACATGCTCCATAGAATTGTACTCGTCGTTATGGAGCAAAACGCGATACCGAGGCGCGAGCTTACGGGATGTGGAACGCTTTTCAATGGTTTCAACTGACACGGCTCTTTGCTCTTTTCTCGTTAATTCACTACAACAAAGTTTCTGTCCAGCGATCGCTTAACAGTTATTTACCTATTCTATAGTATTTCTGTCCAGATACTATGCTAATAAAACCCTTTGCTGCTCGCAATTGGTCGTATTAGTCTTGCGTAACCACTTATGAGACAGATGTCTAAGACATGGCTGCCGTAAGAGTGCTACCCTAATCTTAACATCTGACTTTTCACGGGATCTGGAAAACCTCTCTTCTTTATCTCTCTCCTAAAAGGAGGAGCCACTGCGTTGGGGAGCCAGCGCGGGAACAGGGGGTTTCCCCTATTAGCGACTGGTGTCGGCTCCCCCGACTTGTCCCTTGCGCGTCTCCCCTTGGGAGAAGCACCTGGCGTCAGAGACTTTGAATTTTCCCCCTTAGAGTGTTGGGAAGGGGGCTAGGGGGCTAGGTCTTTCGTAGGCTTTTCCACATGACGTGAATTGTCAGAATCTTACAGAAGCTTTCCTTAAACCTAGCGCATTTTCACTTTTAAGATTAAGCAAGTTGCAAAACAATCCTTGCCCCTGCCCAAACTGCATAATGATGGACATTAGCCGAGATTTTCTTCAACCAGGACAAATTGTGTCTTTAGAGCATGACGACAGGAATCTGTATGCAGAAGTCATTCAATTTGTGGTTTCCCGCCAGTTGTGCTGGGTACGTCCTTTATTAATGGTTACTTTGATTCAAGAATCGCCGCTAATTACTGATTTGCGAGATGCGTCTGACCTGCTTTGGCCTGCCAATTTATTTCGACCAGCTTTAGACACAGAAGTAATTACCTTCTTGAGCCAAGTTTTAGCAAAAGAACCAAAAACTGAAGCTGACTCAGCAGCCAAGCAGCAATTCAATCAGTTTATTCACCAACTTTGGCAAGCTAGTCATTAGTCATTAGTCATTTGTCATTTGTCATTGGGCATTAGCCATTGGGTATGGTTATTCTTGTTGTCCCCTTGTCTCCGCACTCCCCACTCCCCTTATCAACCGTAGCCAATACCGGCATATTTCATGCGTTGAATTCCTTCTTGCAACCGTTCATCAAAGATAGTTAAAGCAATGCGGAAAAAGCCTTCTCCAGATGCACCATAACCACTATCTGCCCGCACAACAATACCACATTTGTCAAGTAGCAACGTTATAAACTCTACTTAGGAATATCTTGGAGGAACGGGTGTCCAGACGTAAAGAGTAGCTTTCGGAGGCTGAATCGACCAACCTAGAGATTGCAATCCATTTACGATAATATCGCGACGATTTTGGTAAACCAACATGATGTATTGGAGTTCCTAAAACTTGTTTTACTTACTTGAAATTTTGATTTCTCCACTCTTAATAAAATTCACCGGATATAGTCAAAAAGCCTCTATGCCTGAGCAATTACGAATATCCCCAGCTAGAAACTAACTGAATTCGACCAGCATCCATCTCTGCCATTAATAATTCTAGGGCTTCGTAATCAACATCAGAAATGTAACCCAGTTCCGTTAGTTCTGAATTGATTTCATTTTCTATCTCAGGAGTTAGTTTTTTAATGTCAAGAGCTTTTTCTACCAATTTACGAATAGCGTACTGAGTTCTCATAAGTAATAGCCTAATTGTATATGATACTAATTATCCCAGATTTATCTAAGTATAAAGAGTGATCTAAATACTAACTCTTGGTGATATAAATCACATCTTAATGAGTTAATAGATAATGCGCTATGACTCTGTGGTATGCGATCAACAACGCTAAAGTGGAAGATTTAACTTCCCATTAAGACTTAGCTAAATTAGCTTTAGTTATAGACTAAGCAAGTTTTCTCAGCATAGTTACTGATGAGTTGTCTGCTCTATGGCTGTCTATGTTGATTGTTTTTGAAGTGAGCTAAAAAAAAAGTATATATAAACACATTTTAAACCGGAATTATAACAATCTTTAAACAGAGATACTAAAGTAATAAAGATTCAGCAAAGAGACCTAAGACATATGGCCGATGCAACAAAATAGAGTTTATGTTCAAATAATCCTTAGCTTGACGCTTCAACAATTCTTAATAGGATGTAACTATGCAGGCAGTGCTTAACTATCCCAAGATTGCAGTTATTCGCCCCCAAGGCTGTTTGAATGCTGCAAACGCCTTGGAGTTTGAACGAGATATGACTACAGCATTGGCACAAAATGATATTTCCATCTTGGTAGTAGACCTAGTAGCAGTAGAATCCTTAGACAGCGCGGGGCTGATGGCATTGTTATCTACACACAAGCTAGCTCTCGGTTTAGGACGGAGTTTCCGACTTTGCGCTGTTACCCCGTCAATTAGAATTATTTTTGAACTAACGCAACTCGATAGGGTGTTTGAAATATTGGATGATGAAATTGAATTGGATGCAACATAACTTTATGTAAAAGCATAAAGGTTCGGGTAGAAAGTAGACTTTATGTAAAGGAGTTATAAGTTGCAACGATAAACTATGTTAAAAGACCTAATTCAATGCTAAGGTTGGGTTTGAGTAGCTGTAATTAAGGTAGCTAGAAGATAGCACAGTGGCTGTTGCAGTTGAAAGATTAATAACATCGGATATTTTAAAACCAGCGCGTTACCTGGGTAATGAGCGTTTAGCAGTACATAAACCTTGGGATACGACAGCAATACGCTGGGTCTTAACATACCCAGAAGTATATGAAGTCGGTGCATCCAATTTAGGGCATATCATCCTCTATAACATCTTGAATGCCCAACCGCGTCAATTGTGCGATCGCGCCTACCTCCCAGGACAAGACCTGGCAGCCAAACTACGCGAAACCAATACGCGATTGTTTGCGGTAGAGTCAAAGCGATCGCTCACAGAATTCGACATTTTAGGCTTTAGCCTCAGTTACGAGCTGGGTGCAACTAATATCCTCGAAATGTTGGATTTGGCTGGAATTCCCTTGACGTGGCAAGAACGCCAAAAAGCAGAGGCAGCAGGGGGAGAATTTACTAATCTCCAATCCCAGTTTCCGTTAATTTTTGCTGGTGGGCAAACAGCGACATCGAATCCTGAACCTTATGCCGACTTCTTCGACTTTTTCGCCCTTGGAGATGGAGAGGAACTGCTGCCGGAAATTGGTTTGGTATTGGAAGAAGGCAAACAAGCCCGATTAAGTCGAGAAAATCTGTTACTGGATTTGGCACAGATACCAGGCGTATATGTTCCCCAGTTTTACAACATGGCAGAGGATGGCTCAGTTCATCCTCGTCGCCCAGATGTGCCAAAACGAATTCTGCGACGGGTTGCAACTCCCATACCAGCATATTCCATTGGGTTAGTTCCCTACGTGGAAACGGTGCATGATCGCTTGACCATTGAGATTCGGCGTGGTTGCACTCGTGGCTGTCGCTTCTGTCAACCAGGAATGCTGACTCGACCAGCACGGGATGTAGAACCGGATCAGGTGGTAGAAGCGATTGAACAGGGTATGCGGGCAACTGGTTACAATGAGTTTTCCCTCCTATCTCTGAGTTGTTCTGATTATTTGTCCCTACCAGCAGTCGGGATGGAAATCAAAAATCGGCTAAAAAATGAAAACATTTCTCTGACTCTACCAAGCCAACGGGTAGACAGATTTGATGAGAATATTGCCAACATCCTTGGAGGTACGCGCCAAGGTGGACTGACTTTTGCTCCAGAAGCTGGAACTCAGCGGATGCGAGATATCGTGAATAAGGGTTTGACGAATGAAGAATTGTTGCGGGGGGTGAAAACGGCTTGGGAGCAAGGCTGGGATAAAATAAAGTTGTATTTTATGATTGGCTTACCGGGTGAGACGGATGTTGACGTTTTAGGCATTGCGGAAACAGTAAGCTGGCTACAGCGAGAATGTCGAGGCAAGGGCAGAAAACCTCTAAACTTTAACCTGACAATTTCTAACTTTACTCCCAAGCCCCATACACCATTCCAGTGGCACTCAGTCTCTACCACTGAATTTAAGCGCAAACAAAACCTGTTGCGGCAAGAATTCCGCCGGATAAAGGGAGTGAAGGTAAATTTTACCGATGTCCGCATTTCGGCAATGGAAGATTTTGTGGGAAGAGGCGATCGCAATTTGGGTAAAGTAGTGCGCCGTGCCTGGGAATTGGGTGCAGGTATGGATTCCTGGTATGATAATTTAGATCAGGCTTTTAGTGCTTGGGGGTCTGCGATCGCCCAAGCCGGTCTAGATTGGAAATACCGCCAAGTAGAAAATGGCGAATGGAATTTGTTTCACGCACAAGAGCAGAACAAATCAGCAGATAGCGAAAATACCCAACTCCCCACTCCTGTACAGACGCGATTAATCGCGTCTCTCCCCACTCCCCACTCCCTTGATATTCCCCTCCCTTGGGATCATATTGATACCGGGATTGACAAGAAGTGGCTCCAAGAAGACTTGCAACGCGCCTTAGAAGCTGCAATTGTACCCGACTGCTCTTTTGAAGGTTGTTCCCACTGTGGCATCTGTGGGACTGACTTTGGCCATAACGTCGTAATTGAATCACCCGCTATTCCAAAATTCGCTGGCGAGTTTGTTCCCAATCCAACTAAGGCACAACGACTGCGAGTTTGGTTTGGGAAACAGGGTAATATGGCTTTGATCAGCCACCTAGATTTAATCAGTCTGTTTGACCGAGTTGTGCGACGAGCAAGCTTGCCAATCGCTTTCACTGGTGGGTTTCATCCCATGCCGCGAATTTCTGTAGCAACTGCTTTGGCTCTAGGGGCTACTAGTAGTGGTGAAATAGTAGATTTTGAGTTAACGGTGCCAGTGGCAGTCAATACTTTCCGAGAACAGTTAGCTCGTGAAATGCCCACAGACATACTTATATATAATGTGGAGCAGATAGATTTAAAAGCTAGTGCCGCGACCCAACTGCTAGAGGCCGCAGAGTATCTGATTACTGTAGCGGTACTTGAAGAAGCAACACCTATACAATGGCAAGACTGGATTGATCTAATCAAAGCGAAAGAAGAACTCTGGTATGAGCAAACAACTAAGTCAGGCAAGAGCCAGTTAATAAATCTGCGCGATCGCTTATTTGAACTGGAATTAGTAGAAACCGACAATAGCAAAGCAGAATCTATCCCATCTGTGATCATCCGTTATCTAGGTAGCTATCGCCAAGACGGTTTGCTATTGCGTCCCGAACAAATCCTGTTTATGCTAAAGTCAGTGGCTAGTGTAGAATTTCAACTCCTGCACATCCACCGCAATCGGCTAATTTTAGGGGTATAATCCCTGTAGGGCAGCTTGCTCGTAGTTGTCCTAAGATGGTACGTCGTCGGAATTGATTTTTAGCAAGGTTGCGTTAGAATGGGGTGAAGAGAAATTTTCTGGCGCTGCATTGAATTAGCTGGTTCACTACCCTGGTATTCAGGGGGCGAAAGCATACATATTAGAGTGCAATATCTAGGATTTTATTCTAGATAAACAAAAAGCAGATTAAAGAACACTCTCTCTATAGCTACCTTGTGAATCAGTAACTAACAGCAGGCTCGGCTAGCTTCTCTAAATCCATGCTTTTTAAACAACTGCTGAATGTCTAATCTACAGTAGTGCCGAAGAGCTAGTGCATTACTTTTCTAGAGTTGAAGCAACTGCCGTCGGTTATGCCGACTTGTAGACGTTCGCAGACGCGCAAAGGGCAGCTTGCCATAGGCTAGGGCAGCTGAAGGCAGGGTAGCAGCTGGCGTTGCTGAGTATAACCCTAAGGATAAATCCGGGGAATGGAAAATAGAAATAGTTTCTTTTTCTTAACAACTTCAGTAGGTTACTCTCAAATCAAGCGTCCTGGGTTAAAAGCTAACTCAGGATTTAGAACTTTCAACTCAGAACTCTCTTGATTGAGCGTATTGGCTCACGAATCAACCACAGACGGTTGATTTAATCGCTGAAACAATACGCAGCCGTGTAAACGCTCTTAAGAGCGCCAATAGCTATTTAACTTAGAAGCCCAGATTTGTGATTTTTATTACCAGTAGCACCTTTTAAGGGTTGTAGGGACAACAAAGGTATGACAAACCTCCAGACCTATTGGTGCTGCCAGTTTTTGAGGAAATTGAATGCCAAAACAAATTATCATCGCGGAGCAGCACCAAATTGCTGCGGTTTTTTCTGAAGATCAAATACAGGAACTCGTCGTTGCTACGGGTCATCACCAAATAGGTGATATTTACTTAGGAGTAGTAGAAAACGTATTACCTGGGATAGATGCGGCTTTTGTCAATATTGGCGACCCAGAGCGGAACGGTTTTATTCACGTCACTGATTTAGGGCCATTGAAGCTAAAGCGTACCGCTGCGGCAATTACAGAACTACTAGCACCACAGCAGAAAGTTTTGGTGCAAGTAATGAAAGAACCAACGGGGACAAAAGGGCCCAGGCTCACGGGTAATATCACCTTACCCGGACGCTACGTAGTACTGATGCCCTATGGTAGGGGCGTAAATTTATCTCGACGGATTAAAAGTGAAAGTGAGCGCAACCGCTTGCGGGCACTGGCGATTTTGGTCAAACCGGCGGGAATGGGTTTGCTTGTGCGTACAGAAGCCGAAGGCAAACCGGAAGAAGCGATTATGGAAGATTTGGAGGTGCTGCAAAAGCAATGGGAGACCATCCAGCTAGAAGCGCAGTCCACCCGTGCTCCAGCACTGCTCAACCGGGATGATGACTTCATTCAGCGCGTATTACGGGATATGTACGGCGCAGATGTAAATCGGATTGTCGTTGATTCTAGTACTGGTTTGAAGCGCGTGAAGCAGTACTTGCAGAATTGGAGTGGAGGTCAAACACCGCAGGGATTGTTGATTGACCATCACCGCGATCGCTCCCCAATTTTAGAGTACTTCCGCATTACTGCCGCCATTCGAGAAGCCCTAAAACCGAGAGTAGACCTACCTTCTGGAGGCTACGTGATCATTGAGCCAACTGAGGCATTAACCGTAATCGATGTTAACTCAGGTTCCTTTACGCGATCGGCAACAGCTAGAGAAACAGTTTTGTGGACAAACTGCGAAGCGGCAACAGAAATTGCTCGCCAGTTGCGTCTGCGGAATATCGCCGGGGTGATCGTCGTTGATTTTATTGATATGGAATTGCGACGTGACCAACTGCAAGTTCTCGAACACTTTAATAAAGCACTCAAAGCAGATAAAGCTCGTCCTCAGATTGCCCAACTCACCGAACTGGGTTTAGTAGAACTGACCCGCAAGCGTCAGGGTCAAAACATTTACGAATTATTTGGTGAAACTTGTCCCACCTGTGGCGGTTTAGGACATACCGTGCGTCTGCCTGGAGAAATCGAAAACCGATTGCCAATACTAACAGAGACCGCAGAGCGTGAGCGTTTTGTATCCCTGCCTCACCGAGAACCACGTCAGCCATCTGCCCGCGTCCCGGAACCACGAGAAACTTATGATGGATTTGGGGAAGCATTTGACGGCGACTCGGAATTGAGTAACCTAAATCTGATCAATCATCCTAGTTATCAAGAACTGAATGATAATAAGCGTCGTACCCGCACTCGCCGCAGTCGAATTGGCATCAATGGGTTAAATGGGAAAGATGAAGCTCGCGTTGTTGCCAATCCTCTGGCTTTTGTCAACGAGCCAGACTTAGACCTTGATGTGGAACCAGAACTAGGAGTTGTACCAGAAATCCCCTCACCCACCCTTGGTAAACCAGGTTGGAGTGAAAGAGTAGAGCGGACTAAAGTTATCAAGGCAGAACCAGTCAAACCAGTGGTAGAGCCACCGGAAATTAGAACTGTAGAAATGAGCCTCCAAGAACAGGATATGTTTGCCTTGATGGGAATCTCTCCCTTGGTGAAGTTAGAGCAAGAGGTTAAAAATACCAAGTCTGTGATTATTAATGTGATTCAGCCCGGTCAACTACCAACGACCCCAACTGAATCAACCTCAGAATCAACTCTTGCCCAAAAAGCAACACCTGAAATAACCGCTATTGCCCAAAAAGCAACACCTGAAATAACCACAAGCAAGATACCGACACCAAAAGTTATTGAACCAGAACAAAAATCTTTGATAGAAGAGACAATTGAACCATCAGAGTTAACTGCGAATCCTTCGGAAGGCTTATCTGCAAAAGCCTCCGCTGCGATCGCAGATGAAAGTGAAGCTGAAAGCAATAATAGCGCCACTGCCAGCCGTCGTCGCCGCCGTCGTTCCTCCGCGATCGAGGATAATTAATTTACTTTATGGTAGAAACATCGCCACCACCCTTGGAAAAATCCACTTGGCTGGAGTTTTCTACCTTGTCAGGGATTCCAGGATTGGTTGCAGGTGTGGATGAAGTCGGGCGAGGTGCCCTATTTGGCCCTGTGGTGGCGGCAGCAGTGATCCTACCAGCTCATGCTTTGCCAATACTGATGGCAGCTAAAATTAAAGACAGTAAAAAGTTGTCTAGTTCTCGTAGAACTCAGCTAGCACAGCAAATTTGTGGGCTGGCTATAGATTGGAAAATTGGGTTTGCTTCTACTGCCGAAATTGACAAGATAAATATTTTACAAGCAACGCTGTTAGCAATGAAGCGGGCTGTGCTGAAGTTAAAGGTACAGCCTACACTTTGCTTGGTTGATGGGAATCAGTCAATCAAAGACTTGCTAGTGCCGCAGCAAACAATAGTTAAGGGGGACGAGCGATCGCTCGCTATTGCCTCTGCTAGTATTGTCGCTAAGGTTTGGCGGGACGAACTGGTACTGCGTCTAGCATTAAAATACCCTATGTACAACCTGGAGCGTAATAAGGGTTATGGTAGCCAGAAGCATTTGCTGGCTTTACAACAATACGGGCCCTCGCCCCTACATCGTCAGTCTTTTCGTCCTTGCCAAATTAAACGACTGAGTGTTGAGTGATTGAAGAAGAATACAGAATACAGAATTCAGAATCAATACTTCGGCGTGATGTTAGCGACGTCGGAGCATCTGACTCGCTACCGCAACGCCTTACACCAGTCACACAGAATTCAATTCTAAATTCTGGCGACTGGCACCTTTATTCTGTTTCTTAAATAATTACTCAGCATTCAGGATTGGTAATTCAGTATTATCACCGTCAAGTCCTGTATTTTTAGTTTGTGATACCACCCAGTAGCGATAATCCGCCAAAAGTTGATTTAATAATCGTTGCTTGACTGACAACAGCACGCTTTTGAGCAAACCATTGCCAGTAGCTTCTAAAATCGGCTTCGGAGTGAAAGAAAATGGCGGTGGGAAATCCACCAGCACTTCTAAATCAGCCCTTCCTTGCAGGCGAGTGCCAGTACTAAATTCTTTGGGAGACAAATACCCTTTTAAATTGAGGGTAAAGCGCTGGTTAATATACTCGAAACCTAAGATTTCACAGCCTAGCGATCGCAAATAAATAACTCCATTTGATTCCGCCCAGACTCTCATGTCTACAGTAGGTTGAATACTCAGTGACATAAAGGTTAGTGGACGCATTTTTAAGCGAAATACCTCCTCAGAAACCTGCTGAATCCGGCTATTGTCAACCAAAGCCTTAACCAGACGTTGAGGCTGACGCAAGTAGTGCTGAATAGGAATAGGCTGCTCTGGAACAGCAATTTCCACTGATTGGGAGGCAGTAAACTTGGTAGCCATGAGTGGATAAAAATATCTGTTTCTTAATTTTAGTATTTTTTAACAACTTAGTTCTGATTATTAGAAAAGTACAAAATTTCTTGACCATAAAAATGATTGTTGCTTATCTGCTATAGATCATTAGCAAAAAGTTAGTACGCTCATTACTATCTTTAGTTCAAGAAATATAAATTACGATTTAAGTATTGACACAAAATCAAGAATATGCATCATTATTCGGTCAGAAACCAATATAATTGCTCTTAAATCTTCAAAAGAATTTAGCAAAAAACTGCCAGGAAATCTATCTGCTATAAGACTGATTTCCATAACTCGTTTTTCTGGATAAGTAAGTAGAGAGGATAAAACGAATATATGTTTAGTTTTGTAAAGACGGTGAAATAACGTATTTGTGAGGTGTGTACTAAATTTACATTCTGTTACATACTTATAAATTTTCCCGCCCACTTACTTACATATTTCGGTTTATTACTTTAGTGCGTAAATTTACAGATTATAGACAAGAGCCTCTACTAAGAGTAGATATTGGATATATTTGCCAAGACCAAAGTATCATACCTCTGTTTACCGATTAAACTCGCAACTTAAGGCTAAAGGCATGACTTTATCGATCGCACATTTAGGGCCTCCCGGCACTTACACAGAACAAGCAACTGTTTTTTATGTCAACTGGTTGAGCAAAAGTACGGGAGTTGAAGCTATATTATGCCCTTATCCCACCATCTCCCAATCACTGCACGCCGTTGCTGATGGTCAAGCCCACTTGGCTGTTGTGCCAGTGGAAAATTCTATTGAAGGGAGTGTGACTACAACACTTGATACACTATGGCAGTTAGATAGTTTGCGAATTCAGTTGGCTTTGGTATTACCCATTGCTCATATGTTAATTTCCTGCGCCTCTAGCTTAGATAGGATTAAAACTGTTTACTCTTACCCGAATGCTTTGGGACAATGCCAGGGATGGTTAGAGCGGTTTCTCCCGACTGTACAGATTATTCCTAGCAATTCCACAACCGAAGCATTACAGCGATTGGAACAAGATACCACAACAGCAGCGATCGCTTCTAGTAGAGCAGCTCAACTCTACAACCTGCCGATACTTGCCAGTAACATCAACGACTATCCAGAAAACTTTACTCGTTTTTGGGTAGTAACTCAGCCTGAAGCGGAGGCAGGATACCAGGCATCAACAACAGATGCCAGTCACACATCGCTGGCTTTTAGTATGCCTGCCAACACACCCGGAGCATTGGTCAAACCTTTGCAAATATTTGCTCAGTTAGGGATTAACCTTAGCCGGATTGAATCTCGTCCCACGAAGCGATCGCTAGGCGAATACTTGTTTTTCATGGATTTAGAAGCGGATGCCAAGGAAGCACAAATGCAATCTGCTTTAGCAGAGTTAACTATCCACACAGAGATTTTAAAAATTCTTGGCGTTTATAATGTTTTGCCGATCAGCGCTGTTATTTGAGAAATTTGGAGTTATTGGTTAGAAATCAAGAGTTATCAGTTAGGGACTATAAATTATAAGTTGTCAATTTTTTATTTTTTGTTATTTTTCCTAACCCCTCACTCCTAACTATTAACTCCTCACTTTTCATTAAATGTATCTTTGAGAACAGCGCGAGCTGCCAAGTGATTTCGAGTAGAAGTTAAAATTTCTGCTTCCCGTTCTAGACGAGTTACAGTATCTTGCATTTCTAGTAATAATTGCTGCTCTGCGGCGACACCGTAAAGATTACTAGCTACCCAATAAGATAACTCTGTTGGTAGATCAGGTAAATCTTCTGGCAGTTCAATATTTTGTTCGGTTAATTTGGCTGACAAACGCACAACATCTCGCAGTAGTTGTTCTACTTCAGTTGATAAAGGTCGCAAATCTTTAGTTGGTGGTTGGTCTTCAATCCACTCCACTAAGCCGACGCGGTATGGCTTTTCACGAACATACTCTAGTACACGAAATCTTTGCTGCCCTAAAGTCATCATTTTGATCCGATCATCTGGCAGTCGCTGGTGATGAATGATTTCGGCACAGCAACCAGTGTTTGCAATTGTACCTTTGACTGGATCGAACATTAAAACACCGAATCTGCGATCGCTCTCCAAAATCGTGTTGATCATGATTCGGTAGCGAAATTCAAAGATGTGGAGGGGTAATGGCCTGGTAGGAAACAGAACTACTTCCGGTAACGGGAACAGAGGTAGTTCGCGAACTGCAATTTTAGAAGATGATGTCATTGTTACCTTGCTATAAACTTAATCTTAAAAAATAATTTTTCTCTGCTTTTCCCGTACTTTATCTACATTCTATCATTTGTTTCCTAGCTAAATAAAAGCCCTGAGATATATTTCTTCAGGGCTATGTAAATATTCATACTAATGTCATTGTCATTTGTCTTTGCTAATCACAAATGACCAATGACTAATTAAAGTTTGACTTCAATATCTACACCCGATGGTAGATCCAATTTCATCAGGGCATCGATAGTCTTAGAAGAGGGCTGATAAATGTCAATAATCCGGCGATGAGTACGGGTTTCAAAGTGTTCCCGTGAATCTTTATCGACGTGAGGCGATCGCAGCACACAATAGATCCGGCGTTTTGTTGGTAAAGGAATTGGGCCTATGGCTGTAGCGTTGGTGCGGTTAGCTGTGTCTACAATCTTCTCGCAAGATGTATCTAATAAGCGCCTGTCAAAGGCTTGTAAGCGAATTCTAATCTTCTGCTGCTGTAGAGTTGCCATCTTTAATTTTCCAGGTTCTGCGTAATTAGGGGAGTAGTTACAGGTTAAAGGTTACAAGTTATAGGTTACAGAAAACTATTACCTGTCCCCTGTAACCTATTACCTTATTTATAGAGGGAAGAGAAAGGAGCAGAGAGGCATAACAAATACCATCTCTGCTCCTTCGTTATGAGCAAAAAGGTGCTACTTCAGAATTTTGGAAACGACACCAGCACCGATGGTGCGACCACCTTCGCGGATAGCGAAGCGCATTCCTTGTTCAATAGCGATCGCGTTGATCAATTCTACTGTCATCTTGATGCGATCGCCTGGCATGACCATTTCGGCTTCACTACCATCATCAGAGGTAAAGGCTTTGATGGTACCGGTTACATCGGTTGTCCGCACGTAGAATTGGGGACGGTAGCCGGAGAAAAATGGAGTCTTACGACCACCTTCTTTTTCTGTTAAAACGTATACTTCACCTTCAAATTGAATGTGAGGTTTAATTGAACCTGGTTTAGCGATTACCATACCCCGTTCAATATCAGCCTTCTGAATACCCCGGAGGAGTACGCCAGCGTTGTCCCCAGCCATACCTTGGTCAAGACTCTTCTTGAACATTTCAATACCAGTTACGGTAGTGGCGCGAGTATCTCTGATACCCACTAGTTCAACGTTATCGCCGACTTTGACTATACCCCGCTCAATCCGACCGGTGGCTACGGTACCACGACCTGTGATTGAGAATACGTCTTCTACAGCCATCAGGAAGGGCTTATCAACATCCCGCTCAGGGGTGGGGATGAAAGAATCTACAGCGTCCATCAATTCGTAGATTTTGTCTACCCAAGGATTTTCACCCCGTTGGGTCTTGGGATTTTTGGCCATTACTTCCAGAGCTTGCAGACCAGATCCTTTGATAATGGGGATATCATCGCCAGGAAAATCGTAGCTGGTAAGCAATTCTCGAAGTTCTAGTTCCACTAGTTCTAGGAGTTCTGGGTCATCCATTAAGTCTTCCTTGTTCAAGAAGACAACCAGACTGGGAACACCGACCTGTTTTGCCAACAGGATATGTTCGCGGGTTTGGGGCATCGGTCCATCGGTAGCAGCTACTACGAGGATGCCACCATCCATCTGGGCAGCACCGGTGATCATGTTCTTCACATAGTCAGCGTGTCCAGGGCAGTCTACGTGAGCATAGTGCCGACTAGCAGTTTCATACTCAACGTGAGCGGTATTGATGGTAATACCCCGCGCCTTTTCTTCTGGCGCGTTATCGATTTGGTCGTAACCCTTAGCTATAGCTTGACCCATAGCTGCCAAGGTCATGGTGATGGCTGCTGTTAACGTGGTTTTACCGTGGTCAACGTGGCCAATGGTACCGATATTGATGTGGGGTTTATTCCTTTCAAACTTTGCGCGTGCCATGAATGCTCATTTCCTTATTTTAACTAAGCGTTCCCTTTGCCTTTAGCAATGATTGCCTCAGCCACGTTGCGAGGTACTTCTTCGTAGCGGCTAAACTCCATTGAGAAGATGCCCCGACCTTGGGTCTTCGACCGGATATCAGTAGCGTAGCCAAACATGGTCGCCAGTGGGACTTTGGATGTCACCTTCGCGAGTCCTTGTTCAGTGCTTTGGCTTTCAATATGCCCCCGTCGGGCAATCAGGTCGCCAATCACATTCCCGATATAGTCTTCGGGAACTTCAACCTCAACTTTCATCATAGGCTCTAAGAGGACGGGTGAAGCTTTCAGCACAGCCTCTTTCATCGCCATTGAGCCAGCGATTTTGAAAGCCATTTCCGAAGAGTCTACATCGTGATATGACCCATCAATTAGCGTCGCTTTGACGTCAATCAACGGATATCCAGCCAGAACACCAGATTCACAGCTTTCTTTCATTCCTTGTTCTGCTGGACTGATGTACTCTTTAGGTACTGTACCGCCAACAATTTTGGAGACGAATTCAAAGCCAGTACCGGGTTCTCCAGGCTCCAAATTGATCACAACATGACCGTATTGACCTTTACCACCACTTTGGCGAATGAATTTCCCCTCAACTTTGTTCACAGCTTTCCGAATTGTTTCTCGGTAAGCTACTTGCGGCGCACCTACATTCGCTTCCACCTTGAATTCTCGTAACATCCGGTCTACTAGAATTTCTAGGTGCAGTTCTCCCATCCCTGCGATCACGGTTTGGTTGGTTTCCGGATCGACGTGGACACGGAAGGTGGGGTCTTCTTCTGAGAGAGATTGCAGAGCCTTCGACAGTTTATCCATGTCGTTCTTGGTTTTGGGTTCAACCGCCACCGAGATTACAGGCTCAGGAATGAATAGGGATTCCAGAATTACTGGCGATCCTTCTTCACAGATTGTGTCACCTGTCAAGGTGTCTTTCAATCCCAGGGCTGCTCCTAAATCACCCGCTCGCAGTTCATCGACATCTTGTCGGTCATCTGCCTTCATCAGCACTAAACGGGAAATCCGTTCTTTTTTATTCTTACTAGCGTTGAGGACGTAGCTACCCTTTTTCAACACACCAGAATAAACGCGAACAAATGTCAGGCGACCATAAGGGTCAGCCATAATCTTGAATGCCAGAGCCGCTAGGGGTTCGTTGTCATCAGCCCGCCGCTCAACAGTATCGCCATTTGGCAGTAAGCCTTGAATTGGCGGCACTTCACTTGGCGCTGGCAAGTAATCGACAACGGCATCCAGCATCAATTGCACGCCTTTGTTTTTGAATGCCGAGCCACAAAGTACTGGTACGATTGTGCCAGCAACTGTGCCTTTACGTAGGGCAAGAGCGATTTCCTCTGCTGTCAGTTCTTCGCCCTCGAAGTACTTAGCCATTAGAGTGTCATCAGTTTCTGCCACTGCTTCTACTAGCTTGACGCGGTATTCATCTACCTGCGCTTGCAATTCGGCGGGGATATCCGTTTCCTGAATATCGGTTCCTTGGTCATTTGCGTAAATATACGCACGTAAATGTACTAAATCGATGATACCTTGGAATTCGGTTTCACTACCAATTGGTAATTGAATGGCGATCGCATTCGCCCGCAAGCGATCGCGCATTTGCTCGTGAACTTTATAGAAGTTCGCTCCAGTGCGATCCATTTTGTTGATGAAGGCAATCCGAGGAACTTTATAGCGGTCTGCTTGTCGCCACACTGTCTCAGACTGCGGTTGCACGCCGCCCACAGAACAAAATACTGCAATTACACCATCTAACACGCGCATGGAACGCTCAACTTCAATTGTGAAGTCTACGTGACCCGGAGTATCGATAATGTTAATTTGATGATCTTTCCAACTGGTACTGATAGCAGCAGCAGTAATGGTAATTCCCCGCTCCCGCTCCTGCTCCATCCAGTCTGTGACGGCAGTTCCTTCATGAACTTCGCCAATTTTATGAATTATTCCAGAGTAAAACAATATTCTCTCTGTTGTTGTTGTTTTGCCCGCATCTATATGCGCCGCAATACCGATGTTGCGTACTTTCTCTAGCGGGATCGTGCGTGCCACAATTACCTCCTATAGTTTTTGCCTCATGATATCTTGTATATTACTCTTTGTTAAGATTCTATACTTTTACGGAAAACCGCCTTTTTTTTGTAAATCATCCGATATACCGCTTCGGGAGGGCGATATATCGCTTTTCTACTTAGTAACGATAGTGTGCAAATGCTTTGTTAGCTTCCGCCATGCGGTGCGTTTCTTCCCGTTTGCGAATGGCATTTCCAGTTTCATTGGCAGCATCCATTAACTCATTTGCCAATTTGCTTGCCATTGTGCGGCCTGGTCTAGATCGGGAATATTGCACTAACCAACGCAGTGCTAGGGTAGTACCCCGTTCTGTACGTACTTCCATTGGTACTTGGTAGGTTGCTCCGCCAACTCGCCGAGCTTTTACTTCTACTAAAGGCGTGGCATTTCGCACCGCTCTTTCAAAGGTTTCTAAGGCAGCGCTACCAGTGCGTTCCTCAATAGTTTTCAATGCATCATAAACAATCCGTGCGGCAAGCGATTTCTTGCCATGACGCATGATCCGCCTGATAATCATGCTCACAAGGCGACTGTTATATACTGAGTCAGACGGAACTGGGCGCCTTTGAATAACACCACGACGAGACATACTTCACCTTTAATTCGGAATTGGCAACGAAATTATATGCTATCAGACACCGGAAACTAAAAGTGGTAGAACCCAACTCTCAGACTTCCTCAATTTTTTTCGACCGTTGCAGCGAGCCTGACTTCTCGATAACTCGCTAACGCTCCGCTATCGCAAATCTAAAATTGTTTGACTTGCTACCTGCAACTAAATACTCAAGGCGACAAGATTATAAACTTTAATGTCCAGATGAGAATTTTGCTGTAGCTTACAACCTTCTCCTCTGAACTTCTACACTTGCTCACTTAGTGTAGGTATAGCTTGCTTGATTTTTTGAAACAGGCTTTAGGAGCCTTGATAACTGCTGTGACAACACAGGCAGCGAGCGTTTTTTCTCTTTGGGCGCTTTTAAGGCAGACGATTAATCGTGTTGGATGCGATTAATCGCCTAATCCTATTTTTTCGCTTCTTTAGGCCGCTTAGTTCCATACTTGGAGCGGCCTTGCTTGCGGTCTTTGACTCCGGCTGTATCTAAGGTGCCACGGATAATGTGGTATCTCACGCCTGGTAGATCCTTAACCCGACCGCCACGAATCATCACAACTGAGTGTTCTTGTAAGTTGTGACCAATGCCTGGAATGTAAGCTGTGACTTCAAATCCAGAGGTAAGTCTTACTCTTGCTACTTTGCGTAGAGCTGAGTTAGGCTTTTTTGGTGTGGTCGTATATACTCTGGTACAAACTCCCCGACGTTGGGGACATTGTTTCAGAGCCGGGGACTTGGTTTTCTGACGCGCTTGTTCGCGCTCATTACGTATTAGCTGCTGTATTGTTGGCATGAGTTACAGCGCGTAAAGCTGCTTATGGTCTAAGTTTTAACAAATCCTGATTATATCGTTTTTTACTGTTTTATGTCAATTATTATTTGTCATTTGTTTGATAAATGACTAATGACTCAAGGAGAAGGAATTGCCACAGCCACAGGTAGCGATCGCCTGGGGGTTGTGAAAGCGAAAACCACCACCCATTAAGTCTTCTGAATAATCGACCCTCAAACCGTTGAGGTAATTTAAACTTGCTTTATCTATGACTACTTGAATATCATCCAAGTTGAAAACCTGGTCGCCAATTTTTATTGCTTTATCGAAGGACATATCATAAAAGAACCCGGAACAACCACCTGGTTTTACTGCCAATCTAAATAAGACATTTGGTTGCTGCTTGGACTTTATTCGCCCAATCTCATTCGCGGCTGCTTGACTCAGATGAATCATGGAACTCGTTTTTTACAATTAAATACCCCATCTTCATTTTACAGATGGGTTGACCAGAAATAAAAAGGTACAAGCCCCTAAATTTATTTATGGGGTTCTTACTTTTAACTTTTGACTTTTGACTTTTGACTTCCCCGAAGGGGCTGACCCTCCCTATCTCCCTGTGCCAAATCACCAAACTCATGAGCGCGATCACTACTACTACATTTATAGCACTAATATGCTTCAGTCCCCACCTTAACTAGGTAGGGACTTCTGGGTGCAGTGTTTACCAAAGAGGGTTTGCACAAAAATGTATGTATTCAGTTTTTGGATTTAAGTCTTTAGATAGTTTTAATCTTTGGTACGAGCATAGTCATCTTGGTAGCGAATAATGTCATCTTCGCCCAAGTATTCACCATTTTGCACTTCAATCAACACCAAGGGGATCACGCCAGGATTCTCTAAACGATGAGATGTACATTGGGGTACATAGGTTGATTCATTATTGCTCAGTAGTACTTCTTGCTCACCACAAGTTACCCTAGCTGTACCAGAGACAACAATCCAATGTTCACTGCGGTGATGGTGCATTTGTAGACTGAGGCGGTGTCCGGGCTTAACTTCGATGCGCTTAATTTTGTATCCGCGCCCTTCTTCCAAAACTGTAAAAGCACCCCAAGGACGTAACTCAGTTGCAGCAACGCCTCTGGAAGTGATACCTGGAGGTAGATGTAGAGTCTCAGTCTGTGTAGTTTCTTGATATCGAGCCATAGTTACCTCATTTGGAGACATAACAAACCGTTGGTACTCTTAACTATTGATCAAAAATCTGGCGCTATCTTGCAAGATTAAAAATCAGCAATTTTGTCGCACCTTGATAAACATAGCAAAATTCAGACGTTACGGTGTAAATCATCACTACTAAAACTATGATCTCTACATCAAGTCTTCATCAAGCAAAATGGCAGCTTGTTCTAAACTTTAAAAAAGGATTGGGCATTGGGCATTGGGGATTGGGCATTGGGCATTGGGCATTAGTGATTAAGCGGCTTCCCTATTCCTTGATTATCGTGGTTGCAGGAAAATACCAATTCCGTTATGAACACGAGCGGCGGTATTAGGCGATCGATTGAGTAATTGCCCTCCTAAATAAAGGCTGGTAGAACTACCACCGTCCAAATTTAGGGCATCCACACAGCCCATTTGTTGCATCAATTGGGCATGTTCCGCTAAGGTAGGGCCATAACCGCCAGCACGATTATGTATGGCAGTAATCATCAGTGTGCCTGTTGCCGTTATGCAAATACCGCTCCGAATAGCCTTTTCGGCAATAAAGGCATCACTAAATTTTTCGCCTTTGGCATCAAGGACAATTTGACGATTTTGGACTAATAGCGGCCCAGCTCCAATAATGTCGGGATAACGATTAAAATCAGCTGGAACAGTGGTGCTGGAAATACTTACTCCGCTTCCAACAAGTAATTGTGAGGCAGCACTAGTAGCATTGGCGCGTAAGGTTAGTAAGTAGCCATCCTGGGGAATCAAAACCGCCGTCCCACCAACTTTGCCCCCTGGTAACTGATTAGTAATTTGGTCTTTCTGTACCACGAGAATGATTTCGTTGTCTGTCAGGGGCGTGTAAGTTGATCCCCAAGCTGGGGTATAACGAGCAATGCCACTCTGGACGTAACCACTGTTGAGGAACAGAATTGGTAGGCGCTGGTTATTCGCTGTGATTAAAGTTTCTTCTAAGGTGAGACGACCGAAGTAAAATTGGCCAGAATCATTCCAAGCGATCGCACCCCGGTTAAGAATCGGCCCTGATAACCACTGACTATTGCGACGAATCGCACCCAATGGCAATCTGTTATTGCGGTTAAAATAACCACCGTTAATTCCAGCTACTGCTAAGTAACGTTGTGCTGTTTGAATTAAGGGAGCAGTACCCGCAAGCCCATCAAGACTTGCCCATATAGGTTTCAACGTTAGCCCAAATTTTCGGGGATTAACTTCTAACCAAACCACTGGAAAGCGTTCTGTGCCTAAGTTGACATAATGCTGTCGCCAGCGCAATCCTGGTGCCCAAGTAATATCCCGCTCTTCTAGAGGATCAGGTCGAATATCGATAATCAGGCGATTGGGGTTAGGGACAGTACTAACTTGAGGCGATAAACCAAAGGGAACGCTCAGACTAATAATCGTTTGGTTTTTCACCACCTCCACTTGTTGAATCAGTGGTTCTGGGGCTGGTGCTGCTGGTATTGGTTGTGTTGGTATCGCTGGTGATAATTGTTTGAGCAGGTTTGGCAGCAATGTTGGTGGTGTTGCTGGTGTTGGTGGTGGCTGGGGGGTATAGCGTTCTATCAAAATAGGATCGGCTATTCCATCCAGGGTAATTGTCCACTCTCGATTTGGCGGTACAGTGGATTTTGCGGTTGGTGTGTCTGGATCAGAGGATGGAGTTTGGGGTTTTGCGATCGCTAACCCTTGTGTAACTTGCCAGGGAGTTGGACGATCTAAATCGACAAGAATCCGAACCTGTTGTAAAGGAGTAACACTCGCGTCTGAAGATTGCTGGCTCTGAATAATATTTGTCACTTGCGCCTTTGGGGTAGCAATCACCAAGGTGTTACCATTGGTTTGGATTTGCCATCCAGATGTTTGAGCAAAATTAGTAATATCCAGATAGCGATATGCTCCTAGTAGCTTGGTAGCTAAAATCAGTGGCGTTGTCACCGACGAAAACCACTGTATTGGTTGCCTAGCTGAACTGCTACTGTTTAAGAAATTTACTCCTATTAATTGCCTGAATGCCCCGTCACTGAGATGAGTTGTCACCTGACCAGCTTTCCCAGGCCCCTGCAACCAAGTTCCTGGTAAGGTACGTCCATTGAGGGAAATTTGATTACCAGAAGAGGATGCCACACTTGTTAAAGGAGATGCAGCTGACTGTGAGGTTAACCGGGGTATTGATTTGATGGTTTTCGGAGACTCCTGGGCATTGGTAGCACAGGTAGTAGTTAACCACAGTGCTGTCAAAAGTATTGGTGACACAGAAGAGAGGAAAAACCTGCGTTCGCCAATCAGGAATTGGCAACAATTCGGCATTTTTACCATAATTTGCTAGGTACTTTTGAAAACTATCACCCAAGCTATAAACTAACTAATTATTTAGAAATCTAAAAAAAACATGACTTTATTTTTGAAAAAAAATGGTAGTATATATATTGGCTTCTTATCTTTTTTAGACATAAATAACCATTTAGGTGCTAAGTCCACTGCAACCAAGTGTTTTAACTGGCACTAATTCCAATCACACTATACACGGTAGCCTTGGTTATCAAAACTGGATTAAGATATTCAATCCTGACTGAAGCAGCAACAATAGCAACTTTCAGTCAGGTCTAGTTAATAGTAAATGTGTGGCAACTGGTAAGCAGCCAAAGTTTAGACAACAACAAAAATATTTGGGAATTGTCAAATGGGTATATATTGTAATACGCTGATTTTAATGCTGGATCAGGATGACTTTGGCTTTAAAACATAGTAAAACTTCAGTTTTAATTTTGTTTCAGGTGAGCCGAAATAGGCTCTAGGAGTAGCTAGCGTGCATCTGGAAAGAGGGGATTGAGAAAATATTTAGCTTCACAATATAAAAAAGAAACTGTCACGGCAAAAATGATGTCTTGGCGGCGGTAACTTGTCTAACACCGCATAAATACATAAAAAGTACGCAACTATTTTAACAAGGGTGAACTAATAAAGTAGAACCGAAGTTAAAATTTTTTTTCCCTAAATTTTGGTGCTTATATATTTCTCCATCGCTGAATTGAAAAATTTTTTCCGATAAGTAGTGGCAAAATTGGTAACTTAATACTTCAGGAACAGGGTATGAATAATAAACCGATGAATCAAGACCAGAAAATCACAGCAAAGATCAACTCAACAGATACTTATCAGGGGCAAAAGTGGTTAGTAGAGGAACGAGATGCCTGTGGTGTCGGTTTTATTGCTCATCGCCAGAATCATACCAGCCATGAAATTGTCGAAAAAGCCTTAGCTGCTTTAACCTGTTTAGAACACCGGGGAGGTTGTAGCGCTGATCAAGACTCTGGTGATGGTGCTGGAGTATTGACAGCTATCCCTTGGGAGTTGTTCCAACAAGACTTTGCCCAAAGAGGGAAGGAATTTTCATCCACCAATAATATAGCTGTGGGGATGATCTTTTTACCACAAGACCAAGAAGCAGCACAAAAAGCCAGGACGACAGTTGAGCAAGTCGCTGCCGAAGAAAAATTTATTGTACTGGGTTGGCGAGTAGTGCCAGTGCAACCTTATTTACTGGGGGTACAAGCAAAAGAAAATCAACCCCAAATTGAACAAGTTTTGTTAGCTTCTGTTGACAAAAGTGGCGATGAATTAGAACGGCAGTTATATATTACTCGCCGCCGAATTAGTAAAGTTGCAACCAACATCTCAGAAGAATTTTATATCTGCTCTTTGTCAAATCGCACAATTGTCTACAAAGGCATGGTGCGTTCCGCCGTCTTGGGCAACTTTTATGACGATTTAAAAAATCCAGCTTACAAAAGCGCCTTTGCTGTCTATCACCGCCGCTTTAGTACCAACACGATGCCAAAATGGCCCCTAGCTCAACCGATGCGGCTTTTGGGTCACAACGGCGAAATCAATACCTTGTTGGGTAACATCAACTGGATGATGGCACGAGAAGCTAGTCTGAATCATTCTGTATGGGGCGATCGCATCCAGGAACTCAAGCCATTAGTTCATATTGATAACAGCGACTCAGCTACCCTAGACAACGTACTAGAATTGTTGGTGTCTTCTGGACGCAGCCCCTTGGAAGCTTTAATGATTATGGTTCCAGAGGCTTACCAAAATCAGCCTTCTTTACGTGACTCTCCAGAAATTATTGATTTCTATGAATATTACAGTGGTCTGCAAGAAGCGTGGGACGGGCCGGCACTTTTAGTATTCAGCGATGGCAAAAAAGTTGGTGCAACGCTAGATCGTAATGGCTTAAGACCAGCTCGCTATGTGATTACCAAAGATGACTACATTGTTGTAGCTTCTGAAGCAGGTGTAGTGGACTTTCCAGAAGCCAATATTGTCGAGAAAGGTAGACTCGGCCCAGGGCAAATGATTGCTGTGGATTTAGTAAACCATGAAGTGCTGAAGAATTGGGAGATTAAGCAGCGCATCGCCAAACAGCACCCTTATGGTGAATGGCTGCAACAGTACCGTCAAGAACTCAAACAAATTATCAGTAGTCAGTCCTCAGATGTTAATGGAAATGGACATCTGGTTGCTGAAAATGGTAACGGGCATAGTACACCTGACAAAGTTGACAAGCAAACCTTGCTTCAGTTTCAAACTGCCTTTGGCTACACCACAGAAGATGTAGAAATGGTGATTCATCCAATGGCGATCACCGGTTCAGAGCCGACTTTCTGCATGGGTGATGATATTCCTTTACCAGTGCTGTCACAAAAGCCCCACCTGCTTTATGACTATTTCAAACAGCGCTTTGCTCAAGTGACAAATCCAGCGATCGATCCCCTGCGGGAAAAGCTAGTCATGTCTCTGAAAGTGGAACTGGGTGAGCGGGGTAACTTATTGGAACCCAAGCCAGAATATGCGCGGAGATTGAAACTCGAATCGCCACTATTGACAGAGCCAGAGTTGGAGGCAATTAAGCTGTCAGGATTTGCCACAGCCGAGTTGTCAACCCTATTTGCGATCGCCTCTGGCCCTGAAGGATTGAAAGCCGCAGTCCAATCTTTACAAGCACAAGCAGCTGAATCAGTCCGGGCAGGTGCAAAGATTTTAATATTAAGCGATGTCTACGACGGGCGACGCCAACGGGTCAATGACGGTATCAGTACAGAATCTACCTACATTCCTCCCCTATTAGCAGTAGGTGCCGTACATCATCACCTGATTCGTGAAGGGTTGCGAATGAAAACATCCCTGATTATCAATACTGCCCAATGCTGGAGTACTCATCACTTTGCTTGTCTCATTGGCTACGGTGCTGGTGCAGTTTGCCCGTATATGGCTTTGGACACGGTGCGTAATTGGTGGTCTGATGCCAAAACCCAAAAGTTAATGGCTGTGGAGAAAATTCCAGCCCTTACCCTAGAGCAAGCTTTAGGAAACTACCGCAAAGCAGTAGAGTCAGGTTTGCTAAAAATTCTCTCCAAGATGGGAATTTCTCTGCTCTCCAGTTATCAAGCAGCCCAAATCTTTGAAGCTATTGGCATCGGTGGAGATTTAATTGAACTCGGATTTCGTGGTACGACTTCCCGCATCGGTGGTTTGAGCGTCAGCGAACTTGCTGATGAAGTGCTTTCTTTTCATAGCAAGGCTTTCCCAGAACTGACGACCAATAAGTTAGAAAACCTGGGTTTTGTGCAGTATCGTCCTGGCGGCGAGTACCACATGAATAGCCCCGAAATGGTCAAGGCGCTGCATAAGGCTCTAGATGGTAAAAACTACGACCACTACGAAGTTTACAAAAAGCACCTCCAAGGCAGACCAGTAACAGCCTTGCGTGATTTGCTGGACTTCCAAGGCGATGGCATCCCAGTTCCGATAGAAGAAGTTGAGTCGGTATCTGAGATTGTCAAACGCTTTTGCACTGGTGGCATGTCTTTAGGCGCTTTGTCAAGAGAAGCCCATGAAACTTTAGCGATCGCCATGAACCGTATTGGCGGTAAATCAAATTCTGGAGAAGGCGGCGAAGACCCAGTGCGCTATGTAGTCCTAGATGATGTGGACGAATCTGGTCACTCGCCAACCCTACCTCATTTAAAAGGATTGCGGAATGGTGATAAAGCCTATAGTGCCATTAAGCAAGTTGCATCGGGACGCTTTGGGGTCACGCCAGAGTACCTAGTCAACGCCAAACAAATTGAAATCAAAATTGCCCAAGGTGCCAAGCCTGGAGAAGGTGGACAACTGCCAGGGCCGAAGGTGAGCCAATACATTGCGATGCTAAGGCGCTCGAAGCCGGGTGTCACACTGATTTCGCCGCCACCGCACCACGATATCTATTCCATTGAAGACCTAGCACAACTGATTTTTGATCTGCACCAAATTAAC
Source organism: Nostoc sp. S13 (assembly GCF_029379315.1). Lineage (GTDB taxonomy): Bacteria > Cyanobacteriota > Cyanobacteriia > Cyanobacteriales > Nostocaceae > Nostoc. The sequence continues at coordinate 32,412 of NZ_JAQYWQ010000033.1, forward strand.
CCCAAAGCAAAGGTATCGGTGAAGCTAGTTGCAGAAGTTGGCATTGGCACGATCGCTGCTGGTGTGGCTAAGGCAAACGCTGATATCATCCAGATTTCTGGTCATGATGGTGGTACAGGTGCATCACCACTAAGTTCGATTAAACACGCTGGCTCCCCGTGGGAACTGGGTTTAAGTGAAGTGCATCGCGTCTTGATGGAAAATAGTCTGCGCGATCGCGTGATTTTGCGCGTAGATGGCGGACTCAAGAGTGGCTGGGATGTGGTAATAGGTGCATTGATGGGCGGTGAAGAATTCGGTTTCGGCTCCATCGCCATGATTGCTGAAGGCTGTATCATGGCGCGAGTTTGCCACATGAACACCTGCCCTGTAGGTGTTACTACTCAGAAAGAAGAACTCCGCAAGCGGTTTACAGGAATACCGGAACAGGTTGTCAACTTCTTCTACTTCATCGCCGAAGAAGTGCGTAGTTTGTTAGCACGGCTTGGCTACCGTTCTTTGTCAGAAATCATTGGACGTGCAGATTTGTTGAAACTGCGCCCAGAAGCAAAACTCACCAAAACGCGATCGCTGAATCTGAACTGTTTACTTCAGTTACCAGATACCAGAGAAAATCGTAGCTGGTTGGTGCATGAAGAAGTCCACAGCAACGGCGTGGTTTTGGATGACAAGTTGCTTGCCGATCCCGACATTCAAGCTGCCATTCGCAACCAATCGACTGTCACCAAGACTTACCCTATTGTCAATACTGACAGAACAGTAGGTACAAGATTAGCGGGAGCGATCGCTTCTCAATACGGTGACAGTCGCTTTGAAGGACAAATTAATCTCAACTTCACAGGTAGTGTTGGGCAAAGCTTTGGTGCATTCAACCTTCCTGGCATAATTTTGAGCCTAGAAGGAGAAGCAAACGACTACGTAGGTAAAGGGATGCATGGTGGTGAAATCATCATCAAACCTCCAGCTGATGCTAGCTATAACGCAGCCCAAAACGTGATAGTTGGTAATACGTGCCTTTATGGTGCTACTGGGGGCATCTTATTTGCCAACGGTTTAGCAGGAGAACGCTTTGCTGTGAGAAATTCCAAAGGCATAGCAGTGATTGAAGGTGCTGGAGATCACTGCTGCGAATATATGACTGGTGGTGTAATTGTCGTCCTCGGCAAGGTAGGACGTAACGTAGCTGCTGGAATGACTGGTGGACTGGCATACTTCTTGGATGAAGATGACTCATTTCGTGAGTTAGTCAACCCGGAAATTGTCAAAATACAGCGGGTGATTACAGAAGTTGGCGCAAAGCAGCTGCAAGAGTTAATCAAAACTCATGCGGAACGCACCGGTTCACCAAAGGCAAAGAAAATTCTGCAAAACTGGCAAGAATTTTTGCCGAAATTCTGGCAATTAGTTCCGCCTTCTGAAGCTGATAGTCCAGAAGCTGATCCTGAAAAAACAACTGAGTTCAGTTTAGTAACTAGTCATTAGACATAATCAGATGAGGTACATCATAGTCCCCTGCTCGCTTGCGGGGAGGCAGGGTGGTTTCATCCGAAGAAAGAAAAATCTCGGATTCTTATTTTTCCGTTTAATGCCTAAGCTAAAAATCTTTTAATTTGCATCCTCAAAAAAATGAATCTCTTGTGGGGTGGGCATCTTGCCCACCCTAGTTGTGCAAATTAAATGCGCGACATGCTTACTACAAAATTGCAAATTAAATGCGCAACAGCTTACTACAAAATAGTCAAATGAAAACGAAAGTTTAAGGCTTAGATTTTTTTTGTGTCGAGAATGAAACAACCCTGCTCCTCGCTTGCTCTTAGAGGGTTGGGAGTGGGGTTTTTCTACCTCATTCAACCGATAACCGCTATATTGACCTATTGTTGTGCTTGATAATTTTAATTAAAAACACTCCTGTAATAGCTCCCCTGAGCATCCCAAATAATAATCTAAAAACGAATAGTTCTACAACAAAAATGATAGAAAAAGGTTCAATTATAGTTCATAAATTTATGAATGCCAGCGAAAGAAATACCTTTCTCATCATAAATATAGCTATACTTGCACCTATTGCACCGAATATGCTCGATATACTTAAAAAGAAGAATCCAGGGAAATTTTGATGATGATAAATAATTGCTTTAAGTATTTCATTTAAGTTATAGCTAAACAATTTAATCATAAATCGCTCGGCTATGACAGTTAGTAAATCCTAACTCCAAAAAATATAATTTTATTTTTTAGCCAATTACTATTGACCAATTACCCATAATTAATAATTATTATTTTTTGGGAGCGAGCAACTTTTGATCTGTATCTTCTATTTCTAAAAGTTCTGGAATAGTAACAAAGCGATAGCCTTGCTTTCTAAAATTGCTAATAATTTCTGGTAAAGCTTGTATAGTTCTAGAACGGTTCCCACCACCATCATGCATAAGCACAATCCCACCAGGTTTTGAATCTTTAATCACGTTATTTATCAACTTTGGTACAGCAGGCAACTTGTAGTCTGTGGAATCAGCCGACCACATCACCACAGTATATTTTTGTCCTTTAGCATAAGCAGCTAATCCATTATGCAGGATGCCCCCAGGGGGTCGGAACAGATTTGTTTTAGCACCTGTAACTTGATAAATTAGGTCTTCTGTGCGATCAATTTCAAAAGCTGCTGCTTGTGGATTAAAAAAGTGGTACCAGTGATGCCAAGTATGATTGCCAATGACGTGACCTTGAGCGACAATCTGCTTTCCTAACTCTGGATAATTTTTGAGGTTCTGCCCGACGACAAAAAACGTCCCTTTGATATTATTTGATTTCAGAATATCTAGCACTTGCTCTGTAGTCTGAGGCCAAGGACCATCATCAAACGTGAGAGCGATCACTTTCTCACCTTGAGTCAGTTTTGCAGAATTAATTATTGCCCCTTGAAAACGTGATGCTACAGCGTAGGATAGTCCTTTTGCTTGTGCTTCTTGCTGCCAACTTGTAAGCATCGCTGCCTTTAATTTCTCAATGCGCTGCTGAGTTCCTACGTTTGCAGCTACAACCTTGACATTTATACTTTGTCTATTCTGAGCCTCTGAAGCATTTGGTCTTAGAAGCATCATGAAAGCAAGGCTAAAAACACCACATAAGGCAAGCAACGCAATTAATATTCCTTCTGGCCACAGAAATGACTTATTGTTTTCCACCTCATAGCTCCTTCAAAGATCGAACCATCAACCACGCTTATGCCGGTACGTTATAGCACATTTTTTTAGATATTTAGATACAGTTGCTTTCTGGGAATCCCGAAAATTGGAATTGAGACTAACAGAAATTCACAATCGAGAAGACAGACTATACGGCTTTAACTGAAATCTAGATGCACTAGATTTGGACGAACCCTTATACAATACTTGGTACTGTATAATGTCAACCCACTCAGAAAAGGCAAGGTCTACACTTCCATATTCTTGCCGCTAGCTGTAAGAAGAAGCACAATCAGATAATTAACCACACCCCAAAATCCTCTTAATAGCAGTTCCGAATTAGTTACTGTCTTTGACTTGACCGCTAAGGCAGCATTATCCTTTCAAGTTTTATAGCTTTGCAAATAAGATGAGCTAAACTGTCGCGCCTACAATTTACACTTTTCACGGGTAGAAGTTTTTATAGGAAGACTTTCTGACAGGAAAGTTGTGTAATTAACAGCTAAGTGAATTATTTAATTAACATACAAAACTACTTACAAGGGGCGGAGTATTTTTCAAACAAGAGTCTAATAAACTATTAGTTCTATTCTTGATAAGATATATCTTACCGCCTGCTGCCATTGCTTCCTTTTTAAGAAAAAGTTAAATTTTTAACTGACAGAATGTTGCCTTATACTTTCTTTGAAATAGAGAGACGAAAATTGATTCAATATAGTTTCTCATTGCCAACGGGCACTTATTCGTTAATCTAGATACTTTTGACTCATTCAGCAAAAATAATTTTGTCAGCAGTTTAACTCTATTTTTGATGCTGATACTTTAGCCGTCAATGTTTTTCTCGATAGTTAAGGAGATTGATATATTATTATTAATAGTACAATTTAATATGCACTGTCACCGTATAATTACGGAAGTTAATCGCATTTATCTAGGCAACTTTTTAAAATTGTAATAGTATAGCATATATCTATTGAAGCATTAAATCTACATTTAAATGAAGTATTTTTGATTAATTACACTTGATTAAGCTAATTTGAGGTATTTAAAATTATCTTGAAGTTGAGATGAATTTTCTGTAATATCACTTAATAATATATACCAAAATATATTTTCTTCCAACTGAGCCTCCAACAAGACTGCCTTCTGCCTTTTTTCGGTAAAGTGAAGCAGACATTGTCAGACATTCGGTAAACTGTTTTGCCACTCAACGACCAATTTTCTGCTTAAAGGAAAACTGACTAGCTGTATCGCCTACCACTCGCTAAGTGTTTTTTTAGCAGGAAGAAGCAAAACTGTAAATCATCTCATAACTTGCCTTATAATTGCAGCAATTAGAATTAAATTTTTTTTAGTTATCTAGTAATCTTAATCATCAGCTTATATTGCCTTAGACAGGTCATAGTTTATTTACAGTATTTTTGCTTATCTTTGCTAGATGCAATAACTGTATTATTTAATATCTGTATGGATTCGTGCAGAACCAAGCTTGCCTATCAGTATACCTTTTGAGTCAAAATAATCAAGGTATTTGTCCCACTTCTCAAACTGGCTAGAAACTTTTATGATTCCTCACGAAAGTGATGCAAAAGAAGAGCGTGCGTCGTTAAAAGTATGGCGTAGTTGGCAAGAAAATCTGATTTTAATTGCGATCGCACTGTGTTTGGCATTCGTGATCCGGACTTTTATCGCCGAACCCCGCTATATACCTTCTGACTCGATGTTGCCCACCTTACATACAGGCGATCGCTTGGTAGTTGAAAAAATCTCTTACCATTTTCATCCTCCTATAACTGGGGATATTATTGTTTTTCAGCCACCTGCAGAACTACAACGTCGAGGATATCCCAAAGACCAAGCCTTCATCAAGCGAGTTATTGGCAAGTCTGGTGAGGTAATTAGTGTTGCTTCTGGCAAAGTCTACCTCAATGGTCAACCCTTGGTAGAAGACTACATTGCTGAACCCCCAAATCAGCCATATCGACCAGTGAAAGTTCCAGAAGACGAATTTTTTGTCATGGGGGATAACCGTAACGATAGTAATGACTCTCGCTATTGGGGCTTTTTACCCAGAAAAAATATCATCGGTCGGGCAACATTTCGCTTTTGGCCTCTCGACCGCATTGGGTTTATTTAAATAGTTAGGAGTTAGGAGTACAGACGCGATTAATCGCGTCTGTACAGGAGTTAGCAGTTATTTTAAAACTTCTAACTTTTAACTTAAAACCTTAAATAATACATTATCTGGGCGATCGCATCACCAGATAACTCTAACCGTCGCTGGAAATCAGCTAGGTTACGATAAGGCCCGGCTGATTGCCGATTTTGCACTACTGCTTGCGCTAGAGATAAATCTATAAATGGAATTTGTGCTAATTTTTCAACGGTTGCAGTGTTCGGGTTGACTAAATGGGTAGGATTTTCTAAAGATTCGTGGTCGTAGTAAATAAAATTCAGCAGAGGCTTTAATGGCTCCAGACGCGGCGCTGGCATACCCAAAGCCGCAGCGATATCTTCAATACAGTAAAATTTAACACCCGAACGTGAAAGTTCTACAAGCGATCGCGCTTGGTGAATTGACAAACCTGGTAGGCGTAACCAATCATCTACAGTCGCTTGATTAGCATCAATGCGAATACCTAATTTTGCCGCTATCTGAATTTCTTCCCCAGATTGTAGGCGATAGTAGGGATCGTTGAGGAGCTTGGCACGGAGTTTTTGCAGCCTGGGGTTCAAAGGTAGCCAGTTATTCATGATTGTTGCTTACCTCAAGAAATCTGGTCTAACAATTGGCGGCGCTTTTGCTCAAATTCATATTCTGAGATCAGTCCATCCTGGCGCAGAGCATCTAATTCACGCAAAGCGTCAGCGATCGCTCCTACCTGATTACTCACCCGTTGGGAGTTTCTTGGCCCTGACTTCCCTAGATTAAAATTGCGATCGAAAGCTTCTTCGTCTTGGGCTAAGTACCAAACTCCCTCAATAGCACTAGCTACCTTGGGGATAGGCGTCCAGGAAAGCAATATATACAAAACACCCCACACCGGCTGTCCCAGATAGAATTTATGTAATCCTGAAATTGTCAGTGTGCCAGAAAAAGCTAAAACAGCGGCGACACTTCGGCTTTTGCGCTTAGTTAACATATTCCTAACAAATATACCAGTACTACAGTTCCGACAATAAGACAGCCAAAAGGCATATTAAACAATTCAAAATTCAACCTGGTGAAAACACTAATTCTAAATCAATGGCTAAAGCTGTGAGTATTGTCGGCTTTATTAAATCGGTTTAGCGAGGTGAAACGTTCTCAAGTCAAGTGTTGAAATTTCGGTAACAAACCGTACTAAAACCGAAGCTTCGTGACTAGATTACTCCCCTAGACTAAAATAAAAATAGAAGTAAAACTATTAAGCTACTGAGTCTGGGCACTCAGTTTAATATAAGCAATATGGGATTCTTCGATTCTGAAATAGTTCAGCAAGAAGCAAAACAGCTGTTTGAGGATTATCAAGCGCTGATCAAGCTTGGCAACGGCTACGGCAAATTTGACCGCGATGGCAAAAAGCTGTTTATTGAGCAAATGGAAACCATGATGGATCGGTATCGCATCTTTATGAAGCGGTTCGAGCTATCAGAAGATTTCATGGCACAAATAACAGTAGAACAACTGAAAACGCAATTAGGTCAGTTCGGTGTAACCCCGCAACAAATGTTTGATCAAATGCACCTCACTTTAGAACGGATGAAAGCCGAGCTAGAAAAACAGCCCTAGTCAATTTTAGATTTTGAATTTTGGATTTTGGATTGGCAATTAATCCAAAATCCAAAATCTAAAATCTAAAATCTAAAATTATTGTGACTTGGGACGAGAAAACTGGGAAGGTGGCTTGAAGTTTTCTACTGGTACTTTCTTAAGTGCCTTCTGCATAAAATCTTTCCAAATGGGAGCAACCAAAACACCACCTGTGGCATGGTCAGCTAATTGTCTGCTGTCGTCTCTCCCTACCCAGACAGCAGTTGTTAACTGTGGCACAGTACCAACAAACCAAATATCCTTTTCTGATGATGTTGTTCCGGTCTTTCCTGCGGCTGGGCGACCGATCGCAGCGCCTTTACCTGTACCTTCAGTGATTACCGATCGCATCACATCGATAATGGCTGCTGATGCCCAAGGATCGAGAACTAGCTGGGGTTTGGGGGTGTTGTCTAGCAACACGTTACCACTACTATCGGTGACGCGGGCAATTACAGTTGGTGGAGATTGCCAGCCATAATTAGCAAAGGTAGCATAGGCACTAGCCATTTCCAGAGGGGTGACACCAATTGCACCAAGTGGCAAAGAAGACACAGGTTCCATCGGACTCATAATCCCCAAGGTACGGCAGGTTTCTATGACTCTATTCATCCCCACAGCCTTACCAACTTTGATCACGGGAATGTTGCGCGATTGGGCTATAGCTGTGCGGATTGGCATCTCTCCCCTAAAAGTACCATCATAATTTCTGGGAAAGTACCAACCGTTACCATCTCGATAGCTAACTGGGGCATCTAATACCGTTGAGTCCGGCGTATATTTACCACTAGCAAAAGCAGTATAATATACAAACGGTTTAAAAGAAGATCCGGGCTGGCGTTGAGATTGAGTTGCACGATTGAATTCACTGGTCTTAGAATCTATACCACCTACCAGGGCTTTGATAAAATGTGTGCGCGGATCAATTGCCACCAGGGCCATTTGATTCTTAGATAATCCCTGCTCTAGTAGTGATTTATGCCACTTACTGACAGTTTCTTCTGCCATGATTTGGAAGTCGGCATCAACTGTAGTTTGAACTCGCATCCCGCCTTTGAGTAGTGTTTCACGCCCAAACTTCTTAGCTAACTCCTGCGCTACAGTATTGGTTACATAGGGTAGGGCACTACCTTGAAAGGATTTGATTTTACCAAGTTTGATTTGTTGCTTGAGGGCATCGTCGTACTCTGACTGGCTGATCCAGTTCAATTCCAGCATCCGTCCCAGGACTTCTTTTTGTTTCTGTTTTGCCAGCTTCATGCTCACAAACGGGCTGAATTCTTCTGGTGCTTGGATTAAACCCGCCATCATTGCCGACTCACCCAAGCTTAAATATTCTGCTGACTTATTAAAGTAACTGCGTGCCGCCGTTTGTACACCATAATTGTTATGACCCCAATAAACTTGATTGAGGTACATTTCAAAGATTTGGTCTTTATTGAGAATTTGCTCTAACCGGATTGCCAGCACTGCTTCTGCTAACTTGCGGGTAAAAGCCCGCTTGTGAGATAAAAACAGGTTTTTTACCAATTGCATAGTAACAGTAGAGCCACCCTCTCGGACTCCACCTGCTGCCGCGTTAACTACTACAGCCCGCCCAACGCCGACGGGGTTAATACCGTGGTGATCGTAGAAGTGGCTATCTTCACTTGCTAATACCGCCCGTTTGAGATTCGGGGAAATTCTATCTAGGGGTACGACTTCCCGGTTGGCTTCTCCGTGGATACTGGTTAAGAGTTTGCCCTTAACGTCATAAATGTAAGTTGTTTCTGAGGGAAAGAAGTTACGTAGCTGTCTCACATCTGGCAAATTACGGAAACTAATCGCTAAACCAACCAGTCCTCCGGCTACAATGGAACTTGCCAGCATGGTGATTGAAAGCAGAGTACCGCCAGTTACCTGACCGACTCCTTTCATAAACTCAAAACCTGATGAAGCCCGACGTTGTGGCTGCTTATCTTCAAAAGTCCTAGAAGACGACACGGCTATTACACTTCCTCACTTATAAATTTAACTGTAATTGATTGGGCGAAGCAAGACGGTTAATTTTTTGCAATTATAGTAGTTTGGCAGATGAGAAAGCGGATAAATTGCAAGTGTTTATAACCAACTTAACTTCTAGTGTGCAAAATATAGCTAACAGTGGATTTTCTAGTATGACACCAGATTTTGCTTGGCTGCGTCGTGGTGTAGTAGAAGTTTTCCCACAACCAGTTGATGTTAACAGTGAAAGTCTAGAAAAGCGCTTGGTAACTACAAACCAACCTTTGAGGATCAAATTGGGGATTGACCCTACGGGTACTGATATTCATCTCGGTCATAGCATACCGGTACGGAAACTGCGAGCGTTTCAAGATGCAGGTCATATAGCAGTTCTAATTATTGGCGATTTTACCGCACGCATTGGCGATCCGACTGGGAAATCTGAGGTGCGTCGTCAGCTGACAGAAGCAGATGTAGCTCAAAATGCTCAGACTTATCTTGACCAAGTACGTCCTATCTTGGATTTTGACACACCAGGAAGGTTAGAGGTGCGCTATAACTCCGAATGGCTCTCTGGGTTCAACTTAGAGAAAATTTTGGAGTTACTTTCCACGATGACGGTGGGGCAGATGTTGGCGAAGGAAGGATTTGCCGATCGCTATAAAAAAGAGAACCCGATTTTTATCCATGAGTTCCTATACCCCTTGATGCAAGGTTTTGATTCGGTTGCCGTTGAGGCAGATGTGGAATTGGGAGGGACTGATCAGAAATTTAACATTGCTGTAGGCAGAGATTTGCAGCGTCATTTTGGTCAAAAGCCCCAGTTTGGGATGCTGCTGCCGATTTTGATTGGCACGGATGGGGTGCAAAAAATGTCCAAGTCTTTAGGTAATTATATTGGTTTGTCGGAACATCCAGCAGAAAAGTATCAAAAGTTGCAAGGAGTTCCCGATCATTTGCTGTCACAGTATTTTGAACTGTTGACAGATTTACCTTTGGATAAACTGCCAGAAAATCCCCGCGATCGCCAAACACTCCTAGCATGGGAAATTGTCAAACAGTACGACGGCGAAACCTCAGCCCAAGAGGCGAAAGAAGCAGCCCAAAGCGGTGGAAAGGAAGGTGCCGTTCCAGAATTTTCTCTAGCTGGCGTGCCGCAGTTTCCGACTAAGTTAGCCTATATTCTCAGTGCCACTGGCTTGTGCAAAAGTACCAGCGAAGGAAAGCGGAAAATTCAAGAGGGTGGGGTGCGCTTAAATGGCGATCGCATTACCGATGTCGATATTACTTTTGCTGATCCTGCTGAGTTACAAGGTAAGGTTTTACAAGTTGGGAAAAATAAGTTTGTGCGTTTAGTTTAAATGGGGAGTAGGGAGTAGGGAATGGGGAATCGCAAATGAACACAGAACAACGAATTATTGTGGCTTTGGATGTGTCGGATGAACAAAGTGCGATCGCTCTTGTAGATCAACTTCCGCAAATCGGTTTCTGGAAAGTCGGCTTAGAGTTGTTTACCAGCACTGGGCCGAAAATTCTAGAAGTGTTAAAGTCCCGACAAAAGCGCATTTTCCTAGATTTAAAGTTTCACGACATCCCGAACACAGTCGCTGGCGCTTGTCGTAGTGCAGCTAAATATGGGGTGGATTTGTTAACAATTCATGCTGCCTCTGGTGAAGATGCCTTAAAAGCGGCAATAGAGGCGGCACAAGAAGGGGCTGCCCAAGCGGGTGTAAAACCGCCTAAGTTAATTGCTATCACTTTGTTAACGAGCATTTCTACTAGGCAGTTGGCCTTTGATTTAAAGATTCCCTTAGAATTACCAGAATACGCTCTAGAAATGGCATTGCTGGCTCAAGAGGCGGGATTGGATGGGGCAGTTTGTTCGCCCCAAGAAGTGGCACAGCTACGGCAAACTTGTGGAGATGACTTTTTGCTTGTTTGTCCGGGGGTTAGACCAACTTGGGCAGATAAAAGTGATCAAAAGCGATCGCTTACCCCAGCGCAAGCAATCATTGCTGGGGCAGATTATCTAGTGATTGGGCGGCCGATCACTACTGCTACTGAGCCTGAGTTAGCCTGGAAGAGGATTTCTGAGGAGTTAAGCACGGTGGCATGAAGCTAGGAGTCAGTGAGAAACTGGGAGAGAGAGTGCAGGGTGTAGGGGAGAAGAATCTTGCTTCTTGGCTCAGAAAGAAAAATTATAGTTGGCTTTTAGCTTGTGGCTTCTGGGTTTTAGTATCAAATAGCCTTGCTTATCCAGCGTTCTCGATAAATCTCACCTCTAAACCCTCTGCGATCGCAGAAAAGGAAAATGTCAACGGTGGGGCAAGGTCTTTGTGTTCTGAGCAAAATTTAGAAATATTAACTACACAGCTACTGAAAGATTTACCTAGTTATACTAATCGCGCTAGTCAACGCGCCCGCCGCCTCAGTAGAAGCAGTGATGTTTACAGTTATATGTTAGTGGCAGGAAGACCTGAGTTTACTCCTCTGCCCCTTAATCTTGAAGAATATAGTACAGATGCGCCTAAAAGTACTGCATCAGGAGTTGAGCAAGTTTTCTTTACTACTTTGGAGCGGCAGTACATAGGAAAGAAAGCCGTAGAATTACAGGAATTCCACTGGCTGTTGTTGACTAAAACTAAAAGTGGTTGGCGACTAGTGATGATGTTTTCTCAAATTGGTTCCCATTCAGCACAGCAACCACTATCCCCGCCACGCGATAGTAGTAACGGTACGGTTGCCCAAGGGGTTAAAGCTTGGTTACGCGATTGTCAAGCTGGAAGTGTGCGTCAATAAAACCTAATCCCCAATCTTCGTAAATTAGAAGAATATTAAATAATAGACCTCTTGTAAAAGTCCCAGAGGTGTGGGACAAGTAGCGGTAAATATAGTGAAGCTGACACTAGAAGCAAAGTAATACAAATTTACCTAAAACCGATATTTGTAGTATGCCAATGACAGAACTGAAACCCTTATTCTTTGGTTACAGCCTTCTCTAACAAGAAGTAAACAAGAACTGGATGATTTATCAAAATGCGACAATTGAAAAGCTTATACAGTAAGGCTTTCAGCCTATCTTGCACTTGGTGACAGCTTCGCTATATTTACCCCAAGGTGGACAGAAATCAGTGATAATTTTTTTTGACTCGCTAATGCCAAGCAACTGATAGCCTCTGGTTTATTAATCGCTGACCTAATTTACTCAATGTTGCTGTTAGCAGAGCGCGAGAATTGTTTATTCTGGTAGGGAATTTGACACGAATCTCTGAGGGTGGTTATACCAGAAAGTTGGTGGAATATATCAAGGAATTTGGTGAGATGCGATCATTTTAATGTAAGGGTAGCTGATAGACCTGCGGAATGTGGATTAAATATGATTATGAAATTACACAAATGGGAAGTGTATGTAATAAATCAAGTGAGATTTTGAAAAAGCTATGCTAGATCAGATGTTGATTGGTCGCTACGAAATTCAAAAACAACTGGGTAAAAATCCCGGTCGTAAAACTGTGTTGGCTATGGATCATCAAACTCAAGAATTAGTTGTGGTTAAGCTACTGACATTTAATGAAGACTTTGAATGGCAATCCTTAAAACTTTTTGAACGAGAAGCAGAAGTTTTAAAATCATTGGATCACCCCGCTATTCCTCGTTATCTCAATTACTTTGAGATTGAGCGCGGTTTTGCCCTAGTTCAAAGCTATATCAATGCTAGGTCACTTGAAGAACACGTCCAAGCGGGTAGAACTTTTAAAGAATTTTCAGTCAAACAGATTGCTATAGATATCTTAGAAATCCTTACTTATCTTCATAGTCGGCTACCTCCCGTCATTCACCGAGATATAAAACCTAGTAATATTCTTTTAACTGAGCAAACGGAGTACAGTTCTGCTAAGGTGTATCTGATAGATTTTGGCTCTGTTCAAACTGCTGTTAACATCCCTCAAGGAACAATCACGATAGTTGGAACTTACGGTTATATGCCGATGGAACAATTTGGTGGACAAACTGTTCCTGCATCCGATATTTACAGTTTAGGGGCAACTTTGATTTATCTGGTAACTGGGCGACATCCAACAGAGTTACCCCAAGATGATGGACGGATTGCTTATGAGCAAGTAGTCAATCTCAGCCCTGCATTGGCTAATTGGCTACAGTTGATGACTGAACCGAGCTTAAAACGACGACTAAAATCGGCTAAAGTAGCATTGGATGCACTGGAGCAGGTTAAAAAATCACAGGATGCGCTGGAGCAGGTTAAGAAATCACGTTTGGTTAGTCAATGGGAGGGTGAAGGTAGAGAAAAGGTTTTAAGGTGGTACATACACGAATAAAGTAGTTGTGCCGTTTCGGTTATCGTGTTGGCACTAGTATAAAAGCTATCTATTTAGTTTATGTATTTATTCAATAGCAAATACAGTAAACGTATCTTTAGGAATATTTTTAGGAAAAATAGTTAATAAATAGCTAAAAGAAGCAGAGATTATTTAAAAACCCAGATTGGCTTGAATTTGAGCGTTGTAACTCCCGTTTTTTGGCGATAACATGGAAAGAAGTTTATTTCAAGCTTTATCAAACCGCGTTTAGCGTCAGTTTTTTATGGACATTCAGTTAATCAACATCGGCTTTGGTAACATCGTGTCTGCCAACCGAGTAGTTGCCATTGTCAGTCCAGAGTCTGCCCCGATTAAGCGGATTATTACCGATGCACGGGACAGAGGTCAACTGATTGATGCAACTTACGGTCGTCGGACTAGAGCTGTAATTATTACCGATTCCAGCCACGTAATTTTGTCAGCGATTCAGCCGGAAACAGTAGCGAATCGCTTTGTGATTTCCCGCGATCATCAAACTGTAGATAATTGACTAGCAGTGGATTATTTCCACTCCTGTTTGCACCATATCGACCGTAGTATGTGAATTAGACAAGTTTTCTTTCACACTTGCTACAAATTCTTTAGTCACTAGTGGACTTGGCCAGGAGTACAAAACTAATGAATAATAATTATTGATTGATTCACAGGTTGAAGGGATGATGCCAGTTTTACCCATCCAGAGTAGTGCTACTACCCAAGAATGCTTACATTTAGGCAAGTTAATTGTTTTAACTGGCCCCAGTGGGGTCGGTAAAGGCACTTTAATGCGATCGCTCCTACAACGTCATTCGGAACTATATTATTCCGTATCCGTGACGACTCGTTCTCCACGTCCAGGGGAAATCGATGGCAAAAATTATTACTTTATTAGCCGCAGTAAGTTTGAACAATTAGTTACTGAAGGTGAATTTTTAGAATGGGCAGAATTTGCTGGTAACTATTACGGCACTCCGCGTGAAGCTGTGCTTAACCAAATTAATTCCGGTAAGTTGGTGGTGCTGGAAATTGAACTAGAAGGGGCAAGACAAATTCGTGCTTCTTTCTCCAGTGCCCTCAGAATTTTTATTTTACCGCCTTCCTTTGATGAATTAGAGAAACGAATACGCTCTCGTGGCCAAGACTCTGAAGAAGCGATCGCCCGTCGTTTACTCCGCGCCCAAGAAGAAATTCAAGCCGCAGATGAATTTGATATTCAAATCGTTAATGACGATTTGAAAACTGCTTTAAATGATATTGAAGCGGTTTTGTTTAAATAAGTTAGGAGCGGAGCCGGAGACGCTCCGCCTCCGGTTAAGAGTTAGAACTTATGAATTTAAACTCCTAACTGCTAACTCCTAGTAATTAACCAAATAGACCTTGAATTAGCGCCAGATTACTACTCAAAAAGTAAGCGACTACTGCACCACCAATACCACCAATCAAGAAAGAACTGGCGAAGTTGTTCCAGCTTTCTTTAGAGTTAAAAGCATCTGCCGGAGGTCTGGGTACGGTAACACTAGGAAGTGCTTTGGGCGGATTGCTATTGGCATACAGCGATAGGGCGCCGGTAAGAACAACAACCAAGCCAATGCCTCCCAGTAACCCAGCTAAGTTAGCGTTAGCTGTGTCCCGCAGTGGCCCCAATTTGGCAAAGGGGCCAAATAGCCAGTAACCATGAGCTGCTCCCACTTCTAGCGCACGTCTACCAGGGCTAAGACCTGGACGATAGGCAGGTAAGTTATTAATGAACCACTTGCTCAAGGGAGAAGAATTAACCGGAGTTTCTAGGTTGCCAATTTGCGGATCGCCGAATGCGGGAAAAACAACTTCCCGATTTCTGGGATCACTGGGAAGATTCTTTGATGCATCTACTGCTTGTGCCATATTTTATGTTCGCCTCTAAATTAAAATGGTGGCATTTTCATATTAATAATAATTGTGGCTAAAGATGTCTTTTGGCTGGGAAGTTTAGAAAAATTAATTTAGCTAGTTTTCAGAGTGTGAAACTCGCGATCTGTAAACAGAATCACGAGTTTCAAAAAACTATTTTGCTACCTATTTTGGTGATAATTCTGCCTAAATAAGCTGAATAGATCAACTACACAATATTAAGCAAAAAGCAAGATATTCAACTGTCCTAAATCCCATTTGACCAACAATTTTAGATTTTGGGTCGCACCTTTGGTGCGCTTCCAGCGCAACTTGGATTAAAAGAATTTTTCGGTTCATACCCGATCCCTTGTGGGCAGTGTCAATCCAAAATTGCAAATCTAATCCAAAATTGTTTGACACTTATGGCAGTGGGTGGAAAAGCAGGTCGGGGAAAAAGCGGTTGAATTCAATCAAGATGCCTGCTGTAATAGTCAGCCAGATGGTAGCTGCTACGGGCGCTGTGGAAATGAATTTAATCAAATAAGCTGATTGGTCGCCTTTGTCTGCCATGAATTTAGTCTCCAAAACAAAACGAATTAGTTAAGCTGATTTAGCGGGGGGAAATGGGAATTTCTGAATCCTTGGCTGCTAATTTGCCAGAGAGAAGTTCTTGGACTGCTGCTGCGGGCCAAGCAAAGCCTGTGGCGATGATGGGTAGTGCCAAACCAAGATCGATTTGGACTTCTTTTAGTTCAGTGTCAGATTCCTTTTTGATTGCTTGCAGATAGGCACGACCTACCCAACCAATCCAACCAGCAATATATAAAAACAGAATGCTAGGGATCAGGAAGTCACCAGCATGATCCAGACGACTATCAACAATTAAGTGAGGGTATCCCTCAGGGCCGCACAGCGCCTGAGAATAACGCTCAAACCGCTTTTTCCCGGATTCGGGGTCAGCAGTGGTATTACGGGCATTAGCTGCTAGCTCTTGGAAAGCGGGAGTGTCCTTGCACGGTGTCAAATTAGCCCCTAAAGCTTTTGCTGGGGGGGCAAAATTGAACCAAAGACAAATCGCTAACATCAAAGCAAACAATCGTCGCATAGAGTTGTTTCCTTTTATTACAAAACAAAAAGTTCTTTGTACAAAACGAAGCGGCTTGTACAGTTTGTTTATTTGCATAACTAGGAAGTCATCATACTCTTGGGTGGGAACCGAGTAAAGTTTAAGTAAATAAAAGTTAAAGCTTCTCAACCAAAATAGAGTGTTGAGTGCCCAGTTAGAGCGCCGAGTATAAGAATTGTTGTTGTAGGGTAGTAAAGAAGCAACATTTTTTCTTTATTACTCAGGACTCCAGACTCAGCACGGGCTAAACCCTAGCTATCCGCTAACAGTACTCATTACTCTCAATGGCAACCGTTTTAGCAATAGAAACAAGCTGTGATGAAACTGCCGTCGCAATTGTTAACAATCGTGAAGTTTACAGCAGTATCGTCGCCTCGCAAATTCCAGTCCATCAACAGTATGGTGGGGTAGTGCCAGAAGTCGCGTCTCGCCAGCACTTGGAAACAATCAATGAAGCGATCGCTCAAGCCTTAGAGCAAGCCCAACTAGACTGGGGAAAAATTGACGCAATTGCCGCCACTTGTGCACCTGGACTCGTAGGAGCGCTGTTAGTGGGGTTAACTGCTGCCAAAACCCTGGCAATGGTACACAAAAAGCCATTTTTGGGAGTTCATCACCTCGAAGGTCACATTTACGCAACTTACTTGAGTGAATCAACTTTAAATCCCCCTTTCTTGAGTTTATTAGTTTCTGGCGGACATACAAGCTTGATTTATGTCAAAGATTGTGGTATGTACGAAACATTAGGACAAACCCGTGATGATGCTGCGGGTGAAGCCTTTGATAAAGTGGCGCGATTGTTAAAACTGGGTTATCCCGGTGGACCGATGATTGACAAGTTGGCACAACAGGGCAATCCCCAAGCCTTTGCCCTACCAGAAGGAAAAGTTTCTCTAGCGGGCGGGGGGTTTCATCGTTATGATACGAGTTTTAGTGGGTTAAAAACGGCTGTATTACGTTTAGTGCAGCAGTTAGAGAAAGATGGTGGACAAGTACCAGTGGCAGATGTAGCAGCTAGCTTTCAGGAAACCGTGGCGCGATCGCTAACCAAAAGAGCGATCGCCTGTGCCCTAGACTATGGTTTAGACACAATTGCCGTTGGTGGCGGTGTAGCAGCTAATAGCGGGTTGAGAAAAAATCTCCAAGCCGCCGCCGTTGAACATAACCTACGCGTCCTATTCCCCCCTCTGAAATTCTGTACCGATAACGCCGCCATGATCGGCTGTGCCGCCTCTGACCATCTATCCTGTGGTCATACATCCCCCATCACACTGGGCGTTGAGTCTAGGTTAGCGCTTACCCAGGTGATGAAGTTGTATGAACCTTTTGAGTAGTCATTTGTCATTTGTCCTTTGTAATTTGTTAGTTGTAACTCAATACACTTGGGTTAACGCTTAACTCTTTGTCAAAGTCAATTTTTTAACGTAGATACAAAGGGGCTTGCCGCAGGCTACCACCATCTCTATGAGAGGCTTGCGCCAACCGCAGCGTCTAGCAGAGAAGGAAGAAATGCTTAACTGAACTGTATTGAGTTATAACCACCAATGCCCAATGCCCAATGCCCAATGCCCAATGCCCAATAACTATAGACTTTTGACTATTGACCGAATGTGATCAGCCACTGCATCCGGCTGTTCCAACATTGCCAGGTGTCCACAATCAGGAATTTCCAAAACATTGTCACCAGAATATTGGAACAGTCTGTGAAAGCTAGCTAAATGGCGTACATACTTGGGTTCCATAACCTTATCTTCGGCACCAGCCAAAAAATAAACTGGCTGCTTCAATTGGGATACTAGCTCAGGTAAACGATTGATTTCTTCTTCAGTTGTGGAGTCTAACAAAGCTCCCAGAGCCGCTTCTGGGTCAGCCACAACGAAATCAATCAGCCGTTGACGTGCCCAATAGCGCTCCAAAGGACGTGCCACACTGGCTCTAGTAAACAGCAAATCAATCAAAGGCAGTTGAGACAGCCAACGCGGGCGGACTTGCAAAAATTTCTGACCCGCCGAGCGAAACTGCTCAAAGGCTTCTTTAAGGTAAATACCACCGCCAGCGTTGATACAGATAACTCCTTTAATACACTCAGGTATTTGATCTGCTCCCCAAAGAGCGATCGTGCCTCCCAAAGAGTGACCAATTAGCCAAGCACTGGTAATATTCAGCTGTTTCAGGAGAATTGCTAAATCCTGAGCATAAGCAGCAGGAGTATAAAGAGAATCGAAAGGTGAGCCAACCACACTACTGGAGATGAGCGTAAGACTCAGAGACGTTTGTGCCCGACTAAAATCGGTTTTTACCTGGGACTGGGATTCACCAAAACCCCGCAAATCATAGGAAAGGCACTGCAAATCATCTGATAGGCGAGAAATCACAGGTTGCCAATATCCACGGCTATTAAGCCAACCGTGGATAAATACTAAAGCATTGGGGCAGGAAGTGGGAGCCGTTAGCTCGTATGCGTGTGGAACGCCCAAGATTTCGATAGTTGCCATACTTATATCGTACCCCGAAGGAGAGGTGCGACTAAATACGGAATAAGAAGAGAGTTAGAAGTGAAGAGTGAGGAATTGTTAATTTTTAACTCATAACTCATAACTCATAACTTTTATTATTTACCCAGCAGCCTCTGTCCCACTCCTTCAGCAATTTTGTGACCGAGATATTCAGGAATGAGGCTTTCATTTGGCCCCAACAAGTAAAGAATTAGCCGTGTACGTCCGCGCCAAACCAGTAAATTGGCATTGACTACCAGCAGGTCTTCCTGCCAGATGGCATACATTACTTTGTAAAATAATCCTGGTTGATTATCGGCTTCAATCACTAGGGCAGGGAGATGAAAGACCGGATCGACATAGAACTCAGTTTGTACCTGCTCTAAACCAGTATCAAGATTGAATTCTACTGCCAGCATCTCTTCTACCTCAAACCGACCTCCTAAAGCCTCACGAATGGCGCGACAGACATTTTCTGCGGTTTTCTCGGTCAAGGCTTTACTACCACGAGACACCAATAGTTTGATAAAAACTAACATTGGCGGACGGATTTGACCGTATAGACTTAGACCGTGGACAGTCAACCCATAAGCTGCTAGTACACCAAAAATATCGCTGAGGAGAAAAGACTGGTTGCGGTAAGCAAAATGCAAGGCACTTTTACTACCTTCCGGTTTCAGTTCAATAACAGCGCGTCTAGTTTTATAGAGACGGTAGGCTAACCGTAAATTTTGCAGTTGAATCTCACTGCTGACGAATTGCTCATAAAACTGGGGAAACGCTCGGTTAAAGCGCTTTAGGAGTTCCAGTGTTGAAGATTTTAAACCAGAAGCCATTGTTAAGGGTAAGACTCGCTTGCTTTCGTCACCTGGGTGTTGGGAACTGGGGGACTAAGTAGTGCTGTTAAGAAACTGTTTTGCCCCATACCCAATCCCTTGTATACAATTCACTCCTAAGCTAACGTGCATTTAAGCTCTATACGAGTAATTGCCAGGATTAGGTTTTTCTATTTTGAATGCGTGAATTTTGAATTGCTTATATCCTTACCCTTTTGGTGAATTTCTCCTAGCCTTTACAACAAAATGCTAAAGTTGAAAATGATTGGTGTGAAACACGCTCTAACTGGCTGTTGCCATTGCAAATCCCGAAAGCAACCGAAAAAATTTGAGTGTCAGGGGTAGTAAATGGAAGTAGCTATGTTAAACGTGAATCAACGCTCCTGAGAGTGGAAACCAATTTAGTTATACTACCCGAACCACGTTGGCATGGGTTTTTGGAAAACTTGGTTTAGTACTCCTGAATCTGTAGCGACAACTAGGACAAACCCCTTTGAAGAGCATACAGCGCAAACTGTGGGCAACTCCAACCCCAGCAGCATTAGCGAAGCTTCTTCAAAGGATGCTCGCATCGTCTTCAGCACGGAGCGAGACATTGACCTATATGAGCTAGAAGAACTCTGTGATGCAGTTGGTTGGTCGCGTCGTCCTCTAAGAAAAGTGAAAAAAGCTATTGAGCATAGTTTTCTTGTCGCCTCAATGTGGCAGGTGAGAGGAAACCAAAAGCGGCTCATTGGTTTTGCCCGCGCTACCTCAGATCACGCGTTTAATGCCACTATTTGGGATGTGGTGGTTCACCCAGACTTTCAAAGTCAAGGACTGGGCAAGGCACTGATGAAATACGTTCTCAAAAAACTTAGGAGTGAAGAAATTAGTAATGTCACTCTCTTCGCCGACCCCCATGTTGTAGATTTCTACCGAACTATGGGGTTTATGGCTGATCCTGAAGGTATCAAAGGCATGTTCTGGTATCCTCACTAGCGCTCAATCAAAATAAAAGCCGATTCGCACAAGAAAATCAGGTATAATAGCAAAAATCTATTATTTTAATCTGGTTTTGCAAGGTTCAGCCGACGAACGAACAAGTATATCTCTTGTAAAACTAAGTCGGCAAAAAACCTTTATCAGTGTAAGATTCTAATCAATATTGTTTTTGCAAAAGATGAAAAAGATTAGGCATAAGCCGTGTTATGTGATATGATTGAATTAATGCTTTTGCGAAAGCCCAATCGCTTTGATGGTAAGTGCAAACCAAACCAAAAAAAGTAGATAAATCTCACCGGGATGTAGCGCAGCTTGGTAGCGCGCCTGCTTTGGGAGCAGGATGCCGCAGGTTCAAATCCTGTCATCCCGATTTAAATAATATAGTTAACAGTTTTTTTACTTTGCCAAGATGTGCAATTTAATTGCATATTTTTACAGAGAAGAACAATTAGGCTGTTCTGCTGTTGGGTTGGCTGTTAAACCTAACAGGCAAATTTCGTACTTAAGTGACACTTAGCTCTGTATAGATTTGAGAAGAGATTAAACCAATCGCAGATGGAACGATTGATTAAGTAATAGCGTCACCCGATATTAGAAAAAGCCGATAAAATGGCGTTTATCATCTCCAATGTCCCAGAGATAAAGAGACTTTTCAGTGTTTGAGAAGACATATAGTACTCATATTTGATTTTTGAACAACTAAGCGCTTAGAAGCTTGACATACAAAGCTTTCCTTGGCAGTATACTGAGCAAGATTCAAGTAGGATTCCTATATAATAGGCATCTACCGTATTTCCCGGTGAATAGCCAAATGAAACCGAGAAATACACAACCTTAGCATAGTCAATTTGTGAAAACGATACTATAGCAATCTTAAATAGTTGCGGAATATTATATTTTGACCGTTGACCCTCCGGGTTCGGCAGTCCCTCTTTGTTGGAAGAACAAGACCGGGCTGCCTCACGGTTAACACTCAACCTCAACGCGCACAATTAATTTTTCACAACTGAAATATATTGCTATATAACTAAAGCTAGTTGGTGCTGTGCAAATCCAACCATTTGTTTAATTTAATTGGATTATTGATGCGAGGAGCAGTCATGAAATCATTTATCCGCTTGGGCGCAACATTGGGTATAGCTAGCAGTATATTTTTGGCGGGACTTTCAGGAATAGGCAATCTACCAGGAATAGGCAATCTAGAAGCGATCGCGTTGCCACAAAATGAGGTAGTGAAAAAACTCCAAGAAGTACCTGTATTCACGCTCACCAATCCTAAAGGGGAATTCGTAGTTCTGTCGAGGAACAACGCATCCAAGCCGATCTCGCAAGTGGGATTTTTTATTAGCAAGCAAGATGCTCAAAAATTCCTTGACAATCGGCTCAAAAAAGAAAACCCCCAGTTGGCAAGCACGCTACAAGTGAGACCTTTGTCCTTGGCAGACTACTATAAAATAGTCCAAGAAAGCAAAAAGAAATCAGACTCTGTAATTTATACTTTAGTGCCGACACAACAACAGGTAGCTTCGGCAACAAGTATGCTGAATCAAAATGGTAAAAAAGGGCAGCAATTCAATGGTATTCCCTTATTTGTACCTAAATTTAAGAAAGATAATAGCTATCTGACCATTCCGGTTCCAAAAGGCAACGAGCGATTAATCCCATTCTTTTTTGAAAAAGAACAAGCAGTGGCTCTGTTAGACCAATTCAAAAAAGCCGTGCCAAAGGAAGCAGACAACACTGAGATTCAGGTGGTAGATTTGTACGGTGTTCTAGAGGCTCTCAATAGCAGCAACGATCCTGGTATAAATAAAATTATTCTGTATCCATCGCGGGAGTCGATCAATTTTATTCGATCGCTTGCGCCGAATCAATCACCAGCTGCCAACCCTGCTCCTGCGGCCGCTCCGAAAAAATAACGGATATGCACTCCAAGGTTGAGGCATGGAAGAGAAACATCTGATAGTTTCTGGTTTACAACTTTGGCAGTGGCGGAATGCAGCGATTAAAGCAGCAGGAGCCACTGATGTCCCACCAACTGAGGTAGATTGGCTACTCCTAGAAGTGGCTGGGTTAGACCGCTTGGCACTGCGTTTGGAGTCTTTCAAAAACTGGCCGCAAATTCAGCTGCAATTGCCGCTAGAAGAGTTAGACCAGTTATGGCAGAGACGATTAAATGACCGCTTACCAGTGCAGTATATTGCGGGAGCTACACCTTGGCGTCAGTTTCAAATCGCGGTGTCGAGTGCGGTTTTGATTCCCAGACCAGAAACAGAGTCCTTAATTGATTTAGCAGCAGATGCTAGTAATACTTCAGGACACTGGGCAGATTTAGGTACTGGGAGTGGAGCGATCGCACTGGGACTAGCAGATGTCTTGCCAAAAGCAACAATTCATGCAGTTGATTACAGTTTAGAAGCTCTGGCGATCGCCCAAACTAACGCCGATAATTTGGGTTTTGCTGACCGGATTAAATTTTATCAAGGTTCTTGGTGGGAGCCACTGGCATTTCTCAAAGGTCAGTTCAGTGGTATGGTATCGAACCCCCCTTACATACCCACCAGCACCTTACCTACTTTGCAACCAGAAGTAGTTAACCATGAACCACATCTAGCTTTAGATGGTGGCGCTGATGGCTTAGATTGCATTCGCCATTTGATAGAAATATCCCCTAGTTATTTGCAACCGGGTGGGGTGTGGTTAATTGAGATGATGGCAGGACAAGCGGATGCAGTGCGAGAACTTTTGCAAAATCAAGGTAGCTATTGTAAAATTCAAATTCACGCTGATTTAGCTGGAATTGAACGCTTCGCCCTAGCTTATAGAAGTTAGGGTTTCCCTTGCTCAGTTTGGCTATCTCCGTCTGTTTGAGCCATTCCAATATCGCTGGAATATCATCAATTGCAAGAGAACTTATTTCGACTATTTCCCCCATACCCGCACCCGAATCAATAGACATCTCCATAAATTAAATATGCGTTATCTAGAACCCTTGTAGAGACGCGAAGTTTCGCGTCTCTACATTCTTTTTCGGAGATGTCTAATCAGCTACTTCCTAGACTACCTTGATTCCTGAAGCGTAATGCAATTGGTTTAGAAAATACCCCGATTTTTCCTCAAGGCATTAATTTATCTTGCCATCTTCAAATGATCTGACGTACAGATATTGACATGATCTCTGCTATTAGTGAAGTGTCCAGGGTAGCACAAACAATCGGCAATTCGTCGCAACCAATTAATTATGTGCTTGTTATATATTTAGCGAGATTCTGCATCTATATCTACCTATATATTTTTATCTAAACATTTTGTTTAACTGATTTTATCGAACAGAATAAAGGTGCCAGGAGTCAGAATACAGGAAAGGTATTCTGTACAACTGGTGGATGAATAATCGGGTTTAAGACCCCCACAAAATTTTCTTGTTTTGTGGTCAATAAGAAAGTCGCGGGTCTGAATCCCCGACTGATTGATTCTGACGAATGTATTATGACTCCTGAATTCTTCTTCAATTAGCTTTTATTGATTGACAACAAAAACAAACAATGATAGCTTTAATCTCGGATTAAAAATTACTTTTAATCCAAATAAATTTCCAACACATCTAAAAAGATTTAGATATTGGTACGTTTAGAGCATAGGAAAAACTTTTTGTGACTAATCTTTTCTTAGATAATGGCATTTCTATTTATATGCCTTATCTTCCAGTTTAAATAATGTTTAAAGTTGAAAATTGGGTACAATATTGGCTAAATGCCACTCCTCGTTAAATTAATATTACACAGCAATCTTAAATGCTTTATAAAAGCCGAGAAGAAGTTAAGTTTCTCTGTTTTATGATGCTCACACTTCAAATAAGATTGCTCTAGATAGAATCTTCAAAGTCAAAATAACACTAGTCTTTAGTAAAATTAGTTTTAGCAGTTTTCTTAGTGTGCAAGCACTTTGTAAGCTACTGCATATAGATAATGGGAAAAACTGCTAGCAAGAGAGCTTTTTTAAGCTAAAAATTGCTTGCTATTCTCAATACCTTCACCAAGAAGGTAGATATAGGTTATGTCAAAATAACGCAATTAAACTGCGTGATTGACTATTAGACAAAACCCATAATGAGAAAGTAGCGAAAAACGTATCTATTAAGCAGTTCATAATCTGATTCATGGAAGATATCTATTGCTTAAAAGACTTAAGCGGTTAATTTGTTTTGCTAAAAACAGAGAAATAAATGTAGGTTAGAGGTCACAATGTTAAGTAAGGGCCAGATTTTGCTTATGATCTGTGCGTTCGTAAGATTACTCCCGAACAGCTTTCTAGTCTTGACTTAAGCAGTTGGGAAGTGGCTTTCAATGGAGCCGAACCAGTCCGTGCCCAGACAATGAAGTTATTTGCTAGCTATTTCGCTCCTTGCGGTTTCCGTCGAGAAGCGTTTTACCCCTGCTACGGGATGGCTGAAGCGACTTTATTTGTTTCTGGAGGTTTGAAAACAGCTTCCCCCGTTTTGTGCCAAGTTGAAGGAGCAGCCCTTGAGGAAAATCGGGTGGTGGCTGCTGAATCTGGGGAAGGGAGTAAAACAATTGTGGGCTGTGGTCGCACCTGGTTAGATCAGAAAATCGCCATTGTCGATCGCGAATTTTTAACTCAGTGTCCCCCTGGCAAGGTGGGAGAGATTTGGGTGTCAGGTTCTTCTGTAGCTGGTGGCTATTGGAATCGACCAGAGCAACAATCAAAAATGATTACAAACAGTACAAAAGCGGTTTGCCGCAGCCACGATCATAATTCCTTTGATAGGTACATTGATAGCACTGAAATTTGCTTGGGATTTTGGAATTAGTCTCATGGAATTAGAACTGCTTTTACTCTTCTGGTTTCTAACTATGATTGGGGGGGTTACTGTCGGTAATCATCGACTTTTAGCTCTGCTGTTACTATTAGCACTGCCAAAGTCTTGACTACACGAGTGGCATTAGAGGTAACAAGCAAGATTTTTGAAGTCATGGGAACTCGTGCGGCTGCGACAAAATATCGCTTTGATCGCTTCTGGCGCAACGTCCGTACTCATACTCTGCATGATCCAGTTGCCTACAAAGTCCACGAAGTTGGTGACTGGGTACTCAATGAACAAATCCCACCCTTCACCATTTACACCTAAGCCGAATAAACATCTCCGAAAAAGAATGTAGAGACGCGAAATTTCGCGTCTCTACAAGGGT
>NZ_JAQYWQ010000117.1 GCF_029379315.1 Nostoc sp. S13
TTTGACTTTGCCACTCTTCAGATGTACGGAGCTTGTTCAAAACTCAAATAGGATTCCTATATATAGCTTCTGCTCTACAATGAAGTGAAGAATCTAACAGCTTAAACAGGGGATTTATTTATGTCCCACCCGACGCTCAGTAGCCAAGAAGTCGCCCGACGTGGAAAAGAACTCTATCAAAGAAGTATCCGTGCCAAAGTTGAGACACAAGAGAACATTGGCAAAATTATCTCAATTAATGTTGAAACAAAGATTACGAAATCGGTGATGATTTAGTCGAAACGAGTCTTCGATTACGATCCAAGCAAACCGATGCAGCACTTTGGGGAGAAAGAATTGGTTTTGATGCCGTTTATGCAGTTGGTGGTACATTGCTCAGGACGGCACAGTGATATACAAGACTGTAGTTGGACTTCAGGCAAGAAATGCGATCGCCGCCGATGAAGTGCTGATTTGCCTACTACTGAAAAGCTGTTTAAAGTCTGTAGTAAGCTTTTACCCGTGATTACTAGGTTTTTCGGCTTACCATAACATTAGTAAATATTACTCTACTTCTGGATCGATACCCATTGCCCTGAGCCGTTCTGCTAATTGTGCAGCTTTTCGTTCTGATTGCTGGGCTTTTTGCCTTTGCAACTCGGCTTCTTCTTTACCAATCAGTAACAGATTTCCCTCTAAATCCCACCAGCGCAACCAAAATTGCTCAGGATTATTCAAGTAGCTTCCCTGCCATAAGCCTAGTTCTACTCCTAAAGGAGGAATTGGGTAGTGGCCTCGCTCATTAGGCTGTATCTTGTGGTAAGAAAAATCTACCAGGTGATAAACCTCCAGTTTGCCATTACTAATTTCATAAATGGCATAGTAGGGAATTCGGATTACTCGCTCATATACCCAGAATTTACCTGGTTTTGCGCCTTCCCGACTACCAGCTAGAGGTAAAGGAGTGACATCACGTTCTTCATCGCCATTACCACTAGCTAGTTCTATGGCAATCAATGGCGGTATGTATTCCCGCCAGAAAACATAGGAGCGACGGTTTTTGCCATCTAGCGTTGGTGGTACACCAGGAACATAAAACCAGTCGGGTGCTGCTGCTCCTTTTTCTGGTGGTTCAGTCTCTCGCCAATAAATACCACAATCTTGACCAATGCAATACTGTCCATCTGGATGTAGAGGTTGCAAAACCTGAGCAATTGAGTCTGTGAGAATGATGGTTTGGGGATGCTCTTGAAAATTTTTCACAAACGTACCATCAGACTCTGGTAGTTGAGTATGATCGGGAAACTGGGGCGGTATGGCAATATTAGCAAGTGTTTCACTCATGCTTTGAAAAGTATTGCAGCTATTATTAACTCTCTTGTATCATTCTCAACAAGACCTGAGATCCAATTTTACCAGATGTGAGTTTCTGACTAGTGGCGATCGCCACTAGCAAAATGAGTAAATTACTAAGGACAAAACAACGTGTCACGCGTATCTCGTCCTGTAATCGGATTAGTTCCTTTGGCAAGTTTGCACAACTTTTTTTGCTCATCGGAACGCAGCAGCGTATCGGTAAAATCTGCCCCGTCAATGATTGCACCGTCAAATCTGGCGTTAGCGGCAAATGCACCCTCTAACAATGCATTTGTCAAATTTGCTCTAACTAAACGAGCTGAGTCTAAAGTGGCACTTCTCAAGTCAGAACCCTCCAAATTCGCAGACTCCAAATTTGCTGCAAAGAAACTGACACCGTGCAAATTAGCGTGGCTGAAGTTGCTCTGGCGAAGATTAGCTTTGGTAAAGCTGGAGTCTGTTAAATCACGTCCTGAGAAATCAGCCTCGACCAAAATTTCTTTATTATATTCGAGTGCCAAAGCTGTGGGAGCAAAACCTACGGTTGTGGTGATGCCAACTATTCCCCACAGGAATAGGCTGAGTATGCTTGCCCAAATTCGGGCGCTTAACTTAGAATTCATGCGATTTTTAGCCAATGGCGAACCCTCCTCTATCTCATTATCCTTGAGTCAGAGATGTTAGCGCAAAAATCCTTTAAAAATATGGATATTTACCCAAATTATGTTAACTTCAATTTGACTGTTGGGAATGCCACGCCAGGAAGGGAAGAATAAGCACAACAGGGGAGTATGATTTTGGGTAACTGCTAGAAACTCTTATTTTCCTGTTGAATTAAGTCATTAAATAACCGAGAATACTAAAGTTTATATGCATTGTCCAGATATTGGTCAATTAGGAGAAGACCTAGTAGCTCAATGGTTGCAATCTACAGGTTGGATAATTCTCCATCGTCGCTTTTCTAGCCGTTGGGGAGAAATCGATATAATTGCTGAATATCATGGAGTAACTGCGAAAGAGCAGGAAAGCAGGGGAGAATACCCCACTCCCCACTCCCGACTCCCGACTCCCGACTCATTATTGGCATTTGTTGAAGTTAAAACCCGCAGTTCAGGGAGTTGGGATGCAGGGGGAAGAAGCGCAATCACCCCACGAAAGCAAGCAAAAATCTCGCGTACAGCTGGAATATTCTTAGCCCACTACCCTGATAAAGCAGATTATTCTTGTAGATTTGATGTTGCTATTGTCTACTGTCAAAGAATATCAAAAAATCTGAGTGAGGTTACACCAAGCCAGGAAGCTGTAGCTACTTCATCAGCAGCCGGATATAAGTTTCAGCTGCAAGAATATATTCTGGCAGCTTTCGACTCTTCAATTGATAATGGTTAATTGGTAATAGATAAAATATCTTGATTACCAATGACCAATAATTTGGTAGTGGTGTTACAACCAAATCGGATCACGCCAAAGTTTCTGGACAATAGCCTAAGCCCCGGACAAACTGTTGCCGGAACGCCTCTATTTCGTCTCTCTCTGGGCTACCATGAGAGACGATCGCTACCTGATAGCGACGCATCACGTCTACAGGGCACTGTCCCGCTTCCAAACTCCAAAGTGCCATTTGCACCCTCATTGGCGGCTCATAGCTAATTCCTAATTCATTTAGAAAAGCGCGAAAGTCCCCATCCTCTTGAGGCGAGACTTGACTTTTGAGTTTGATCCTAACCACCCAGCCATCAATTTGATGAATTACGGTGACGAAAGAAACTGGTGTCTGGGGTCTAGCGTGGAGGTGTTGAACGACCCTCAGGGTTAGACTGGCATTTGCCAGATAGTACAAGTATTCCATGTTTGTTGGTGCTTGGGATCAAAGCCAATCCTACATATCTATATTCGTCAATCAATGCCTCTTCCCGGTAGGGTAAAATCCCCCGTTTTTAGATGGGGAGGTTTACCCAGTTTTTATGTTAATTTTTGCGTGTTACTTAATAGTACCAATCTTATAGCCAAGCGAGAAAACTGAGCGAAGATGCCTTAAAGTTCCTTTAGAAGGGAAAGCTCAAATCAGCTTTTTTAATTGAGTATAAATACTAAATAAACCAAAAACTAGTAGAAGCCAATTTGAAAGATACCTCTGGATCACAAGCAAAAGATTTTGAATTAGATTGCTCGATAGCTGGCTATGACTACAAACTACCTCCAGAACTCATTGCCCAAAACCCAGCAGTTCCTAGAGATAGCTCACGCTTACTGGTGGTTAATTCTCCCACCACAGGCACCCAAACAGCGCCCCTACACCACATTTTCCATGATTTGTCTGCACTGCTGCGCTCTAATGATTTGTTGGTGATGAACAATACAAAAGTTATTCCAGCGCGGCTTTATGGTCATAAATCCACTGGTGCTAAAATCCAGGTGTTGCTGTTGGAAGAACGGCAACATAACTGTTGGTTAAGTTTAGTTAAGCCAGGAAAAAGCTTCAAACAGGGAGCGAAGATTATTTTTGAACCAAGGCAATTAGGGATTGGGGATTGGGAAGATTCCTACCCAGTAAAGAGTCCTGAACTTACAGCTACGGTTCTAGAAACAGATGCAGCCACCGGGGGGCGTTTGTTGCAATTTGATGTGCCAGAGGGAAAATCTTTGGTGCAACTGTTAGAGGTATTTGGTGAAATACCGCTACCACCGTACATTACTGACTCAAAAGCTGCTGATGAACAGTATCAGACAGTTTATGCCAAACAGCCAGGAGCGATCGCGGCTCCTACAGCCGGATTACATTTTACCCCAGAATTATTAATAAAGTTGGGCGATCGCAAAATAAATCAAGCTTTTGTGACGCTACACGTTGGTGTAGGCACATTTCGCCCTGTGGAAGTAGAGGACGTAACTACCCATCACATGCATGAAGAATGGATTGAAGTTCCCGCCGCCACAGTCGAGCAAATCCGCGCTACTAAAGCAGCTGGCGGTCGGATTATTGCTGTCGGAACAACGGCAGTACGGGCTTTAGAAGGGGCGGCTCAATCTCTTAATTTACAA
This sequence comes from Nostoc sp. S13, assembly GCF_029379315.1. Taxonomy (GTDB): domain Bacteria; phylum Cyanobacteriota; class Cyanobacteriia; order Cyanobacteriales; family Nostocaceae; genus Nostoc. The sequence goes on from NZ_JAQYWQ010000117.1 coordinate 4,378, forward strand.
CCATTTTGTGGTAAAACAGACTTGTTTATTTATCCCGGCTACCAATGGCGGGTGGTCGATGGTTTGATTACCAATTTTCACCTACCGCGTTCCAGTTTGCTGATGTTGGTAAGTGCGTTAATTGGCAGACAACGGTTATTGAATATATACAACGAAGCGATCGCTTTTGGATATCGCTTTTATTCATTCGGTGATGCCATGCTAATTTTGCCGGAAGCTGTGGGAGTTAGGAGTTAGAAGTGGGGAGTGGGGAAGGTGGGGCACCCTCTGGGGATAAGGGGTAATGGGGAGTGGGGAGTGATCGCGGCATACCAGAAAGCAATTAATCTTGATAGTAGCAATGCCAATGCTTATTTTAACTTAGCGATCGCCTTGCAACAACAAGGTCAAATACAGCCAGCGATCGCCACTTATCGCCAAGCCTTGCAGCTAGATCCTAAAAACGCCACAGCCTACAATAATATGTCAAATTTGCTAGCAATTTAAGGTCAAGCTTCTCAGGCTATTTCTGTTTATCGGCAAGCTATTCGCCTAAATCCTAAAAACGCCTCAGCTTACTATAACTTGGGAGTAACTTTATATAATCAGGGCGAGTTCAACAAAGCCAGTGGAGTTTTGAAACGTGCCCATAATGAGTATCGTCAGCAAGGCAACATTGAGCAAGCTGAGAAAATTCAACAGCTAATGCAGCAAATTGCCCAGAAAAGTGGGCAACAGCAACCTCAAGCCAGTCAATCGTAGTGTAATACACACAGCATAGTACGCTTATACTAAAAAAACTTCTGAAGCCTGTTAAGTGGTGAAATATAAACTAAGTAAAATATGTATAGTCTAAGGTTAAGTACGGAGTAAGCTGTTTTTTTTATTTATCCTGGAGAGATACATGGAAAGTTTCACCAATAATACCTTCAGAGCCAATACATAGAAAATTAAGTATAATAAGCATTAAGTATTTAGTGAAGATCTGGGTAACTTAAGAGAGTAGTCAAATCCACTCTTAAGGCTTCTCATGCTCGTTAACAGTCCACAGAAAATACAAACACGGTTTTTTGATGATATTTACAAACCCACAATAGAAAAACTTCCAACTCCTTTACCCAATATAGATCGTGGGAAAAAAGTACTCACGGAAGAAGTAGAATGTGATACATACATCGCTCTCTACGGCGGACACCATTTTCATAAACTCTATGCAGCGTTTCCTTTAACCAACTTTGAATATATAGAAGGTAAAAACATAGAAATTATCGATTGGGGATGTGGTCAAGCGCTTGCAACTTGCATTTTACTTGATTATTTTATTGAAAAATGTATTACTCCTAAAATAGAATCAATCACACTCATAGAGCCATCTTCAATTGCACTTTGGCGTGGTTACGGTTTTGTTCGCCAAATGTTGCAGACCAGTTTTCCTAATAATTTTATAAATTGGACAGTCAATAAGTATATAGATGACTTAAATTATAATGATTTTAATACAAATAATGATAATATTAAAATTCATCTTTTTTCAAACATAATCGATGTAGAAAAATTCGACTTAGATAAGTTATACAGATTAATGAACAATTCTTTTACAGGCATTAATCGTATTATTTGTACAAGCCCTTCTCATAATACTTATAATTACAGAATAGATAAATTCCATAATTTATTTTGTAACAATCATAGGATTAAATTTTCATCTCATACAAATGAATCTATTTCTAAAGATGTTTTTTATTTTAACACTGGAAGATTTGAAACCAGAATAATCAAAAGATACGAAAGACAGTTTACAGCTATACTTTAGGAGTAGTTTAATGAAAAATAAATCAACTGGAAATGCGATTCAAGGTAGCTTATTTTCCGGGTTTGATTCGATTATGGATGAGCCATTAAAGAGTGCAGAAAAAGAAGTCCTATCTATGGTAGATGCAGATGTAATTTTTTATCACAATTTTTTTAATCAGCAAGAAAGCGATGAACTTTTTCAAACCTTGTTTAACGAAATAAAATGGCGACAAGACAAGATGAAAATTTACGGTAAGGAAGTAAACTTGCCAAGAAAAACGGCTTGGTATGGAGATAGAAACAAGTCATATAAATTCTCAGGGATTCATCTTGACCCGGAACCTTGGATGCCTACGTTGCTACAAGTAAAAGAGAAAGCTGAGGAGATTGCAAAAGTTAGCTTTAACAGTGTTTTGCTCAATCTTTACAGAGACGGAAATGATGGAATTTCCTGGCACACTGATGCTGAACCCGAACTAGGTAACAATCCTGTAATTGGTTCTGTTAGTTTTGGTGGAGCAAGAAGGTTTATGTTTAGGCATAAGCACGATAAGGATTTGAAAGCCGAAATTGAGTTAACACATGGCAGCCTCGTTGTTATGGCGGGATCAACGCAGCATTTTTGGCAGCATCAGATCCCAAAAACATCGAAGAAGGTTCAACCAAGAATTAATCTAACTTTCAGAGCAATTGGTCATTCCTGTTGATGGTATTTGGAAACAATTATTTGCAATATACAGCCTCTCTACTGTGTAAGAGAGGCTTTTTATATTCAATAAGTTACTGAACAATTAACTACACGCCGTCATCTAGCGCCTTCTGAATAGCTTGACGACAAAATTCAGGCGGATCATCCTTAGTTTTAACTGCTTCTTTCATTGACTCTGACACTCTAAAACTGAGGTTAGCCGTTAACGGTTCCTGTCCTTTTCGTTGACCTGGTTCTAAATTTTCAGGAGTTCCCTTCGGGTTAGGCATTTATGTATAAAGGTAAATATAGCTTGAATCGATTGCGCGCAACCAAATAGAGTATTTAATCGGTAGTGAAATCAGTCAGCAAAACGGTTCACTACCGATACCACTTTTGAGAAATGGTAACTCTATGTTTACACGTTCGGAACTCGAAATAAAGACCATCAAAGAACTGCGTGACCTATGCTTACGCTACGGCATCAAACCAACTGGCAATAAAGGGTACAAGACTTCATGGATTACATCGTTGATGGTATTCCCTCGTATGGCGTTATCCCAGTTTGAAGCAGGGAAGGGATTAAAACCTCCTACCTTTGCTTTTATGCAAGCACTGAGTAACGCTATAGATGAGATGAATGCACCTACTGATGAGCAAGCAGCGCTTATCAAAATCACGATGGAAGGGAGAATCATGAATTACCCGGATAGGTACACTCAAGAGAAGCTACTAGCCTTGCACAAGGCGAAAATCTATCTTGAGATGGCTATTGGGTTGCTGAGTCAATAAAATTCATTAATTTTTTCAGCTAACTCCCTTCATTCAAGAGGGGAGTTTTTTTATACTTCTATTTTGATACTTTAGAAAGAAAAATTAATATCAATCTCTAAATAGCAGAGATATCTTTTAAACTTTTTCAAGTAAGACTTCAATAACTTAAAACATGAGCGCAACACTTTACCAGCAAATTCAGCAGTTTTACGATGCTTCCTCTGGTCTGTGGGAACAGGTTTGGGGCGAACACATGCACCACGGCTACTATGGCGCGGACGGTACCCAGAAAAAAGATCGTCGTCAGGCTCAAATTGATTTAATTGAAGAACTGCTTAATTGGGCAGGGGTACAAGCAGCAGAAAATATCCTAGATGTGGGTTGTGGGATTGGCGGCAGTTCTTTATACCTTGCAGAAAAGTTTAATGCTAAGGCTACAGGGATTACATTGAGTCCTGTGCAAGCCGCGAGAGCAACGGAACGCGCCCTAGAGGCGAATTTGAGCTTGAGAACACAATTCCAAGTTGCAAATGCTCAAGCAATGCCATTTGCTGATAATTCTTTTGACTTGGTTTGGTCGCTGGAAAGCGGTGAACATATGCCAGATAAAAAGAAGTTTCTCCAGGAGTGCTACCGAGTATTGAAGCCTGGTGGCAAGTTAATTATGGTGACATGGTGTCATCGACCAACTGATGAGTCACCACTGACGACGGATGAAGAAAAGCACTTGCAGGATATTTATCGGGTGTATTGTTTGCCTTATGTGATTTCTTTGCCGGAGTATGAAGCGATCGCACATCAACTACCATTACATAATATCCGCACTGCTGATTGGTCTACCGCCGTTGCCCCCTTTTGGAATGTAGTGATTGATTCCGCATTCACTCCCCAAGCGTTTTGGGGTTTACTAAATGCTGGTTGGACTACCATCCAAGGGGCATTATCACTGGGATTAATGCGTCGCGGTTATCAGCGCGGATTAATTCGGTTTGGCTTATTGTCCGGCAATAAGTAGGGGCGCACAATTTTAGATTTTAGATTTTAGATTTTAGATTTTAGATTTTAGATTGAAAAGAGCAATCAAGTCACTAGTTCTGTGATTTAATCTTAGATTTTAGATTTGAGATTTATTCTCGGTTTAAATTCAGAGACAACTCTTGGAGACACTGTGCGAACAGACCTTTTTAAGTTTTGCATGCAATCATCTTCTGTTCTTAGGCTACGCCAACAATCCAAAATCTAAAATTGAAAATCTAAAATTCCGCTAAATGGATCAAGTCGAGCTAAATAATCCATTCAAATCCGGTAAAATTAAGTTTCTCTTTTTTGTTTTTTGAATTTCAGCAAATGCCACTCGAACTGCAAAACCTCACAGGCGGTTACACCTCAGTAGCAATTATTAAAGACATTAACCTGACTCTGCAAACAGGAGAATGGTTGAGTTTAGTTGGTGCTAACGGCTCAGGTAAATCTACTTTACTCAAATTGCTGAGTCGTATTCTCTCCCCACAGCAAGGAACAGTACTACTTGATGGCAAAGCAATTCACTCTCAACCCCCAAATCTAGTTGCACAGAAACTAGCATTATTACCGCAACAACAAACGGTTCCCGTTGGCTTAACAGTGCGACAATTAGTAAGTTTAGGACGCACACCACATCAACCTTGGTGGCAGTGGGAATTAAACCCCCAAGATTGGATGAAAGTGGAAGCTGCAATTAAAAAGACGCAACTAGAAAAATTGAGCGATCGCTTAGTCGAACAACTCTCAGGTGGTGAAAAACAACGGGCTTTTTTAGCTCTAGCACTAGCGCAAGAACCAAAAGTTTTACTATTAGATGAACCGACAACTTTTTTAGATATCAACTATCAATTGCAACTATTAGAACTGCTTAAAGAACTGAATCAGCAGCAGGAATTAACTATTGTCACAGTTTTACACGAACTGAATTTAGCAGCCCGGTATAGCTCCCGCATTGCATTATTAAAACAGGGTCGGATTTGGGAAGTTGGTACACCTGAACAAGTTCTGACACCAAATGCGATCGCTCAAGTCTTCGGTGTAGAATCAGTGATTATTCAGACACCTGTTGGATTACAGGTTTGTGCCATTTCTGCGGTTTAATTGACGAAGAATACATTCGTCAGAATCGGCTACGCCCCACTGCGCTAACAGAATTAAAATAGGCTTTATACGTGGCTTTGAGACGAATCGTTGTGTACTTCACCTTCCTTAAAATCTGCTGTATGTTGCTCAAAAAAACAATTTGAATCGTGCTAGCTGGTTTTCAATGGTTCCTGTGAGGATTTTATTCAGTTCTGTGGTGTCTTGGAATTGCAAAATTTGCTGTGTGGGTAAGTCAAAGGGAAATTGCCCTTCAAAGTCTGGGCGTTGCATTTGCGCTAATAGAATCTGTTCAGACCGCTTACTTTGGATAGCATAGCCAATCTCAATACAGACATTTGGACTGGGAATTAGTTGGGGGGTTTCTTTACTATCGATACTAGCAATCGGTGTGGTGTCAGCTATAAATAACAAACTCTTACGGATTTTTCGCATGATCGTGCGATTAATTCGGACACTAGCACCACTGGGACGAGAGGATTCTACTAATGTTAAGGAAAGGCGCGATCGCAAGTTTAAACTGTCTAAACTTTTTCGCAGTTCTTCTCTAAGAACATTCGTCGCTGCGGCATACTCAGTTTGAGAGGATAAAAAAATCGTTGGTTCTAACTGAGCCAATACCGCCTGCTTGGTGAAATAAATTTCATGACTAATTAAGTCAATGTTAGCGACGCAATAGCCACCACTACCTTCAATATAAAATTCAATATTTTCCCCTTCCAGATAGCGTCCAAACCAAGTTGAGTCCTTAACTTCGTCACTTTCTTCCAAAAAGTCTGCTCGCAATGCTGATTTCAGCAGGCTTTTTTTGCTTAAGCGAATGTCTGGCGGACGTTTTTCCAGTTCTGGAATCGGCTCGTAATCTTGGAGATACCACGCTCTGAGCGCAATAATTGACATAAGGCGCTATTTCAACTGTTTCTCGCTATTCAACTTCGTATAATCTTACACCCAGAGGAGTCCCTATTTCAGACTATTCTGAAAATAAACTAGAAAATCGATTTGCCTGGTATTGGTGTCAATTTCAGCTACAACCCTTCTAAAATCTTGCTTTCAATAGTTGGTTTAGGCTTGATGGGAATCTCAATCCAGAACTCTGTACCTTTGCCAGGTTCTGAAATGCACTCCATTATTCCACCATGTTTTTCAACAATAATCTGATAGCTAATTGACAGTCCCAATCCTGTACCCTTGCCTACAGGTTTGGTAGTATAAAACGGGTCAAAAATTCGATTTATCACCTCTTTAGTCATTCCAGACCCATTGTCACTAATACGAATCAACAGACGAGAGTTGTCTACTAAGACTTTAGTGGAAATGTGGATAGTGGGCATTTGGTATGGGTTATTCTCATTGTCCCCATTCCCCATTCCCCATTGCTCCTGATCCCTAGAGGGGGCCCCACCTTCCCCATTGCCGCTTATCCCCACAGGGGGCCACAGCTTCCCCATTACTAGGGCATCTATGGCATTGCTGAAAATATTCATGAATACCTGATTCATTTGGCCGGCATAGCATTCCACCAGTGGGATGTTGCCATAGTCTTTGATTACCTGAATGCGTGGAAATTCAGCATTTCCTTTCAGCCGATGTTGCAAAATTAATAAGGTGCTGTCAATGCCTTCATGCAGATCAACGCGCTTGTTTTCAGCCTCATCCAAGCGAGAAAAATTGCGTAATGACAGTACTATTGAGCGGATGCGATCGGTTCCTACTTGCATTGAGCTGATGATTTTCGGGAAGTCTTCTAGCAAAAAGTCAAAGTCCATTGCTTTGATCGCCGTGCTAATTTCACTATGGGGATCGGCATAGTGTAGCTGGTAGAGACGTAAAATTTCTAGCAGTTGTTCGGTGTAGTCACTGGCGTGGCAGAGGTTCCCGTAGATAAAGTTAACGGGGTTATTGATTTCGTGGGCGACACCCGCCACCAACTGTCCTAAGCCGGACATTTTTTCGATGTGAATCAATTTTGTCTGTGTTTCTTTGAGTTGATGTAGGGAATGCTCTAACTGGGCAGCTTGATTTCTGGATTCAGTTTCGGCATTACAGGTTTGTTCGTAGAGTTGTGCTTGTTGAATGGCGATCGCAGCCTGATCTCCTAGCTGTTGCAATAAATCAATTTCTGCATCCTGCCAATCTCTGGGAGCCGCACACTCATGGGCAATTATTAAGCCCCATAATTCCAGACCGATCTTAATCGGAACTATTAAGTTTGCTTGCACTTGCAAATTCTGCAAAAACTCTCGATGACAATCACTTAAAGCAGCAGTTGAAACGTTGTTAATTGCCGTTACCCTGCCCAGAAAGGATAGACGGTTATATTCATCAGGAAAGCATTCCGATGGTGCATTCAATCCCAAAACTGACTGCCAATTACCATTAATCTCTTCCACAATCACTGATCTACTCTTCATTTGGAAAATCAGTACTCGGTCTGAATTTAGCAGGGGACGGACTTCCCGAACGATGGATTGCAGGGTTGTCTGTAAGTCTAATGTGCGGCGAATATGCTCTGTGACTTGTTTGAGTACTTTGGCAAGCAGTAATGATTTTTGGAGTTCAGCAGTTTGCTCTTGCACCTGCAATTCTAGGTTGGTATTGAGCATCTGTACATGTTTATACATTTGGTGCTGCTCAATTGCCATTGAGAAATGCTCGGATAAGGCTTGCGCCAATAAGATTTCTTCCGGCTTCCACTCAGATGATTGCCCCTTTTTTTGCTCTCGCCAAAGCTCAAAGGAAAGCTGGGGTAACACTTGTCGCCGATTTTCTTCACATCGTCCCGCCCACAAAATTTCTGTTTCAAATTCAGAGCGAAAAATGCTTAATACACCGATAAATTTTTCGCGGTAATGTAGGGGAATCACCATGAGTCCGCGAATTTTAGTAGAACGGAATCCTAAAGCCAAAACTCGCAAACGTGGTTCTTTGTAGAGGTCATCGCTTGCCCAAATCTGACCTGGTTTACACTCAGCCATCCAGTCTTGCCATACGAGATGCTGTTCGATAATACTATTATCTGATTGATAGGGGAGTTTCGGCTGGTCGCCCCAGGTGTATAGTTCCCCATTCTGTTCAATGTAAAGCCTGCCACCGACTCCACCGAAGCCACTAATAACTTCTTCTAGCGCTTTCTGCAATTGGATTGTCGGTAGTTTATGTAATAGTGTGGTAACTCGGTTAATAGTAGCTTCTCGCTCTTGCTTGGCGAGGGATTGGGTGAGTAGATTACTTTGAGCGATCGCGATCCCTACTTCGTCAGTAACTTCCTGCAATACTTTTAGTTCCCGCTTCAAAATCTCTCGCGGTTCACTGTGGTGAGCTACCAACAATCCCCACAATTTAGGCTTTGCCGATTGTTCTTGGAGGTCGGAATGTAAAATTGGCATTACCAACGAAGACTGCACACCCATTGCCTTTAGGTATTGAACATGGCACGAGTCTACCTGCCGATAATAGATATTACTTTCTAGATGTTTGCCAGATTCTATTAACTTTACAGGCGATAGCCCGATCTTCCCGTTTAGCACATCCACAATCGAACGTTGCCCTATTAACAGAAACATCTCTCTGACGGCTTCTGGAATATCATCAGCTGGGAAGTTTAACCCCAATAAAGATGGCAGACGTTGCTCATGAATAGATTCAGCAATTACTTCACCACTACCACTAGCATTAAAGCGATACACTTTCACCCGATCTACATCCAAAAATAAACGCACTTGGCTAACGGTAGTCGTTAATATCTCTTGGAGGTCGAGCGATCGCCTGATCTGTTTGATCATCTGGTGCAGTAAACTTTTTTGGCCTAAGCTTTGCTGCAACTCGTTTGGTTTCTTGGTAAATGTCATTGTCTATATACACTCTGACTGAAGTCTAATTTTTTATAATTGTCCTGATGATAACTTTCAACTTACAATGCTTTGATTTGCTCGGATTTCACGAAATTCCGGCGACAAATGCGTTGCTAGTGGCTTACATCTGTTGCAAATATTTTTGGGAATGGATTAGAGGATATTTGAGAAATATCAGATATTTGCTTGAACTCCATAGCTTGAGAAAATTGATTTCAGAGAATCTAAAACCCTTTGGTAGCTAATCACCAAAGATTTTCAAAACATCCTCTCAAATCTCAACTTGAGAAAATATTAATTCTAGATACCTATTAATTTTATATTCTCAATCATCAAACTATTTCAGTGAGAACACTCAACTAATTTCTTGATAGTTGCTTTAAACTAAAAATATTTTTTACCATTTTTGCTCAGAATTTCAATTAATTGCGATTTTTTCAACAAAATAACCAAATTATTAGCAACTTTTTCAAATATTTTTAGCTAGGGAATTTTACTATTCCCCGTATAATTGCTGATTTTGTGTTGAATGTAACTATTTTGATTAAACTATTCGTAAATTACCGTTAAAGATAGTAAATTACGGATTTCTTCACGCACACTCATGAGAGTTTTACCGAGATGGTTTTGACCGGCTTGATTAGCACCACAGCCCCAAAAAGAATCGGTTGGGGAGTTTTCAACCAAAATCTCATCGCCTGTCCTCAAGAGAACTTCTCTAATATCAACATGAGTGAGAAACTTTTTGAGTACAGCTTCTCGCATAATTTGAGTTTTAACTAAATTCCAGTCTCGACGGAGTTGGCGATCGCTACATCTTCCCAAAGCAGCAGCTTCTTCTGGGGTGGCGGCGGCATGAATCAGGGGTATAATTGCCGCATCTGTGCTGCCGACAAACTTTTGGGCTTGATAATAATGCTCAACCGTTGGCCAGTAAGTACCCTGGATGTGGATTCCGTGGGGAGAAAAGTTAGAAAAACAGCCATAAGGCTGCCAAACCTTATAAAAGTAAATGGTCATTTGAAAATTGCTCTTTTATATATCAACTTCAGGGTACCTGAAAGTTTTAGATTTCAAAACCCTTGATTTGTATGAAGGGGTTAAAATAATTCGTAATTCGTAATTCGTAATGAGGCTTCTGTTTAAGAGGCTCCGCCGACGTGTAGCTTGCTTAGACACAGGAGTACGCTCTTGACTTAAACCCCCAGAATTTAGTTAAACTGCTACCGAGCGATCGCTCCTAACTGTCTTAGGACTTACGCATGAGTACATGAAAAACGAACCACAGAGACACAGAGAACACAGCGAGAAGTCGGAGCGGCGGCTTGGGCCGTTGGCGCAGCCCGCCGCAGGCATCTGAACTTCTCCCTACAGCCCTTCTCCTAAAGGAGACGCTGTTCGCGTTCGGGCATCCTACGGCAGGCGCTAGCCTCTTTCTTTGGGAGAAGGGGAGACGCTGCGCGAATGCTGGAAATAAGAGTTTGAGAGAGTTTTTGCGTAAGTCCTATGTCTAATTCAGTCTATTTAAGCTTATCCACTAACGGTTTTGGGAGGATTCAAGCTTTCAAATCTATTGTTATATCTTAATAAGACAGTCAGGGGGTAGGACAAAATAATCCTAAATTGAAGTACCCTTGCATTTCGCCTCGCCCTCAGCCATGATGTTGCCAGAGGATTCCTGACTCAAATTACAAAACTGTAATTCAGAAATAGCGCAGGCTTGTCATTTTGAGATGACTTAATTAGAAATATAAACTTTTGGAGATTTTAATCATGAATATTCGTCGATTACTAGTCGTGACAGCAATTCCTGTTCTGGTTGGGACATTTGGTTTGATTTCACTCAATCAAGCAAATGCCGCTAATCAATTCCATCAAATTGCACAGGCGCAACTACCGCTCAACCAACCATCGGAGACAGAGCCGCGTCGACCCAGACCTGATTTTGCAGCTGCTGCGGCAAAGTTAGGAGTTACAGAAGCACAGTTAAAAGATGCGTTGGGAGTCCCTAGCAATTTTCCAAATCAAGGCGATCGCAATCAGCGTCCACCCAGACCTGATTTTGCAGCTGCTGCGGCAAAGTTAGGAGTTACAGAAGCACAGTTAAAAGATGCGTTGGGAGTCCCTAGCAATTTTCCAAATCAAGGCGATCGCAATCAGCGTCCACCCAGACCTGATTTTGCAGCTGCTGCGGCAAAGTTAGGAGTTACAGAAGCACAGTTAAAAGATGCACTAGGTGTTCCACTTCATCCTCCTGGCGTTGACAGAGCCTCTCCTTACCAAAATCGCCCTAATCTACTAAAATAGCTGAACATTATCTAGATTAAGGAAAAAATTAAATCATCCATTAATGGTAGTAGCGTGGCAAGTCTAAAATAATGTACTCTAATCATCCCGTGCGATAAGCGTCTCGCCCTTCCAGTGCAGGCTTTCCAGTCCAGATCACAATAACTAGATTTTATACACTATTTTAGCTGTGCCACCTCACTAGGGTGCGTTACGGCTTTAGACTAACCTACCGTTTTGAAAGGCATAGACGCTTTGCCTTCCCGCAGGCTAGGGACGCTGAGGAAAGCGCAGAGGTACGCAGAGTTTTTTTAAGAGGATTCGCTCGAACTTGCAAAATTCTGCACTAAGCTGTTTCATATTTAAGTTGCAATGACAGTGTTCCGTGATTTTTAATTTTCCTCGGTGATTTAATAGTCGGTCGAGTAAATTTTTCAGTTCATCGCTTTTTTCGACTTGTGTGTACACCGTACTTCTCACAAAGAGAATCGCTGCGACCCATTGAAATAATCTGAAAAACGGGAAAACTATGGTTACTCCATTAATGGGGAAATTTCCATGAAAGTCCTGAATCGGAAAATGCTGAAAAAATCTCTGTCTAACTGTTTGATTTTGCCTTTATTTCTAGCACCCTGGCTGTGCGTGGGAACGCTTTTTGATTCCCAAGCTAATGCTTTACCAGGGCAAAGTACAGAGGAAGTAGGCACCTGGATTAAAGCACATCCAACACTCCGTCCCGCTAGTGGGGAGCAATTGTTTGTGCAAAAGACTGATACTGCTGCTCAACGATTTACTTTTCAAGCGTCGGTATTGCCTCCCGGCAGGATAGAATTTTCCAAAGACCGTGGGAGAATTCGCAGTGAGCGCATTGCCATGTATGATGCGATTAACGGCATGACATTTACGCGTCTCCAGGAATCCTTGCGGGTGATTTATGGCTTGGAGATTTATCAAGACTACGATCGCGCCCAAGTTGTGTACCAGTATCCTAACCAGAAGGTAATTGACTCGGCGCGTTTCGCCAAAACTCCGATTCGGGAAGCTTTAAAGGGAGAATTACGAGTAGGCGATCACTATGTATATTGGGTGGAAATTGCCCAACCCCAGACGGGCAAAGCTTTTACCGGTCAAATTACGGTTTTGCTCAAAACTGACCTAGACAAGTTAGAAAGTGAACTGCAAAATCGTTAATGGGCATTGGGCATTGGGCATTGGGCATTGGGCATTGGGCATTGGGCATTAGGTTATTCCCCTTGTCCCCCTCATCCCCCTCATCTCTTCTGGTTTAAAGATGACTGAGTTGGTGTTCTACAACTTCCCCAACCCTACAGGAGCTAGGGTTTGCCATATACCCGAAAAGATACTTTCAGATGCTAAGGAAATTCGTAGCAAATCTTCTTTCAGTAGTGGTGGCCAATCAACTCCGGCTTTATGCCCTGCTGCAAATAGCTGTTGCGCCTTAATGCTTAACTGATAAAGGGCCAAAGCCAGTTCTCGGTCTAGGCTCTTTGCATCTTTGAGGGCTTCAAACACCACTTTCAATGCCAACAAAATCGAGGTGATCTGACCAGGTATCGGCGGTATCCCCTGTTTCATACGCGTTAACAGCGCATCTGGGTTTTCCTCGGTTATGATTATCTGATCTATGAGGAGTTTCCGAGCTGTTTCGTAATTCATGTAGTCAGTTTAGCGTAGATTTTGTTTCAGCATGAGTACCTAATTAAAAAGTCATCAAACTGGCTTTTGGTTATTTATAGCAATCTCATTTGATTTATGAAAAAATAGGCGTGGGGAAAATGATGGAGAATTTGCGATGCTCTAGGTTAACCAGATAGACTGCATATAATATCTTTGAAAATATACCTTTTTGGGAATCAGAAGCAAAATGATATCACCGAATTTACAAGAAATTGAGCGCTCCGTCCGTGCCTTGTCTGTGGAAGAACAACTTTGGCTGCTAGAAAGTATTGCTCGACAAATCCGCGAAAATGAGTATACAAAAGATAAATTGGCTGATGCTAAAAATCCCGAAGAACATCTGGAAGTGGTTAGTGAACCAAAGATTACAACAGAAATTCCTCCTATAAAAAATGATGAGTTTGCGATTTCTGAAATCCTCTGATATGTAGGAGTAAAAATTATAAGATTGCCAGATTTAAAAAGTCAAATATAGAAGTTATCGGTTAGCGATCGCTAAGAAAATTGCTGACTGCGATCGCCCGTTCACTGCAAAACGATCTCATACCTCGCCCACAAGTGCCAGAAGATATAGTAGAGCAGATGACTGGGCTACTGAAAACAGACACAACACCACCAACCGATGCGAAAGTGGAGCTAATTTTAGAAGCAGCCTTGGTGGAGAAATACCTCAAATGAAGGTATTGCTAGACACTAACATCATTCTAGATGTCTTTGTAGAGTGAGAACCATTTGTAAAAGTTGCTGAGAGTCTTGATCCTATTATCACTCGCAATCCTCAAGATTTTGCTGGTGCAACAATTCCTATTTTGTCACCAACAGAACGTATTGGAGAGTCGGTCTTAAAAATAGGGATTAGGGGCCGGGGACTAAGGAATAGATAACTTCCCCATCTAATCTGTTGGATTGACTTTTGTTTCATTTATCTTTACGATTCAACCCGATTATGGTATATCACTGGGGAAAATACGCTCTGATGATGTTGCTGATTAATAAGTCAATAGGGGCAATCTCGTAAAAACAAATATCAAGGGTACTCATTACATTGTTTGAAGTTATGTAGCCTTTTGATTACGGCCTATCAACCACTGCGGTAAACTATGCGTTGATTATGATTCTTTCGCAGAGAAGAACACTCGAAAGGAGCGGTTTTTTCAATGTCTCATGCTGTAAAAATCTACGATACCTGCATTGGCTGCACCCAATGCGTCCGCGCTTGCCCTACTGATGTACTGGAGATGGTTCCTTGGGATGGCTGTAAAGCTGCTCAAATTGCCTCTTCACCCCGTACAGAAGACTGCGTGGGCTGTAAGCGCTGTGAAACCGCTTGTCCCACCGACTTTTTAAGCATCCGGGTTTACCTGGGCGCTGAAACAACTCGCAGTATGGGTCTGGCTTACTAAAAAGCTCAGTGCTGAGTCACTGAACTTCTGATCGCGATGCGGATCTACTGCCCAACCGTTCTTTCTAGGAGGGTTGCCTCCTTTGGACACAAAAAAGAGGCGCAAGCCTTTGCGCCTCTTGGCAGTGATATAGACCATCAAAGAAAGCCTCCGCACCCTGTGGCATCTTGCTACAGAGTTCTCGCTGAGTGCTGAGTCCTGAGGCAAAATGAAATAAATCAAAAAAACAATTTCTTGATTCTTCACTCAGCACGGGCTATGCCGCGCTACGCTAACGGAACTCAGAACTCAGTCCTCAAGAATTTTAAAGTTTCTTAATACAAAGCATCTTTAGCAATACCTAGTGGCAGAGGGAGTAATTTACTCCCTTTTTTCTTTGCAAAAGTCCGAGTTTGTGCTTACAACTATACTGGATTTAATCATCCTGAAAAAAAGTGGTGTAACAATGTGCGGAATCGTTGGATATATAGGCACTCAAGCGGCGACAGACATTTTACTGGCTGGCCTGGAAAAACTAGAGTACAGGGGTTACGATTCTGCTGGAATCGCCACTGTTTGGGAAGGTGAGGTTAATTGTGTGCGGGCAAAGGGCAAACTGCATAACCTGCGTTCTAAACTCGAACAAATAGAAACCCCTGCCCAGATTGGTATTGGTCACACTCGCTGGGCAACTCATGGTAAACCAGAAGAGTACAACGCCCATCCCCACATGGATACGGCAAAGCGAGTGGCGGTGGTGCAAAATGGCATTATCGAAAACTACCGCGAGTTGCGCGAGGTACTCAAAGGAAAAGGACATCAGTTTCTTTCTGAAACCGATACAGAAGTAATTCCCCATCTGATAGCCGAATTTTTAAAGAATCTTCCCACCTCATCTCCCTCATCTGCCTCATCTGGCTTCCTAGACGCAATTCGCCAAGCCGTTAACCACTTGCACGGGGCATTTGCACTTGCAGTTATTTCTGCTGACTACCCCGATGAATTGATTGTTGTCCGCCAACAAGCACCTTTGGTAATTGGTTTTGGGCAAGGGGAATTCTTTTGTGCGTCTGACACGCCTGCGATCGCTTCCTATACCCGTGCAGTGCTACCTTTGGAAAATGGCGAAATTGCCCGCCTCACACCTTTGGGCGTTGAGATTTACAATTTCGCTGGCGACAGGTTGAAAAAACAACCCCGACTGCTCAACTACAATCCTGCAATGGTAGAAAAGCAGGGATTCAAACACTTCATGCTCAAAGAAATCCATGAGCAACCAGGGGTAGTAACAGCTAGTTTAGAAGCATACTTTACTAATCTGGGAGAATCTAGCGAATCGCCAATCAATCTTGGTTTACCTGCGTCTTTATACAACGATTTAGAACAAATTCAGATTGTCGCCTGTGGTACCAGTTGGCACGCAGCATTAATCGGAAAATATTTAATCGAACAACTAGCAGGAATTTCAACTCAGGTACATTACGCTTCTGAGTATCGCTATGCACCATCACCCGTGACAGCTAACACATTGATCATCGGCGTTACCCAATCAGGTGAAACCGCCGATACCCTAGCAGCTTTGGCGATGGAAAAAGAACGTCGCCAGGGAAAAGAACCCAAATATCAAGCGCGATTACTGGGTATTACCAATCGCCCTGAAAGCGGCCTCGGTCATCTGGTACCGCATATCATTAGTACCCTAGCGGGAATTGAAATTGGGGTAGCGGCGACGAAAACTTTTACTGCCCAACTGATGGCGTTTTATGCTTTGGCATTAGATTTAGCAGCTCGTCGTCAGACAGTTTCAAAAGATATCTTAGAGAAAATTATTAATGGGTTGTGGCAAATTCCCAAACAAATTGAGGCAACTTTAGAAAGTCAGGAACATTTAACTGAACAGCTAGCCCACGAATTCGCCGAAACCCAAGATTTCATTTTTGTGGGAAGGGGAATTAACTTTCCTATTGCTTTAGAAGGGGCGTTGAAATTAAAAGAAATCAGCTACATTCACGCCGAAGGGTATCCGGCTGGAGAGATGAAACATGGCCCGATCGCACTTTTAGATGCGAAAGTACCAGTAGTTGCGATCGCAATACCTGGTAGTGTTTACGAAAAAGTTATTTCAAATGCCCAGGAAGCCAAAGCCAGAGATTCTCGGTTAATTGGTGTTACTCCCGTCAATGATGGCGAAGCTGCCGAAATCTTTAACGATCTTCTTCCCGTGTCTCATGTGGACGAGTTACTCTCTCCCCTCCTCACAGTAGTTCCTTTGCAATTGTTGGCTTATCATATTGCCGCCCGTCGCGGTTTGGATGTTGATCAGCCAAGAAATCTCGCTAAAAGTGTTACGGTAGAATAGTATAATTTTATACTTTAAATTAATGTATAATGGCTTCTGAAGAAGTTCTATGGCTTGCAGAAGCCATTTTTATGGCAATGATTATAAGTATAATCTATTTATTAATACTGAAGTAAGTATTTGCTGGATTTGCAGTAAAGAGTAAAATTATCCAAATGTGATCGCAAAAACTCGAATCTATACTCTCTTTAAGTAGCTCAACCTAATTAAATGTAAAACGCTCGACTTGGTACTGACCTTGTAT
>NZ_JAQYWQ010000034.1 GCF_029379315.1 Nostoc sp. S13
TTAAGAAGAAATAAACAGGAGAGAAAAGAAATAATTTCGGAATACTTGGAAACAACCGATTTCTAACAATTAGTCATAAAAACAGTAAAACACAGAATTGTGATTTTCAGAGTAAAATACCACGTATTAGTGATATGAATATAGTCTAAATACCTGTAATTAATCAAGCCATGACCTTAGGAAATATACAACAATCTATCAATTCCCTAAACCTAGATACACCACAGTTAACACTATCAGTTGGTAATACACCGATTCAGTTAAGTCAAGATCCAGATCCAATTATTGACAATAATTATTTAGTTTTAGCAACTACTATAGTAAAGCCCTTTGAAATCTCCACCCTTGGCGAAATTTCTGGCTTTGTGTCTGATGAAAATATCGATTTTACAAACCTCAACTGGTTACCTTCACAACTTTCACTACTCGAAGGTTTAGGTTTTTCCAAACTTGAGTTGCTGGTAAATAAAAACACTAAAAAATTGGAAGGTATAGATGTTGTCGTAAGTTTGGCTAATCATTGGTCTCTCATTCCCAATGTATTTACCTTCGATGAACTCAACATTGGGTTTCTGAGCTTTTACTCAACAGACTTTCAGCAATGGGATACTGAAGACATTCCGGACTGGTATAGCCAATGCCAAATTTTTGGGAAAATTGCACTGGGGAACGGCGATGTACGTTTAGATGCCAAGCTTGATTCCCTCTCTTCGCTTAGTGCTAGCTTATCTTCCGGAAGTGAGATAGATCTAAGTAGCCTTCTGGCGCATCTTCTTCCTGGTGCAGACGCACCGACATTGAAAGTCGAAGAACTCACAATGAACCTAGACTTCGACAGCAAAACTTATGATATGACCGCCACGGTATTCGAGTCTTGGGAAATTGTAAGCTTTGGCAATAACAAACTAGAACTTGAAGAGATTATCCTATATCTCTCCTACGCAGGCGGCGAACAAAGTAGCACTACGGGAGAAATTATTGCTGCCTTTAACATAGCTGAATGTGATATAACTCTCACAGCCACCCACCTAGTTTCTGGTGAAGGCTGGCAATTCTCAGGTAGCACTGGTACAGAACAAGCAATTCCTATTGGAAAGTTAATAGCAGAATTGGATGGAGATTATAATCCAAATCTACCATCAGCAATAACTAATTTAAAACTAGATAACCTTGGTGTATCCTTCAACACCAAAACCAAAGACATCACCTTTGAAGGAACCCTGGAGAACAATCCAACAACTGCTGTAGCAGTTGGCGAACAAAGTTATCCGCTTGTTTCAGCTACTTTAAGGCTTGAGGCGACCAAACCTCAAGAAACCCAAACCAAATCTCAAGAAGCCAAAAAATATCAGTTTAAGGGCAGCATTTCTGGCAAGCTCCAAATCAAGAATAACGAGTTCAATGTTGCATTCAATTTTGAACAAGGCAAGCACCTTACTGGTAGTTGGCAAGGCACTGACAGCGAACAAAACCTGAACCTAGCCAGTTTAGCTTCAGATCACGGACTGGATTTAAGTACCTTAGGCGAGATTTTTCAGCCAGACAAAGTTAATATAGAAATTGATATCGAGCAAAAAGAACTCCTTGTAAAAGCCCACCTGCCTGAGCTGGGCAATGTATCTTTAAAAATTGGCAAACATTCCTCTCGACAACAGGAACCGAAGACTTCGGAGCAGCAGAAACCACAAAGTTCTTGGTTCGTAGCCTTTGGTCTAGAAATTCAGGAGATTTCTACTGGTAGCCTGCCAGTTGTTGGAGAAGCCCTCCAACCGCATCAGATTAGCTTGAGCGACCTGCGTATTATAGCGGCAACGGCAGATGTGGATCAAGCCGATGCTAGTTCTGAGCAGCAAACACAGAACAAAAGTGTTCTGCCCTTAGGGGATAACACTTACCCCATTAAAAAGGGTATGCAATTGAGAGGAACCTTTGCCTTCCAGGAAAGCCCTACCCAAAAGAGCTTCACGGAGAGCTTCGAGTTTGCAATGGTTCCCAAGGAGAAGGTGCAGAAACCTGCTCAAACTTTGTCTAAGCTTGGGGGACAAGGTACTTCTAGCCGCGCCAGTAGGGCTTTATCTGCTCCAGATTCTACACCCCCTACTCCTCAACCCAAAGCTAGTCAATCCAAGGAAGCTCTTTCCTATTGGATTAACGTGCAAAAATCCCTTGGTCCAGTTAATTTCAAGCGAGTTGGGTTGGAATGGCAGCAAAGCCGAGTTTGGTTGCGCCTAGATGCAGCTCTGTCAGCGGGTGGCATCACTCTGGGACTGGACGGCTTCGGTCTAAGTTTTCCGCTCAAAGATCCACTCCACCATTTAGAAGTAGGACTTAAGGGACTGGAAATTGACTATAGCAACGGACCAATCACCATTGGAGGAGGTTTTCTCAGAGAAAAAAGAGAAGACGGAGAACTTTACGCAGGCCAAGTGATTATCAAAGCGGAACAATTTTCTTTAAACGCTTTAGGCTCGTATTTTAAACCCGAAGATAAACCGCCTTCTCTATTTATATTTGCCTTCCTGGGTTACCCCTTGGGAGGTCCACCTTTCTTTTTTGTTACTGGTTTAGCAGCAGGTGTCGGTTTCAACCGCTCCTTGAAACTTCCTTCCATTGATGAGGTAAAAACCTTTCCTTTAGTTGCAGCTGCTATTGAACAAAATGGTGGACCCTTCCAAGGCACACAGAGTTCATTGCATGCCCTCGGGGTGATGGAGAAGTTTATTGAACCGGAGTATGGAGAGATTTGGCTGGCGGCAGGGGTGCGTTTTACTTGCTTTGAACAACTAGATTGCTTTGCTTTAGTCACTATCTCATTTGGTAATCGATTTGAACTAGGCTTATTAGGCTTTGCTAGCGTTCAGATTCCTGCGAAATCTCCTATTGCTATGGCATCTCCTATTCCTCCTATAGCCTACATTGAAGTTGCTTTAGAAGCAACCCTAAACCCAGAGGCTGGCTTACTAGCAGTACAAGCTAAACTGACTACCGAATCTTATATTTTTTCTAAAGATTGTCATCTTACAGGTGGGTTTGCATTTTATGTTTGGTTTTCAGGAGAACACGAGGGCGACTTTGTCATCACCCTAGGTGGTTACCATTCCCATTTCACTCCTCCAGATTATTATCCTCAAGAACCCAGGTTGGGCTTGTCTTGGAAACTTGGGAATTTGAGTATCCAGGGAGGGCTTTACTTTGCCCTTACCGCTTCCGCCTTAATGGCTGGGGGCTTTCTAGAAGCTAATTTCCACCAAGGTGGCATCAAAGCTTGGTTCAACGTTCATACCGACTTTCTCATCTCCTGGAAGCCCCTCCATTTTGAAGCAGAATTCTCTGTCAGCATTGGGTGTTCGGTAGATCTGGCACTGTTTACCCTCAGTGTTCATATTGGCGTAGGCTTGCATCTTTGGGGGAATCCCTTCGGAGGAACAGCCTGGGTAGATTTGACTGTGATTTCCTTCACCATTTCCTTTGGAGCAGATCGGAGTTCTCCTAAAAAGATAAGTTGGGACGATTTTGAAAGCTCATTCCTTCTAGGTCAAAATCCAGAATCAAAAGTAAAAGCTTGCGAAATCCGCGTGGGGAATGGTTTGGTCAAAGACCTGACACAAGGCAATGGCAATTTGAGAGAAACACCAGAAAACTCCATAGACTGGATTATCAATGCGGAGCAATTTTTGTTGATACTCAGTTCTAAAATTCCCATCAAAAAAGCAAATTTCTCCTATAACGATAACCATGACCAATCAGAGCTTTCTCAGGAAGAGCAATCTGTTGATTGGAATAACAATTTTGGCGTTGGTCCTGTTGGCTTAAATAAGGATAATTTTAGCCCCCAACTAACCATTACTCTGACAAGAAAAGACGGACCTCTAGACAGATCTACTATTGATCTGCAACCAAGTATAAAAAGTGCGCCAAAGGCTCTGTGGCAAGAGCCGTCAACAGATAAGCCCAAGCTGGAGAAAGATAGTCTAATTGACAATATATTGATGGAATATCGGATTGTACCTAAGGTGCAAAAGCCCGATAAAACTCTTCCCGTTGATGTCAGAAGTCTCCAAACCGAAGTTGCTGATACGGTTCCTCACTTTGATTGGCAAACCGAAGCATCTTCTTTCAGTCACAAAGAGTTTCAGCCTGTTTCTCCAGATGAAAACATCATAAATGCTCTCGATTATTTAAAGGTACTAATTTGATAAACTACTTTTAATTGGTCTAAAGCTGGGAAGCAGGAGTAAGGATAGAAAAGACGAGAATTCATCAACTTCAAAAAAGAGCCAGCCAATGAGTAGCACAGAAGTAAAGCAAGAAGATATCACGCAAGGAATTGTTACCTTCGTACAGCACTACCTCCCGCCTCTCGAAGCAGGAGACTATACACTCAAAGTCCGACTTGTAGAAGAAAAACACGATATTTTTCCTAGGCAAAAATACGAAACTGAAAAACGTTTTACGGTAAGAGGGGAACGTTTTCAACTCAACCCGGCAGAAGTTTACGCCCTCTTTCCTCCTGAAAACAGTTTGGGAGAATATTCAAACTGCCTACCGCATATCGTTTTTACCCGACGCACTTTACCTTGGGAACGCACAATTGAAGTTTCAAACTCACCTAAAGCTGTAAAAACTGACGGGAAAGACAAAGCTCCCTGGCTGGCTTTACTTCTGTTAGAGGATGATGACTTTCAAGATGGTAAAGTTCCCAAAGTTGAGCAAAGAAAAGTACAAGATCTGGTAGATTCTAGTAATATTGTTTCTTATTTTAAACCCGGAAAACTTCAAGATTCCTTAGACTACGGAGAAGACCTAGATGACAACTGCCTAACTATTGACATTCCTCTAGATTTATTCCAAGCCATTGCACCGACAGAAGAAGACCTCAAATACCTAGCTCATACCCGCGATGTGAGCATGGACAGGAAAGAACACAACCATAACCCACCAGTCGGTGCTGCCAATAGTGGAGAAGCAACTCCTGGCGTTCAGAACTTCTCTGCGATCATGGGCAACCGCTTTCCGCAACTAGGCGTAAAGAGTACCGTGCATCTGGTTTCTCTCGAAGGTTTGTCTGAGTACCTGCCTCAGGAAGGAACACAGACGCCAACCACTTCAACAACCATCCGCCTCGTTTCTCTAAAAAGTTGGAGCTTTACCGCTAGGGATGAAAAGGAGAGCTTTCAAGGATTTTTAGAGCATCTAGACACTGGGACTCTTAAGTTTACAGCTGATCCATCGCCACACTCAAATTCCCAAAACACAACTTTCGTTACACCCGTTTCTTCACTATTAGAAGAAGGATATCTGGCTGTTCCCCACCAAACAAGGGAAGGGCAACAGACGATTTCCTGGTATCGCGGTTCCTTTGCTCCCTGCCCAGTAAAACCCATTTTACCGTTCCCAAGTTCCATTGTTGAGCTATCCTTCTTCCATCAAAATACTGGTTTGTACAACATTTCCTACTTGGCAGCATGGGAGTTGGGACGCTTACTGGCTTTACAAAACAAACACTTTGCCACTGCCTTGTGTAACTGGAAAAGGAGCCACAAACAGACAGCAGTCCAACAGTTGGAGAAATCCATCGTTACACACCAATTGGGTTTGACACTCCGTAGTCGTAAGCAAAAGCTGCAAGATATTAATCTCACCAAAGAAGCTTTGAAAATTATTGCCAACCACCCTTACCTGTCCTCAAACCAAAAGTCAACACCATGATGAAAAAGTTGATGCCACCCTCGTCGGCACAGAAATTTCTGAAAAATATCAAAAATCGGGAGCAAATCGAGAGTTTGCATGATAATGATTCCATACCACCAGAACTCGTTACCTGGCTAGCGCGACTCAAACTGCTCCACGGCGTTCCCTTTCATTACCTTGTTCCTCACGAAAAAATGCTCCCGCAAGAATCCATCCGGTTTTTTCAGGTGGATTTAAATTGGCTGAAATGCCTGTTGGAAGGAGCTTTAAGCCTAGGAAATACTACTCAAGGAGACCAAGACCATCGCCAAGCATTGTCTCCTACCATACACAAACAAGCTCACCAAGAAGCAACGGCGCTTCGGCAGAATATGATTTTGCCCAATGCCTCAAAAATTCACAGCCGCAGTCAACACAATAGTGAACAGCCCCTCAGTGGTTTTCTGCTACGTTCTGCTGTTGTATCTGGCTGGCCTGGGTTAGAAATAGAAGCCTATCCCTCTGGTGCAGACACTGAAGATCCAAATCAAAAATTAAAAATTCTCCGCATGGAGCGGCTTTCTGACAATATTGTGCTGTGTCTGTTTGAAGGCATACTCCAGAATGTGTTCATTCACGAACCCACCGAAGGCTTGCATTTTGGTGTGGATATTGATGAAAATCTGAAGCTTTATAAAGAACTTTGGGAAATTAGTTCAGACCCGAATAATTCTCAGATAAAAGTCAGAAAAGAAATTGAAAAAAACGGACAAAGAGTTACTATTAATTCTCAGGAAATGAATGAATGCATAAGAGATAACAAGAAAAAAGTCCTTAAGGTGAGCCAACTGAAACAAAAGATTGTAGACAAGTTGCGCGATGCGGGGATTAATGAAGAATTCACATCAGCTGAATTTGCCCTACAAATGGTAGAAGGAGTGCAAAACGTAAAATTTTCAACACAGTAGGGTATATTGTCACCCTATTGCTAACGCCCTGAAACGTCAAACAATAGTGCGTTATTCGCCCAACAAACACTTAATCCAAGCCGATTTGATGAGCAACTCCTCCAATCATTCATACCAGCAATAGGAAACAAGACTATGCCAGATAGCTCTACCAATTTAATTGTTCCCATTAGCGTAGAAGCCATGTGCGTGGGTAATAAAGATAACCAAATCCCCTTTGCTGGTGGAGGAGCAGATTTTTCCAGACTGCCCTATCGTCTGGGGGACGAATATGTAGACCCAGAGGCTAACATTAGCGAATACCTGGAGACCCAACCTTTTGAGGGAGATAGCCCTAGAAAGCCAGGTATTCACCTGCATTGGGCGCTCCCCAACGCCCTGACAGGCGGTATTGCTCAAAATGACGGTCACGTAGATTTCCCAGCCGTACCCAATCGGTGGTTAGTCATCCGAATAGTTGATGGCAATAACAATCGCAACAAAGCCTGGGTTATTGAAAGCGACTATCTTTCTAAAACCCTTCTGGACGCGGCACACAGCATTACTGTCCCTGTAACGCCTCGTGAATCAAACCCACAGCCCTATCGCTACATGGGCAGGGTTTTCCATTACGACCAGTGGCGGGTATGGCAGCAAACCAACGGTTCTAACGCGGCTGAATATTATGAAAAACTAACAGCAATTGGTCCTGGAGACCCTATTTTTGCCTCCTACTACCCCAACTGCACCAACATCTTTGGATTATACGATTCGATGGATGGTTCGGCTGATAGTGTTAGCTATCGAGTTGTTGGGTGGTATAGTGAGTCGAAAAACGACCCTCTCTTTAGCAGCGGGGAATGGAAACCAGAAGATTTCAAAAAAGAGTATCAGTGGAATTTTTTAGGTAATGAAAAACCTAGCAAAACTCTCTTTGTTGGAGAAATTTCTAGGATTAACTGGAACCCCAATCAAAGCTATGCCCTACAGCCTCAGGAGAACGTCCAGGTAGCTATAGGCAATACTCTTATCCAGGTATTTTCGGCATTTATGGCACACCAGTTGTCCGACCTCAATCCAGACGAACGTCGTAAAAAAGAATTTATTTTCGATGCTTTACAAACAGGATTACTTCCGGAATTTGACCGCCTAGGTGGGCTGCAAAAACTGGAGTACCAGTTACAGCAAAACAGTTTTGGAGCCATTCAGGGTGGACATATCTGGTTGGTGAAAAAAGCAGATGGACGAGATGACGCAGCCAAAGAGCTACCTGTGGAACTGAGCGATCTAAAGCTAGCGTGGGAGCACCTATGGGAAACCTTGGCTGAGGTTCTACTAATCCAGACCAAGCTAAGGCATGAGACTATATTTGAACAGGTGTTTCAGCAAGTAGAACAAACATATGTTTCTTTGCAGGGAGAGTTGCTTCAGTCAGAGTTGGAATTAATTATAACGAATACAAGAGGTTTTTCAATTAGCTTTATAGAGTCGATACAACAAAACTTACAGCAGCAAATATGGCAGCCAGTGTTTGTACAGCAACTGGAATATAAGCAACCGCTGGAGCGACTTTGGGAACAACTCGGTGGAGAACCAAGCAAGCTAGAGCAACTTTGGACAGAGTTAATTGAAGAGCGGAATCAACTAGAGCAGCAAGGGGAGCAACTGTTTCTACAGTTAGTTGAAGAACTAAACCAGCTAAGGCAACAGTTAGAACAACAGTGGACGCAGTTAATTGAACAACCAAATCAGCTCAAACAAGAGGTAGAGCAATGGTTTGCATCGCTAAAATCAAGGTTAAACCAGTTCAAGCAACAACTAGAGCAACAGTTAGCACAGCTAACTGATAGTTTCAACCAGCTAAGGCAAAGCCTCTACGATGTACAGTGGGAAAAAATAGCTTTTGAGTTAAACGAACTGAACATCCTGCAACAACAGTATGACAGGCAGTGGGACGAGATTCAGGATTCGCGCTGGCAAATATTCGCTGACTGGTACAAATACATGGTTGCTGAATATGCACCGGAAAGCAATCATTTAGAAAATGTGACTATTGATGATATTACTTCCTTTATTAGGCGGGAAATAGATCTTCTCAATAAAAAAGTTGCAGAAACTGGAGAACTTACTTTCCTCAATAACCCCCAAACTAATTCTGACAGTCGTTCAGCAACAGTAAACCAGGAAAACCAGCAGGTATTAGTCGATGCACAGATTGACCTTAGTCAATTACCACAGGAGAATACTCTGGCTGGGCAGGTAGTGGAGAAGCTGCTAGACCTTCACAAAAGACTGTTGAAACTCCCAATTGTCGAAAAAAGCGACTCAAATTCAACTTCATTTGTGTTGCGAGTTGGTCTAGCTTCTCGATATTGGTTGCCCAATGAACCTGTTATCCTGCTTTCCGGTGATCAGTCTTTTCTGAACTCCAGCAACCGCTACGGACAAAAGGACTCCCTTGAGTGCCAGCTAACATCCACATCTTACTTTAATGCTTCTGGTGTTATCGACAAAGAGGGTATTAACGGGGATAGTAATTTATTTGCAAACTTGCCTGACTTTGGTAAAAACCAAGGGCAAGGCAAGAATCCTTGGATACCGCTCCTTTTGCAATGGGAAGTGGAATATCGCCCGGTACGCAAAATGACGGATTACGACGGCTACCGTCACGATACCGTTTCTGCTGCTTATAACAATGATGAAGACTATCTAGACCTGACATACAAAAGCGAAATCAGTCCCAGAGGTCGGGAAGCCTACAGTGGTTCAACCATCTTAACAGCCCATGCTTCCCTTAACCTAAAGCAAGCCATCAAAACTTATTTGGAGCACAACTCTAAGCATGAGGGAGACAACCTTTCAGAACAGGATAAAGCGGATAACCAGCTACTAGATCAACTGCAAACTCTGGCACAGCAACTTCCTGAAGTACCTGTTCTCACCCAAGCCTTAGGCGGGTTCAACTCAGCAATGATTATGCGAAAGCAGACCCTGCGCCTACCTGTCGGCGACCCTATAGCCGCCACACCGGGACTTGATGAGTTTAGTAACCAGCGGGTGAAAGATGCTGTGGATCGGTTTAATACCCATGCTCCCATGCCAAACAACTATTACAACCCCATTCGGGGCGGCTTTATGGCAGTCTCCCAACTGCGGTTAATTGATGCCTTCGGGCAAATTCAAAATTTGAATGCAGACAACATCATTCGGACAGAAAGTATGATTTCGCCTGGGAAAACCGACCAGGAAAAAGAAAATATCTTCTTGGCACCGCGTTTTTCCCAGCCTACTCGCTTACAACTTCTCTGGCTTTCTGCTGAACACGACGACGAGGTGGAGATGAACTCCCATCCAGCCAGTAGCCCGATTTGCGGCTGGATATTACCCAATTACCTGGACGATAGTCTGCTGTTCTACGACAACAAGGGACAGTATATTGGTTATATAATCTTGAGTGAAGATAAACAGAGAGAAATCTGGCACTCTGCGCCCGGTCGAGAAGAAAAGGACATTCGCACCGCTTTCGCCCATACCAATTCTCACCTGCGGGATTTTGCCGTCTACGTCTACAACGATGGCATTGCCAGGGGTTTTTTAGATGCTTTCCTACAAGTAAGCGATGTCGCACTGGATAATATCAACCCCCAAAACCATAGTCAACATCAGCAGATGGCTGTACTGATGGGTCGCCCTTTGGCGCTAGTGCGAGCTTCTCTAAAGATGGAACTTAAGGGATTGCCCGCCGCCAACCAAAGTTGGGAATCCTTTGCTTCAGATGTCTATTCTGATAACTTGGAGCGTAGAGATACCAAGGATTTTATCAAAGTAAAAGTTCCCGTGCGCTTAGGGGATACGTTAAATATCAACGATGGTTTGGTCGGCTATTTCCGCGACGATGCACCTGGATACCAGACCAACTATCAGTTTTTCTACGCACCAACGGCACAGGAGAATACAGGAGACATCCTCCATCCGCGGGAACACACCCTTGAACTGGATGCCGATCCTAATTCCCCACCGCTTTGCGTAACCATGATTATCGACCCCCGTGCCAAGGTACATGCTACTACAGCGATGCTGCCAGTTCAAGGGCTGGAAATACCGCCCGACCAATATGAGAAAGCTCTCAAAGCAATGGAAGTTTCTTTCTTAGGTGGGCCAATTCTCAGTTATCCTGATCAAGTCGCCTTTCCCGTTCCTACAGAAAACAACGGAGAGTGGACTTGGGTTCAGAAACAAGACCCCCATACCTGGAAACTGCCGCAGAAAATCGGTAATGTTGATGACCGAGCTAAGTTATCTCCTGACCGTCTAGCCATTATAGAAGGATGGTTAGAGCTACGCAACTCGCAATAAATCTTTTCTCGACAATCTCGAAAAACGCTTTGCAAAATCACAACGGAGAATTTACAACAATGAACGGTAATAGCGGAATTCAGTCTCCTTTAAGTTTTGACCTTGCCAACAAGGAAGGAAAACCTGCCATTCACATCATGGATGTGGGGGATGAATCCAACGAACTGACTTTGACATTGAAGAACCATACGGGTAGTCCCATCCGCTTAAAAGGAGGCACGCCAGTTGAAGAAAGTAAGCTAACACAAGCTAGCCCTTCGACCTTTTACGTCTATTTCAACCGCATGCTTTCAAAAGAAGATATAGAACAAATTCAGGTTACTACTAATGATGCTGTAATAAAAGTTCCCTATTTTAACGGGACAAACCAGGTTTCTTTAAATTTAAACGAATCAGTGGATTTGGATAACTTTATAATCAAAGCAAGAATAAAATTTAGTCAGATAGAACCTTTAATATTTGAGATTTATGGTAATGAGATAAAATTATCTTTAGATATTATGGATTTTACTACTACTTATCAAATAAATTTGTCAGTAAGTTCTTTTTATCTCGATCAGATTAAGGGATCTATCGATAAAAATAACCCAAATACCCTCAAAATGGATGAACCTTATGAGATTTTCTTAACAAAACGTATGCAAGAATATAAAGTATATTTTTATAATTTGACTACGAAAAACTTTATATACAAAACTATTTTTGGAATCACAAAATCGACACATAATTTTAATAATATTAGTAAAATTAGGATAGGTAGCATTCAAGAGATATATGTTTTTAAAGGCGAAATAAGCGAATTAGTTATTTGGAATCAGTTTTTTAACGTTCTAAATTTTCCTTTACTCCCTCATATTCCGGAAGGTTACATAGCCTACTTTCCAACATTTGCTACGTTAGAGAGCGGTCTTCTTTCAATCAATCAAACAGAGACAAGTTTAAGTTGGAGAGAAGATACAATACCCTGGGATATCAATGTTCAGCACTTCAGTGGTAAATTCGGAACATATTTGGCACTGACTCCCAAACAAGACATTGAGTTGGGTGATTCACTTAGCTTTAGCCTAAAAAACCTTAACGCCGCGCCCCTTGCCAAAACGAATTATGTAAGTATCGATTACCGCAATATTCCAGGAGTCCCAGATGGGACAATGCAGTCTGAGCTGTTTGTCTTCAAACTACCCAGCAATCAACTTCTGGATATCGCCCAAAAAGCTTTGGACAAGGCGAAGGCTGAATTAGAAGAAACAATACCACAAAAAGTACAACATGGCATCCAACAACAGTTAGAGGAATTCCGAACTGTTTTAGATCATTTGAAAAAGGTAGAGAATTACGATGTGCTTACTATTAATGCACTGCTAGCAAGCGTAAAAAACCTCAATAAGCCCCAGTTGCTCTGCGGCTTTACCCATACTAACCGCATTTACGTTGGACAAAGAGAAACCAATGAACTGGTGTTATATCTAACCAATGCCTCTCAAAAGACCGTTATTGAAGGTCGAAAGCCACAGCCGAGCAAAACAGAAGCTCCAAATCCTCGCTTTATTATCTCCTTTGTATGCAGCAATAATACTCCGAGTGATGTTGGTGCTTTGGCAACTAAGGACGATCTTAATGAGGTCTCGATTAACTATAAACAACAGTATGGAAATAACTGGCATAATATTCAAAAAGACGCCCAGAGCCAAGATAATGTATCCTGGACTATCAAACCTCAGAATTCCACTCAGATACTCGGTATTGACAAGAATGCTACCCTAGAATTGCAAATTAGTAATATTCCTGTCATTAACGAGGGCGTAACCCTAATGTACATCGAGTACAAAGACATCGAAGGTTACGAGGATAGTTGCTTTACCTTACCGATTGAAAAAGTTCAACCTGTGGTAATTGATGAGTTTACTGTTGATAATGCAGCTAACCTTCCTAGGGTTACTTTAAAATACAAAGTCAGCAACGCTACCAGCATAATCTGTTCTCCCCCCAAAGATTTACCCAACCCAATAGATAGTGTGGAGCAGAGCATTGAATTTGTCATTGACCAAACCACAACATTCAAGCTGATAGCAAGAAATGAAAAAACTGGTCAAGAAGTCTTCCAGGAAGTGACAGTCGATTACCCGCAGCCACCCTTAGGGACAATCATGATGTGGTCTGGAAAAGAAACAGATATACCCAAAGGTTGGGCGTTGTGTAACGGAAATAGATATAAGAATGTAAAGAATCCAGACAAGCCGCTTATAACACCTAATTTGATAGGGAGGTTTGTCTTGGGAGGTGATGGTTCAAACAATATTAATCCAACAGGCGGTTCAGCGACTGTAAAGCTTAAAGCAATTCACCTGCCTAGTCATAATCATAAAATTAATGATGTTGGACATAGACACCAAGTTAAGTGGATGGATTTGAAATGGACACACCCGGGTACGCATCGTGTTAATTGGACTAACGCCTACGATGGTTGGGAAATAACGGATAGTGACAAGGGTTACAGCGAGTATACCCCCACAGGAATAACAATTGAACCTTACCCAGAGAAAGACGAAGACACCAAGTCATTTGATATTATGCCCCTCTATTACAAGCTAGCTTACATCATGCGTGTAGGAGATTATCAATTAATCTAGCCAATGCTTTAAATCTAGGGCGTGTCATCAATTAGGTAAACTGGAATCAGAACTGCTGAAAAAGAATAAACACTATTGAAAACGATGACGCGCCGATACGCACTACGGGATGACCAGTGGGAAAGAATCAAAAACCTGCTATCTGGGCGAGAGGGCTATGTGGGAGTGACGGCGAAAGTATCGTTCCCTATTTAAATAAGAGAATTTTCTCTGGTTTTTTTCAAAATGAGAATTGCTGGAACTTGTGACAGTTACGGTGCCGAATGTGGGCTTTATAAATTGGCTCGGTCTGAGCCACATCTAAAAGATGGGCGTGGGTTCTCTCAACATTAGTAATCAGATGAACCTCGTCAAGGTCACAGGTTTCAGTAATGTGTACTTTATAGCACTTCCAAGTCATGCTACGCTTATTGCCATAAGATTCGCTATTGAGAATCGAGAGCCTCACGGGCGAATCGGATGGCATCATCTTGCCGGTTCTGCTGCTCCTGGGATAATTATAAATACATTCAACAGCAAGTATAATTATATTCAACTTTTATTTTGCCACCTTTAAATTTTATATCTGATTAAAATCATGTTAAGTTAACAACTTACTTTTTGCCACACAATTCTCAGAAAGCACGGATGCAATTTAATTTTGACCAGCTTGTAATTGTTGGTATCACCACACTACGCGACCAAGACCTCAAGTGTCTTCAGTCTATATCCAAAGCGCAAGTAGCCATTTTTAGTGGCATAGAGGATGTCGTCGATCCAATCGTCAGTGAAACAGACTGCTTGCTTGTAAATATACAAACCATAGTAGATGCTTCTTTGTTGAAAAAAGTGACGAAACTTCGATACATAGGGGTGTACGGTTCCAGTCTACGCAACATAGATATCGAAGTCGCAACCCGACTTGGCATCCAAGTTTCCCCTGTGGTTGGATATTGCGATACCGAAACAGCTGAATTTGTGATCTTCGTCGCTTATGCCTTGGCGCGGGGTCTATTGAGGGACGACTGGCCAGAGTTTCCTTATTCACTTCATGGCAAGACAATGGGGATCGTTGGTATGGGAAAAACTGGCACGTCTTTGTGCAAACTTGCACGCGGAATCGGTATGGGTGTTTTGTACTATAGTAGGACGCTTAAGCCTGAATTAGAGGATACTTACATCACCTATTCAAAATTAGAGGATGTTGTGTCTAAAAGCGATATTATTTCATTGCACGTTCCTCCCTATACCCAAGCCTTGAGTGCGGAAGATTTTTCTTGCATGAGAAATTCAGCAGTTCTCGTGAATACCTGTATTGGACAGGTATTTCGCGAGGAAGATTTGATAAAATGGTTATCATTGCGTTCTAATACCGCCATTTTTGATTCCATAGCAGTCCGTGCATACGAACGAGTTTTCTTGCAGAGTAATGTTATTCGAGTAGAGCGTGCTGCTTATGCCACTTCAGAATCAATTATGCGACTTCGAGAGAAATTGATCCAGAATGCCCGTAATTTTTTGATAAACTCATTTGCACAGTAGCAAGCTTGATTAACAAAAGTGTCAGATATGAGGCAATAACGAAAGTTGATCGCGCCACTGCTTAAGATTCTCAGCTAGATTAATTTCTTCATAATCAAGCATTTTAGGATAGTACGTATCTATAAATTGAAGATACAATAGCTTAAATAATGAAACCTCAAACCCATGCTATTAAAGGACTTTTATATTTTAGATGCGTTTGCCTTGGAGGATATCAAATGAAGCTTTTGCTGACTCAAATAACACTGATTTTATGTCTGACTGGTGTTTAGATGCTCCTTTTTCAGGAAATTCAACTAGGCTCAACTCAGAGTCGGAGCCAACGTAAAACTCATTGATTGTTAAATCAATAATAATCGCTTTTATCCGCTTACTTAAACTATACAACAATGAGGGCTTAGGATGTGTGACTCGTTTGACTAAAAAGAAATAATCAAACAGAACATTGTGTTCCTCACTGCGGTTAACCTCTAGTAAATCTATTTTTTTTGCTTCTTTAAGCAAAGAAGCACTTGAGGGTACCAGTTTTTTGGCAACCGCATAGTGACTCTTTTGATGTTGTAAAAAACTTTGTTTGAATTCTTGCTGAGTATTATTTAGGCTATCGGGATAGTTAGTTTTTATAATTTGATTAACTAACTGGGGTATAAGCTCGTAATCAACTGACCACGTGCCACTAAAACCTCTATGGAAAAGAGCCATGTAAGGTCTTACTGTTGAGTGATAAAATTGTTGGGGGCACGAACCAGTATATTCAAATATTACAGAGCAACCTAAGAAAATTTTTATACAGACGTTAAGTTTTTGTTCAATTTCACTCATATTGCTTGTGTTGATAACAGCAAACAGTTCTTTTGACAGCAAATACCACAAAACAAGCATCGTTTGATGACCTGTTATCCATCTGAACCAGCACATATCACACAGTTCTGGATTTTTCCATTTCTCAATGTTGTCGTCTAGGCTGTAGAGAAACTCTTTTGAAAAATAACTTTCCGGGTAGGGATAAATGTCTAATTCGCCTATTGATTCCCGATTAGGCATCTCTATTATTTCGTTATTGTAAGGATAGTCGCCAAATTGAAAATCATTCATGTCTTTTTGGGCTGGGGTTTATACATTACTTCAAATTCTAAGCCGTTTATATCATAACAGTAGAACGATGAGATTCCATCTTTGTCCGTCACAATATCGGTGGCTTTGTCATCTCTTTTAAACTTATAAAGTCCTGATTCGTAAAGATTGAGCCAGGAATTTTTGAGTTCTTCAAGTTGATTTATTTCTGATATTTCTACACAAAAGTGTTGATATTGAACTGCAATGGGTGGAACAACACAGTTATCACTATTGATATCAAAAATGTGAATTTTGAAATTGCCTGCTTGAAGTTCGACAAGCTTAGTAATTGAAGGAAGTCTTTGTAAGGTCAGGTCGGAAAACTCTGTTAGTTTCCAGTTTTCTTCACAATGGAAAAAATCTTTATACCACCTCACTGTATTTTCCACATCATCAGTTTGTATGGCAAGGTGATCGAATTTCAACATGTGGAAATCATTAAAAAAGTTTAGAAGAACGGTACGAACAATTGCGGATTATTTACAAGCTTCTTGTTTTTCCGCCATCGACTGGTAAGTTAATTCCATTAATATAAGAAGCGGCTGGAGAAGCCAAAAATGCTACAGCCCAAGCTACTTCCTCTGGTTTGCCAAACCTGCCCATTGGAATAATATTTTTCATTTCATCTACCACTTGCGATTCGCTTTTGCCTGTCAATTTCATTCGGTCACGACCAATGGAATCTAACCGCTTTGTTGCTGTAGAACCGGGCAGAACGTTATTAACCGTAATTCTATATTTGCCAAGCTCATTTGCCAGTGTTTTTGCCCAACTGGAAACACTACCCCTGATTGTATTGGAAACAATCATATCGTCGAGAGGCTGCTTGGCTGTGTAGGAAGTAATATTAATAATTCTGCCATATCCAGCTTCTTTCATGCCCG
Source organism: Nostoc sp. S13 (assembly GCF_029379315.1). Classification (GTDB taxonomy): domain Bacteria; phylum Cyanobacteriota; class Cyanobacteriia; order Cyanobacteriales; family Nostocaceae; genus Nostoc. The sequence continues at coordinate 17,125 of NZ_JAQYWQ010000034.1, forward strand.
GTATGACAGCTTGGCTGAGGATATGAAAGCAAATCAAATGTTGGTTAAATGCGGTAATGAAGTCTGATGGTTTTGCTGCCAGCGCTGATTTTAGTGGGGGACCTCCTGTATTGTTAATGAGGATCTGAATAATTTTTGTGTCAGCGAGGTAGGCATTTACTTTCTCTTTCAAGGTATCTGGGTCGGAAAAATCTGCCACGATAAAATCATGGCTTTGTTTCGGGCTTGTCTTTAACTCCTGTAAAGTGTCTGCTAGCTTTTGTTCATTTCGAGCTATCAGTGTAATGCTGGCTCCTAAATCGGCTAAAGCGATCGCACAAGCTTTACCTATGCCATCCGTGCTTCCGCATACAATTGCGTGTTTGCCCTCACAACTTATATCCATTTATTTGGTTTTCTTATTTATGGACTAACTATTATTGATTAAAAGTCTTCAATTGAACCAGCAGGCGATCGCAGACCGCTTCAGCAGTAATTAAGCGACGCAAGACCCTTAAGACAAGAGAGGGCATCGCTTGGGGAAATTCTTGAATTAGCGGGAGAACAATCTGAATTAAGCCATTTTTGACTGTGTTTCGACATCAGCTATAGTATACACCTTAAGGTAGCTCAGTTCCTCCTCAGGAAAATCTACACGCTCTAATTCCCCAGTCAAATCGAGTGCTTCCTGAAGTTGCTGATTCTTCTGAACAAGTAATCAATGCTGCTTAATCCCCATTGCTGAGATCCGGTTATTTACTTTTATTCAATCTACTGGAATCTCTGGTATTTATCCCTGTAACTGCTTTACCCAAAGAGAAGCATTGTGTTTTCGTCTGCGATCGCCCCGTGGTCGATTACGATCAGGATGAGAGGTCGAGCACCTAACAGGTTAGGTTTGACAGTGAGAAAAACTGAGAAAATAACACAAATCAGTTACAATTTCCGAATCAACGACTTCTTGAACATCATCGTTTTTTAAAAGCCGATATTTGATAGCTGGAAAAAAGCATTAAATTCAGAAATTAGGGAAAGCCATGTTATATCTAATCAATCGTTACGCCCACGGGTTTGTAACTGTTCCAGTAATTTTGGCTTGTAAAAAAAAGGGTCTGTTTGAACTCCTACAGGATCACGGTTCGCTGAAGAAGGAGCAAATCGTTGAACACCTGGGGGCAAACGGTGGTCACCTCCAAGTGGCTTTGAGAATGATGCTATCGTTAAATTGGCTTTCACAAAATGAGGTGGTCGCGTATTCTTTAACGAATGAGGCTCTAATTCACAAAAAGATACCAGAGGAAATCCTTGACTTATACCACCTGCCCATAGAGTCCTACTTGATGGGACAGCAGTCGGGTCAACTCATAGGTTGGATTGATCGCTCCCGCCAACGATGGAATGTTGGCGACCCCATGATAGCTGACTTCTTAGATGGGATTCTGGTCATACCTATTTTGCTCGCGCTCCACAAGCACAACTTGGTGGCATCAGACGAAAATAAACAATTGTTTTCAGAATTGAGTACCCCTGCATCCCTAATGCCGTGAAGGTTACCGCCCCAAAGTCGATTTGCTACAAACTGGGAAAGAAATGAAGAAAGACGAAACTACATTTTCCAAAGGCGAAGAATCCATCCATTGTGCGAATAAATCAGAGAATTCAGTTGCTATCATCGGTATGGCGTGCCGATTTCCAGGAGCAAAAGACTATCACCAGTTTTGGGACAATCTTGAGAAAGGAATAAATAGCATAACGGAAATTCCCTCAAATAGATGGAATCTTGAAAACTTTTATTCTGCAAATCCTGAGTCACCTAATAAAAGTATCAGTAAATGGGGCGGGTTTATCGAAGATGCCGACAAATTTGACCCCATGTTTTTTGGCCTCTCACCCCGAGAAGCTATGCTGTTAGACCCTCAACAAAGGCTAATGCTGGAGCTTTCTTGGTCATGCTTAGAAGACTCTGGATATTCGCTAGCCGAACTATCAGGAAGTAAGGTGAGCGTTTTTGTGGGGGTTTCTACTTATGACTATAAAGAATTGCTAGAAAAGTACCAAGATAATATTGAGGGCCATGCCTCAACAGGTACTTATAATTCCATCATTCCGAATCGGATATCCTACTTTTTTAATTTTCACGGTTCCAGTGTTTCTATAGACACTGCTTGTTCAAGCTCACTTGTGGCAATCCATCAGGCAATCAATGCTCTCAAAGAAAATGAATGTGAGATGGCGCTAGTCGGCGGTGTCAATGTGTTGTGTAACCCCACAAATTACATCTCTTTCAGTAAGCTAGGCATGTTGTCACCGCAAGGACAGTGCAAAACCTTTGATGCTGAAGCGGATGGTTATGTACGAGGTGAAGGGGCAGGGGTAATCTTATTAAAGCCTCTTAAGAATGCAATTAAGGATAAAGATTATATTTATGGTGTGATTAGAGGAAGTGCCGTTAATCACGGTGGCGCTGCCCGGACTTTAACCTCTCCTAATGCCTATGCCCAATCGCAAGTAATTCGCTCTGCATATACAAAGGCAAATATTCCCCCCAATACAGTTTCTTACATCGAAGCTCATGGGACAGGTACGCCGTTAGGCGATCCGATTGAAATTAATGGGTTAAAACGAGCGTTTACACAACTGTATCAACAATATGGAATGGACGCAGCTAATGAACCCTATTGCGGATTAAGTACGGTTAAGACAAATATTGGGCATTTGGAATCAGCAGCAGGAATTGCTGGGATAATTAAAGTGTTATTGGCAATGAAGCACAAGAAATTGCCAAAAATCACTAATTATCAGCATTTGAATCCTCGAATAAAATTAGACGGTAGTCCTTTCTACATAGTAGAAAAAACAAAATATTGGGAGCAGTTAAGGACAAAAGAAGGAGATATTATCCCCAGGCGAGCTGGCGTGAGTTCGTTTGGTTTTGGTGGCGTTAATGCCCATGTAGTTCTGGAAGAAGCACCAGCGCTCTTAAGTAGGTCACCGGAAGTTGATCTGACTCTTCAGCTATTGACAATATCGGCAAAAAGTGAGAAGGCTCTCTTGGAACTGGCACAAAGTTATGAAGATTTCTTTGCAACTAATCCAGAGTCATGTTTAGCGGATGTTTGCTTTACGGCTAATGTGGGGCGATCGCATTTTGAATACCGACTAGCTCTAGTTGCTGAATCTACCGCACAGTTGCGCGAACAACTGAGCGCTTTCACCAGCGAGAGGGAGACTGCCGGACTGGTGAGCGGTCGTATTACAAGCATTACCCCCAAAGTAGCGTTTTTATTTACGGGTCAGGGGTCGCAGTATGTGGGTATGGCACAGCAACTCTACCAGACACAACCGACATTTCGTCAAGCCTTGGATCGCTGCGACGAAATTCTGCGCCCGTATTTAGAAACACCGCTTCTTTCTGTCTTGTATCCCGCAACGGGAGAAAATTCTCCCCTAGATTGCACTGCCTACACTCAACCCGCCTTATTTGCCCTAGAATATTCGCTCTTCGAGTTATGGAAGTCGTGGGGTATAACTCCTGACGCAGTCATGGGTCATAGTGTAGGAGAATACGTCGCTGCAACTGTTGCCGGAGTATTCAGCTTAGAAGATGGTTTAAAGCTGATAGCTCAACGAGGGCGTTTAATGCAGGCATTGCCCTCTGATGGAGAGATGGTAGCTGTTTTAGCTTCGGAAGGCAAGGTGCTGAGAGCGATCGCACCCTATGTACAAGAAGTTTCCATTGCCGCCATTAACGGACCAGAGAGTATTGTAATTTCCGGACGGCAAAGAGCAGTACGCAGCATTGTCGCCGATTTAGAAGCAAGCGGGGTGAAGACGACGCTGTTGCAGGTTTCCCATGCCTTCCACTCTCCTTTAATGGAACCAATGCTGAGTGATTTTCAGATATTTGCCGAAAATATCACATTCTCACCTCCACAAATCAGTTTAGTTTCCAACGTCACCGGACAACTGGCAGGTGATGAGATTACCACACCTGAGTATTGGTGCCGTCACATACGCTCTACTGTGAGATTTGCCGCTAGTATGTCCACCCTTCAGCGTCAGGATTATCAAGTATTTGTAGAAATCGGACCGAAACCGACCTTGTTGCGGATGGGTCGTTACTGCTTGCCAGAAGGAATAGGAGTTTTGCTTCCCAGTTTGCGTCAAGGATATTCGGATTGGCAACAAATTCTTGAGAGTTTGGCAGAATTATACGTCCAGGGAATAGCCGTAGACTGGTCTGGCTTTTGGCGGGATTATTCGCCGCGTCGCGTGACGTTGCCCAATTATCCCTGGGAGCGAGAACGCTATTGGTATGAGTTTTCCGACTCGCAACCAAAAAAGCGAGAACAACTTTCCCAACCAGCTGTACTAAAGCTTGAAGTTCATCCCCTTTTAGGAAGCTACCTAAAATCAGCACAACCAATGTGGGAGGCGTCCATTGACAAATCGCGCTTCCCTTATCTCGATGACCATCGCATCCAAGGAGTCGCAGTCTACCCAGAAGCAGCATACGTGGAAATGGCTTTGGCAGCAGCTGGGGAAACTTTAGGTGATGAACCTTATGTTTTGTCAGAAATTGAGTTTCAAAAAGCGCTGACTTTAGCCGCTCGCGAGACACTAACCTTACAGTTGATTCTCGATCCTAGTAAAACATCTTTCGACATTTATAGTAAAGGCTCTGACGACGAACAAACCTGGACAAAACACGCCACTGGAAAGCTGAAGATCACTCAAGACGGCTCCCGGACACATCCGGTTATGCTGGATGAGTACAAAAGCCGTTGTACAAAAGAAATTTCTCAGAGCAATTGCTATCAGCAATTCCAGGAAATGGGACTTGAATATGGTTCGTGTTTTCGCTTAATTGAGCAACTCAAGTGTGGTGAAGGAGAAGCGCTGGGTCAGATCGGGGTAGTTCCTGCGCTACAGACACAAGTCGAGGACTATCAGCTACATCCAGCTATCCTTGATGCTTGTTTTCAGGTTCTTTTAGGTGCTGTATGCTTTGATAGCAAAGCAGGCATTTACTTACCTGTTGGGATAAACCGACTGAGAGTCTACGGTCGTCCTGGACACCAATTTTGGAGCCACGCCCGTCTGGTAGAGCAAAGCGCAACCAGTATCAACGGAGATATTCAACTGCTTGATAAAGCGGGGAACCTGCTGGTAGAAATTCAGGGATTGCGTTGCCAGTTACTAGAGGGGACGCAACAACAAGCCACTCTAGAAAAAATGGACAATTATCTCTATGAATACCAATGGAAGTTGAAGGCACGCCCCGGTCAGGAGTTAATTTACTTGCCTGCCGATTATCTGCCCTCCCCAGAGCAAATTGCCGCAGTTGTCCAACCTGAAGCAGTCCGGTTGAGCAAACAGCACAGAATGAAGCATTACTACTCGGCGGTAGAGCCACAGTTGGATGCTTTGTGTACAGCTTACATTCTCCAAGCCCTTGAGCAACTTGGTTGGCAGCCGAAATTACATGCCTCGGCTTCAGCGAACTCTCTAGGAGAACAGTTGGGCGTGGCTGAGCAACACTGGCGTCTTCTAGGTCGGATGCTGTCCATACTACTTGAAGATGGTGTACTGAGCAAGGTAGACGACCAGTCATCATTTCAGATACCAGAATCAAAAGAAGTCCAGAAAATTTGGCTTGAGCTTGTAGCCCAGAACCCCTCTTACATCGCAGAACTGATGCTGCTGGGACGATGTGGGCAGCAGTTAGCAGGCGTCCTGCGTGGTGATGTTGATCCCCTGGGGCTAATTTTCCCTGAAGGGTCTTTGACAACATCTGAACATCTATACCAGGATTCTCCAACTTTTCGGATCTATAACCTGCTGGTGCGGCAGGCGATCACTGCATCAGTTGCGAATTTGCCTAAAGAACGAACAGTGCGGATTTTGGAGATTGGTGCAGGTACAGGTTCCCTAACTTCCTATGTACTTAGAGCACTTCCTGGCAATTGCTCAGAATACGTTTTTACTGACGTTTCCCAAGTATTCACTGCCTCTGCCGAGCAGAAGTTTCGTGATTATCCGTTCATCTCTTACCAACTTTTAGATATTGAAAAAGACCCCGTAGCGCAAGGATTTTCGGCGCATTCGTTTGATTTAATTTTGGCATCGGACGCACTGTACGCAACAACCGATCTGCGTAAAACACTCTCAAATGTCAAACAGCTTCTGACATCCGAGGGGTTGCTAGTTTTGCTAGAGTTGACTAAACCCTCACGTTGGAACGACTTGGTATTCGGATTGCTCAAGGGCTGGTGGCTATTTTCCGATCTAGAGTTACGACCATCACATCCGCTCCTGAGTTTTCAAAAATGGCGCGATTTGCTTATAGAAGTCGGATTTAAAAAAGTTGCTGGAATTCCAGATACAGAAGCGACTCAGGAATCTCTGCACACTGTTATCTTGGCAACTGGTCCTAATGTTCAGCAAGTAAAGACGTTTCATGAAAAGTCTCTACTTGCAGAGTTAAACGTTTCCCATCAATCTGAGAAACAAGGAAGCTGGTTAATTTTTGCTGACAGCTTTGGTGTTGCGGGGCAACTGGCAGAAGCTCTGAAACAATGCTCGCAAACTCCGATTCTCATTAAGCCAGGAACAGCTTTCTTTAAACTTGATGATCACCACTTCCAGATCCGGACGGAAGATTTGTCAGATATACAGCAAGTTTTTGAAGCAGTTAGCAGCGCTCAGTCTCCTTGTCGTGGTATAATCCACCTTTGGAGTCTAGACACACCTCCCCCAGAGCAGACCACGATTGCCTCCCTAGAATCAGCCCAGACACTAGGTAGTCTCAATGTCCTCTACTTGGTTCAGGCATTGGCGAAAGTTAATTGGAAAGATTCCCCGCGCCTATTTTTGGTAACCAGTGGAACCCAAGCAGTAGGAGAATCTGTTAAATCTCTTTCAATTGCCTCTTCACCATTGTGGGGTTTAAGTCGGGTCATCACTAACGAATATCCGGATCTGCGCTGTACAATAGTGGATCTGAGTTCTGCTATCTCCAAAGTCGAAATTCAATCTTTGTTTGACGAATTGTGGTCAAACGAGCGGGAAGATGAAATTTCTTTGCGGGGTGAAGCTCGTTACGTACATAGGTTGATGCGGATACGAGCAGCAGATTTAATCCAAAATCCGTCTGGGAAAGTTTGCTCTGTCGAGAAATTCTCCGACGGTCGCGGACTCGCTACCACTGCGCTATGGCAACTTTCCGCAAAATCCCAAATCCAAAATCAAGAACCCTTCCGGTTAGAAATTTCTACACCAGGAGTTTTAGACAACCTAACTTTGCGGGCAACTACACGCCAAGAACCTCACCCCGGAGAGGTGGAAATTCAGGTTTTTGCCACAGGTCTTAACTTCAAGGACGTTGCCAAGGCAACGTCCTTGCTGGCTGATGCTAATTTAGAGGGGAATTTTTCTGGACAAACTCTTGGTCTAGAGTGTGCAGGAATGATTACTGCTATTGGCTCTGAAGTTGAAGGATTTCAGATCGGCTCGGAAGTCATTGCTATTGCCCCTCAGAGCTTTGGCACATATACAACAACAGATGCCCGCTTTGTAGTCCATAAGCCCCAAAAGCTCAGTTTCGAGGAAGCAGCCACAATCCCTTGTGTTTTCCTGACTGCTTACTACGCCTTACACTACTTGGGGCGAATCAGTAAGGGAGAAAGGGTTCTCATTCATGCAGCCGCCGGAGGTGTAGGTCTAGCTGCCATCCAAATTGCCCAGAGAGTGGGTGCAGAAATCTTTGCTACTGCGGGGAACCCGGAAAAGCGGGAGTTTCTTAAGAACTTGGGCGTGAAGCACGTCATGGATTCGCGCTCATTAGGGTTTGCAGAGGAGGTAATGGAGCTTACAGGCGGTAAAGGCGTAGATATCGTCTTGAACTCAATGTCCGGAGAAGCCATCCCAAAAAGCCTCTCAGTTCTGGGAGCTTACGGGCGTTTTATAGAGATTGGCAAGGGGGATATTAACCAGAACAGCAAGCTAGGTCTACGACCTTTTCAAAATAATTCGTCGTTCTTTGCTGTAGACATTGATCGAATGTTGCTTGAACGCCCCGATCTTTGCGCTTCTTTACTGGGCGAATTGATGCAATACTTTAACGAGCGAACCTTCCACCCGCTTCCTCATCGAGTATTTCCCATCTCGCGGGCGGTGAGTGCCTTCCGCTACATGGTACAGGCGAAGCACATCGGCAAAATTGTGGTGTCTTTGCAAGACCAAGAGGTGGTAGCTCCCGTATCAGAGAATAAATTAACATTCCCTGCTAATGGAACTTACCTGATTACTGGCGGACTAGGTGGGTTTGGCTTAGCGGTGGCTCAGTGGTTGGTGGAACATGGTGCGCGACACATAGTGTTGATGGGACGGAGTGGTGTGTCCTCCCCAACAGCAAATTTAGCCATAGAAGCTATGAAAGATGTGGGTGCTGAGGTGATTGTTGCCAAGGCGGACGTAACTCAAGAACAGCAAGTGAAGAGCGTTTTAGCTGATATTCCTCAACAAGCGCCGTTACGAGGCATTATCCACGGCGCTATGGTGCCCGACGATGCTCTTCTGCTTCAACTGAACTCCGAGCGCATGAAGAAAGTAATGGCACCTAAGATCATGGGAGCTTGGAACCTACATACTGAGACATTAAATACACCGTTGGATTTCTTCGTAATGTTCTCCTCTTTTGCTTCAGTTCTCGGAAATTCTGGATCGGGAAATTACGTAGCTGCTAATGCTTTTCTTGATGCGTTGGCTCATCACCGCCGTGCAATAGGTTTGCCCACTCTTACTATCAATTGGGGATCGGTGGGCAATGTTGGTTACGCTGCTCAAAACGCTAAGTTAAGCGAACAATTAAAGCGATTGGGAGTTACACCTCTACCCCTACAGCTAGTGCTGAAGAAACTGGGAGAATTACTGCGTCAACAAGAGGCGGTTCAGATGACGGTATTGGATATAGATTGGCATCGGTGGAGTGGGGTTCACGCGACTGGTGCTGGTACATCGCCACGGTTTTCTCACCTAGTAGGCTCGAAAGCAGTTTCAGTAAACACAGATGTTGATATTATTAGTGAAAAAGATTCAAGCCACAACGCTTTTTTGTCGGCAACACCAGTAGAGCAAGGGCGATTGTTGGAACCGCAGATTAAGGAACAAGTAGCAAGGATAATGGGAATTTCTATCGCCAAGCTGGATATCACGCGGTCACTAATTCAACTGGGAATTGATTCTTTAATGGCGCTTGAGTTGAGTAATCGACTTAAGAGCGAGATGGGGGTGAATGTGCCGACAATGAAAATCATGCAGGGTTTGAGCATTTCCCAATTAGCAGAGCTATCGCTTGAGCAATTAGTATTGGCGAGTATGAACCTATCAGTTTCATCAGTTGCTGAGTTAAGTGAAGATACCGAAGATTTTACCCTATGAAGCTGAATCAATTTCTAAGTGAACTCTCTAAGCAGGGTGTGAAGTTGTGGGTTGATGGTGACGAGTTGCGTATTCGTGCTCCAAAGGGAGTGCTGACACAAACACAACGTGAATTACTGGCATTGCATAAGACAGAACTTGTCATGTTGTTGCGTAGCAACATGAGCGTAAGTGATATTGACCTACCCCTTGTGAGAGTTTCACGAGAGTTGGACTTGCCTGTGTCTTTTGCTCAGCAGAGGATGTTGTTTTTTTATCAATTAGATAGAAATAACCCCTTTTATAATGAAAGTTTCCAATTTCGGATTAATGGTGCGCTCTCTATAGCAGCCTTAGAGCAGAGTATAAACGAAATTATCCACCGCCACGAAGCTTTGCGGACTATCTTTCCTACGGTAGATGGATTCGCGGTGCAGCAGATTATCCCCACTTTGACCATAAACATACCAGTGGTGGACTTACAAGGTTTAAAAGAAGCTGAAATTCAACAGATAGTTACTGAAGAAGCTCGCCAACCTTTTGACTTAGGCAAAGATCCCTTGTTGCGAGTCACCCTACTGCGCCTGGGACTAGAGACCCACCTGCTGATCCTGACGATACACCATATTATTATAGATGGCTGGTCAATGGGAATATTCATTAAAGAGTTGTCTGCTCTTTATCAAGCCTTTACGACTGGTTCACCAAATCCATTACCAGAATTAACGATACAATACGCTGATTTTGCTCTTTGGCAGCGAAAGTGGTTGACCGAGGAATTGCAACAGCGACAACTTAATTACTGGAAGCAACAGTTAGCGGATGCACCGCCATTATTAGAATTATCAACAGATTATCCGCGCCCTTCGGTTCAGACTTTCTCTGGTGCTATCAAAGAATTTCAACTCAACTCGAATTTGACCGCGCAACTCAAAACCTTGAGCCAACAGTCAGGAACTACTCTGTTTATGACCTTACTGGCGGCTTTTGCAATATTACTCCATCGTTACAGTTCTCAGGATGATATTTGTATTGGCTCCCCCTTTTCTAACCGCAACCGCACAGAAATTGAATCATTAATTGGCTTTTTTGTCAACAATCTAGTATTGCGGACTCAAATTAAAGAGAATCCCAGTTTCTCCAAGTTCCTCACCCAAGTGCAATCTGTTGTTCTGGATGCACATACACACCAGGAAGTACCATTTGAGCAAGTAGTAGAAGCATTGCAGCCGGAACGTTCCCTTGGCTACAATCCCCTGTTTCAAGTGATGTTTGTCTTGGAGAACTTCTCGCTCGATACTTTAGAGTTACCCGGTATTACCCTAACTCCAGAACTGGTGGAGCGGGGTACGGCTCAGTTTGATTTGAGCCTGTCGATTTGGGCCACACAAAAGGGATTAATGGGGTCGTGGGAATATAACAGCGACCTGTTTAAAGCGGATACAATTGCCCGAATGACTCTTCATTTCCAGACTTTGTTAGAAGCCATTGTCGCAGCGCCCGACCAAAGAGTAGGGGAATTACCTCTACTAACTGAAAAAGAACAACACCAGTTGTTAGTGGAGTGGAACAACACCCAAACTGATTATCCCAACAACAAATGTATTCATCAGTTATTTGAACAGCAGGTGCAACGAACTCCCAATGCAGTTGCAGTGGAGGAAGGCACTCAAAAACTGACTTACGAGCAATTGAATACCCATGCAAACAAAATAGCTCACTACTTGCAAACCCTTGGTGTGGAACCAGAGGTGTTGGTGGGGATATGTGTAGAGCGATCGCTCTTAATGGTAGTAGGATTGTTGGGAATTCTCAAAGCGGGTGGTGCTTATGTGCCCCTAGACCCAGCCTACCCTAGTGAGCGCTTGGCTTATATGTTGAGTGATTCTGGGGTTAAGGTGCTGCTAACCCAGCAAAAATTAGCAGACATATTGCCGCAAAGCCAAGCCAAACTAATCTGCTTAGATAGCGACTGGCAAGCGTTAGACACGATACGCCTGGAAAATCCCGTCACGGGGGTTAAACCGAATAACTTGGCTTACGTCATTTATACTTCTGGGTCTACTGGACAGCCGAAAGGAGTGATGATCTGCCATCAATCTGTGGTGAATTATGTAGCGGCAAAGAAGGTCGCGTATGGTATGAACAGTAGCGATAGCGAAGCGCTGCTGCCAAACGCAGATCGCATTCTACAATTTTCATCTATCAGTTTTGATGGGGCGGTAGAGCAAATTTTTATCTGCCTGAGTTGGGGTGCGCCCTTGGTGCTGCGTAGTGATGAAATGTTAAGTTATTTTCGCATATTTCTGCAAAAATGTCAGGAATGGCAGGTAACGGTGTTAATATTGCCGACAGCCTACTGGCATCAGCTCGTGTCTGAAATAGCAGCCACTCAAGAGAGCCTACCAGCATCAGTACGACTGGTGAGTGTTGGAGGACAAGCAGTCTTACCAGAAAAATTAAAACTGTGGCTTGAATACGTGCAGCAAAAGCAGCAAGGCCATCAGTTGGAAAAACCGCCGTTGTTGATGAACGGATACGGTCCTACGGAAGCAACAGTAGAAGCAACAATTTGCAACTTGTCAGAGTTAGTGCTAGAGGAAACACAGTTACAAGTACCGATTGGATGCCCTCTAGCTAATGTTCAAACATACATCTTGGATCAATATCTCCAAAGCGTTCCAATCGGTGTACCGGGCGAATTGCATATCGGCGGGGTAGGTTTAGCCAGAGGTTATCTCAATCGCCCAGATTTAACAGCAGAGAAATTTATCCCTAACCCCTTTCAAAAATCGGAACCCCTCTACAAAACTGGAGATAAGGCTCGTTATTTACCTGATGGTAATATCGAGTTTCTGGGGCGGATAGATAACCAGGTGAAGATTCGCGGCTTTCGCATCGAGTTAGGGGAAATCGAAACCGTAATCACCGCACACCCTCAAGTAGAAGATGCAGTAGTTATCGACTCTCAAGATAATCTGGACAACAAGCGCCTAGTCGCATATGTCGTGACTCGTGAACATTCCTCAATCTTAAATCAATTGCGCGACTTCCTGAAACAGAAGCTACCAAACTACATGATGCCAAGTGCTTTTGTGTTTTTAGATGCCCTGCCGCTTACCACTAATTGTAAAGTAGACCGTCGCGCCCTGAGGGCGCTAGATGTAGAATCGAGTGACTCAACTGGCTTTGTCCCCCCCCGCGACGCAGTTGAACAGCAACTACAGAAAATTTGGGCAGAGGTTTTGCAGCTTTCCACTGTTGGAATTGGGGATAAATTCTTTGAATTAGGAGGTCATTCTCTTTTAGCTATGCGTCTAATGGCAATGATAGAGCAGCATTTTGGAAAAAATCTGCCCCTAGCGACGCTCTTCAAGTGCCCGACTATCGAACAGTTAGCTAGCTGTCTTCGCTCCGAAACAAATTCTTTAACCTGGTCTCCTTTAGTAGCGATTCAGTCCAATGGTGACAAGCGACCTTTTTTCTGCGTGCCTGGAGTTGGTGGAAATATTATATACTTATATGATCTGGCACGTCATCTTGGCTCTGACCAACCGTTCTACGGTCTACAAGCACTCGGTCTTGATGGGGAATCGCACCCCCATACCCGTGTTGAGGATATAGCTACTTACTATATTCAAGCGATACAAACTGTGCAACCAGAAGGTCCCTACTTGCTAGGAGGGCATTCCTTTGGCGGTCAAGTTGCCTTTGAGATGGCAACTCAGTTGCAACTCCTGGGGCATTCCGTTGCTCTACTTGCGATGATCGACGCTGTTTCACCAATTCTAAGTAAGAAGTTGATCCGTGTTGATGAAGATGATGCAGCCTTGATAGCTGATTTTGCCAGCTTCATTGAATATACCTTCTCCCTCAACTTAGAGGTATTTAAAGAAGCTCTCCCTAATCTAACTGCTGAGGAACAATTGCACTATCTCAAAGAACGGTTAATCCGGGTCAATTTGTTACCTCTTGATGCGGGAATAATGTCAGTTCGGGGATTGGTAGAAGTTTACAAGGCTAACAATCAAGCTTCTAGTCTTTATATGCCGCCGCAGGTGCAACTTTCTCGAATTGCGCTTTTCCGTGCTCAGGAGGTTGATGTACTTGAGGATGTTAATCGATCACTGACACAGATATTAAAAGAACCTGCCTTGGGTTGGAAGGAGTTTTCTACCAATGTAGAAGTTCATGTTGTGACCGGAAACCATATGACCATGATGCAACAGCCGCACGTACAGGTGTTAGCCACACAACTGCGTGCCTATTTAGAGTAAGTACACGTGCAGGAAAAGCAGGGCTTTTAGCAATCTGCCTATGACCGAGGCGGTGACCCTCTTGCACGAGCCAGGGACAGCAATTCTAAATTCAAAATTTGACAGCGTGCAGAAATAAATTGACACCTGTTAAATTGCTCATTCGTTTCTGTCCATTTGTTGTGTAATAGCTGGCAGCACTTAATTGCGTTTATGATCTCGGAATCAGCGCCTTGGAAACCCCACAATACCTACTGATTTTTTGAATTTAAAATTGCTGTCTCCCTTCTTTATTCCTTGCCTTTCATATCTGAATATTTATCCTCATTTCGACAGAACAAATCACCCTTACGCCTTGCAATTATAAATTTTTGGGTAAATAGAATTTATCGTTCACAACAAAACCGTCTATACCTCGTAGTTGGCAATAACGAATTAGATCACTCATTTCGTTAATAAATCCAGCCCCTGGAAAATTCAAAGAAGTATTACATAAAACTCCAAATCCAGTTAATACCTTAAATTCCATCAGTAGCTTATGCAATTTTTCATTTTGAGAAGAATTTACCGTTTGAACTCTTGCAGTATTATCAACATGTGTAATAGCTTTTAGCTTACCTGTTTTAAGTTTTTGAAAATAGAGCATATATGGACTAGGATCTGACCAGTCAAAATATTTTGATACATCCTCTTCTAAACAAACTGGAGCGATAGGTCGGTAACTTTCCCTTTGCTTGATTTGATTTAGTCTATCACGCATCTGCTCATTAAAAGGAGCAGCTAGAAGTGACCTATTGCCAAGGGCGCGTGGTCCAATCTCATACTTACCCTGAATCCAAGCAATAACGCGATCACTTTTAATAAAGTCTGCTACTTGATGATAATTTAAATCATAAATCTCAAATTTATCTCTACAATCCACATCTTCTATAAACTCTTCACCAGCATATACATTCCAGTTAATCTTAGCATTCCCAGAATAGTAAAATTGGGCATCTACTGCTGTTCCTATTGCAGAACCACTATCATTTGAACAAGGGGGAACAAATACATCTGAGAATAAACCACAGTTTTTCCATTTTGTATTCCAATCACAATTAAGTCCACAACCACCACTTATCAATAATGGCAATTTCTCAGTAAGATTATTCTTTGCGTATTCATAAAATATATTAAATATGTAATCAGAAAATTTCCCAGACATATTTTTGAAAATATGGCTTTCTACACCGCTATTTAAAAAAGGTGACCATTCAAAATCTTTTCTAGTTAACCGCCATACCTCACCTTGATAATCAGCAATAAATTTGATGATTTTCATTTCTTCATCATTAGGAAAAGAATGATCTGAAAAACTTGTTAAAGCCATCAGTTTTCCTGCTGTAGACAATCTTAAACCTTCCCCTGAAAAATTATTCGCCACCCAGTAAGCACAACTATATCTCACTCCTGGCTGTGTTAAAACTTTTCCTATATGGGTAATATTCAAGTCTTTGTCTATTTTATAAAAATCTCCCAATCGACCTTCCCAGATAAGTACATAGCATGGTTGTCCTTGCTCAAAATGAGACATACCGTAAGAACACATTACATGAGAACGTTCATGTGAAGAAGAGAATCGGGCAATATTTTCTCCAAAAAAAGTAGATTTATTCGATATAATATTTTTGGGATCAATGCCATAATATTCGGCATCTCTATCAGATATCATTACCTCAGCATATGGACCTTTAATCCATCCACCTATCGCTAGTACATCAGGTATATTTTCGAGATAAGACATAGCATCTAAAACAAGATTTGGAGTTAAGGTATGATTTCTATCAAAAGAGTTTTTTTCTCCTTCCAAACAAAAAACTAGATGCCCATTATTCAAGAAAGCTATGCTACCATCGTGACCAGGTTTTAGAGATATTATTTTCATTTTTTTAAAAGTATAAAATAACTTAATTAGATTCAGAAAAGTAATTTTATCTGTGCTTTTAATCCAATATGTCCTTCTAAGCTAACTATTAATTGTCAAAATTTAATTTAACCGTTCACGTAACCGTTCAAGGGGATAAGAGTGAGATCATAAACAATAGGAACCAAAATTTGGTAATGTGAAAGTCATGGAACAAAAGCGCGAGCGCCAATCTACAGCAAATAAGCTGAAAAACATCTAATTTGCATAACCGAATTAAATATAACTCTTGTGGGGTGGGCATCTTGCCCGCCCTAATTATGCAAGTTGAATGTGGAACAACTTACCTCCATATTGATGGTTGCAACCCGTCATGTCGTCAAGCTTGGCTCTGCGGAGCGTACAACCACTAGTTACATTCTTTAAGATTGTCCTAAGTCGTGGGTAATAAAAATTTTCATCCCCTCGTTGTGGGAGATTGCCCATAAGTGACTGTTTTGCAAATAACAGGCTGCTGGTAAAAACACCTCACATATACTGCAAGGCGATCGCCCATCAGGGACTGTTTTGAAAATAGCAGGGGGGTAAGAAGTCAGGGAGATAAAGAAGTTTTTCATCAAGAGAGCGTACGCAGTTGCTAATGGCTAATTAATTGTTTGATTCAACATGGGGTGTTTTGTGTCTTCTTTGCACCCCCTGAAGTAAAAATATAATATCTTAATGTTATTAAGTCAAGAGCTACTTTTCGCTCGACTTTATCCATTTTAGGACTTACGCATTGACAAATAGTCTAAACTCCAGTTCCAACTCTCCAGTCCGAAATTAACGCTCTTGATTACACAGCGAAACACAGACCAAACCAACGTTAAGGAAAGTGGATTAAATAAAGTGCAAAATTGGTAACGAACCATAGTAGATTGAAGAAGCAGGTTCGGTGGACGGAAGAGAGCAATGGGAATCTACTCTCCAATGATAGAAAAGCAGATGCAATCTTACTATGAATCAGTTTCAGAGAAAGACCGTCGGCGATATGCAGCAATTGAAGCAAAAAAGCTTGGTCGTGGAGGTATCGAATATATAAAAAGATTATTAGGATGTAACTACAGAACAATACATAAAGGAATTACAGAGCTAGAACAACAGAGTGTGAGCGATTTAAGAATTCGTCGTCCTGGTGGAGGAAGGAAAAAAGCGCTCGAGACAATAGTAGGGGTAAAAGTAGCGAAGCTGTCACCAGCCGCCACGCGACGGCTGTAACCTTTACCCAAACTTGATTACATCAAAATTTTTTGACTTTTTACGCCACATCAAGTTCTAAACGCTCGTTCATATCCAACTTAAAAGTTCCATAAGGATTCACATGACCCCAAATCAACGGCGTTAGTCCTCGCAAATCTACGGGTGTCATTCGTTTCATCCATACAGGGTCAGCCAAAACCCTTTGAATCATCAAGGTATTAATATAGACTAAACACATCTGCAACAAATGCAGACACAGCACCGATAACTCCTGCTCATCTAAGCGGTTAGTCGCAATTTCACTGTTCTTGCCATAAAAAATAAAACTATTGGCACCATTCCACTGCTCCACCACATTTAGCCCTTCATTAATTTCGCGTCGCAGGGCCTCCGAATGCAGGTAACGACACAGAAAAATAGTTTTAACCGCCCGACCCAATTCATTTAATGCCCGTTGTGTCGGATGTTGCAGGGCTTTCGCACTAAATCGTTTTAAAATCGTATCTGCTTCCGCCGTACCTAATCGCAGCGCAGTAGCATATTTAATCATTTGGTCATACTGTTGACGAATCAGTTCCCAATCAATCGCCTTAGTAAGCACAGGTTGTAAATTCGGGTAATTTTGTTTTTGGTCAGGAAAAGGCAAGTAGAGTTTTTTCTCTCCAATCCGCTTGATCCTCGGCATCAAGTCGAAACCCAACAGGCGACAGAACGCATATGCCATCTCGTTTTGCCCGTGGGTATCGACATAGTTTTTCTTCACCTTCATATCCGTACAGTGACGCAGCAGTCCCTCAATCATCGCTGCCACCTCACTACTGGAGCAGGTTTTGAGTTGAGAATAAATGCACGCAGACTTTTTCTCGACGTGCCAGTAAATCATCACCCCACGACCACCGTAGCGAATGTGCCATTCGGTCATCAGGTTCTGATCCCAGGAACCAAACTTTTTCGAGTCAGAAGCACAGGAAGTAGTACCCTCTCCCCAAATCGCTGTTTTGCGTGCCGATAAAGTGGCGTTTACCACCTGGGCAATAGCGTTACGTAGATGTTCACGGTGGATGTAGTGCTTTTTGACGTAACGCAGGTCAGTTTCTTTATCGCCATCAATACCTGCACAGATACGCTTGAGTCCCGTATTCGACCCCAAACCATATAAACACAACAACAACCGTCGTTGCAGAATATCTCGCTCCAAGTTAGAACGGATACCAGTATTTTTGAAATGATTGGTGAAGCCAATTCGTAAATCGGCTTCTTTCAAGATATCCAGCAAACTTGTCATAAACCAGCATTGGTCTATTTCACGTTTTAAGTGCAAAATATTTATGGGTTCGGGTTGAGCTTCAAGTGGCGAAACCTTAATCCAACCGTTGTTTTTCTCTTGAATTTTGACTTTTGTATTTTTGGGCATTCCTTTGTCCAACATAGTCAGAGCATCAGTCATTTCCTGTTGGAGTGTAGTAATAAATTTTTCTGCTTCGAGTGGTTGCCCAATTGCTTGATAGTAAGTTTCTCGGTGTATGTCAAAGTCTTGAGGTAAATCCTCTTCTGGGTTGCAGTAGCGTTTTGCCCCGACGACCCAGATTTCTTTGGAGCGCAACCTGTCCCGCAATGTTTGCAATACACAAATTTCGTAATTTACTCGGTTAATCCGTTCTCGTCCATCACTCTCAATCTCAACAATCAAATTCTTCCAGTCATTTTTGAGGACACCATCAATGAATAACTCCTCTCCTAACGCATAGTAACGTTGATTGCTGTCTTGATATCGCTTGAGCAACTCCAATGCCTTGATTACTGGACGGTGAACATTGTTGTTTGAGCAGAAATCCAAGGTAGATAAAAGTTGAGGCACCATCCGACGATAATGATGCAGATAACTAGAGCGCATCACGGTATAAACTCGTTGTTCGTAGATATTCCCGTTGGATTTATACTCCTTGACTACTGCTTCTAAAGTTGTTGGGCTAACTACCGGATAAACAACATCTTTGACCAGCTCTTCTGGATGCGCCAAAGTTTCCCGCGCCATCTCATATAACAAGCGGGGTTTGTTATCTACTCGCTTAAACTCTTCAATCAGTTGCGTCTTCACCCGGCGCTCGGCACTAACATAGATGCGATGTATGATTTGTACCAGCAACTCTACCAGACTATCTGTAATTTCTTGGCTGCGGCAAGAGCAAAATGCTGCCACTAGGGTGTAGCGAATTGAAGCAGGGTGACGGCGCAGTTCGCGGGGTGTTTCTACAGAAGCTCGCCGACGGTAGTGGGCGATAATTTTAGGTGGGACATTGGCAAACAGTTTGGTAGGGATACCCAGGTCTCTAATACATAGGAGTTTTTCAATTTCCTTGAGAATACTTTTAAGACTAGTACGTCCGGGGTCTTGCTTGAGGAAATTAAACACTGACTGTTTAAATTGGTTTTGGTCATCATCAAGATCATCTCTTGTCTTGAGAAGGGTATCCATTTTTCTCAAGGTCTCAAAGGATAACTGTTTAAAGATACCAGTACAAAATTTCTTCTCAGTTGTCTTAACTGCTGACCGAATCAGCCGTTCAATCCTTTCTGGAGTTGGTGGTTCTAATTTTAACTCGCGCAAGCGTTGATAAAACCCAGCTTCGAGTGCATTGGGTTGACGTTCGTATACCAATACTTTTTCGCACAACCAATTCGTAAATTCCGAAGCATCTTCAACTGTAAATTCTCTCCATCCTAAAAAGGAGCGAATTTCCGCCCTATGACGTTCAAAGGTTCTGCCTGAAAACGAGTATTCTTTAAATAGTTTTGACGACACTCCCAGAAGTTGTGCAATGTAGGAGACAACTTGTTTTGGGACTTCTTGCTTGCTGCGTGGATATCTCGCTTCCATTTGGAAGAACTTGAGCAAAACCGCAAACCCTAAACTATTGTCCTCACTTTTATTCTCAAGTAGTACCATTTCTTCGGGCATCAATGTAAAATGCTCGACTAGCTCAGTCGCGTCCCACTGTCTTTTCAATTGCGTTGCTCCGCCCTATTATTGGATACAAAAGTTAATTAGGCAATTGTATCAGCTAAAGTATAGGTTATTTGGTACACTAAATTTGAACGGCATAGTGCGGGTTTGAGACCTATAAAATCCAGAGGGTTTAATTGGTACAAAGAATTGCCATTTATTGTCGGGTTTCCACAACTGACCAATCCTGTGAGCGGCAAGAACGGGACTTACTAGAGTATGCTGCCGTTTGTGGCTTTGAAGTGGTTGGTGTTTGGAAGGAAACAGTTTCTGGAATTAAACATGACCGCACTGAACGCTCCAAAGTCATGGCTTTAGCTCAAAGTCATAGCATTGATGCCATCTTGGTTACAGAGATGACCCGGTGGGGACGCAGCACTATTGACCTGATTGAGACATTGCAGTCACTCCATAGTTGGGGTGTTTCCTTAATTGCCCAAACCGGATTGCAATTTGATTTGAATACACCGCAAGGTAGACTAATTGCTCATTTAATGGCATCTTTGGCTGAATTTGAACGGGATTTGGTGCGGGAAAGGGTACGGAGTGGGGTGGCGGCGGCTAAAGAGAGAGGTCAAAAGTTTGGCAGGCAACCGGGACAACGGGTGAAAGCAGACAAGTTAGCCCCCAAAGTTTTGCAGATGGTGCAATCTGGTTACTCTTACCGTAAAATTGCCACCTCGCTACATCTGTCGAAGACAACGGTCAATGATATTGTCAAACGACATCGGCTTTCGTCAAATGCAACAATTAATAGCGCAAATTTCATCCCAGATATTGAGCAACCAACTATGGCTTCAAAAAAATCTGCAAGCAATCAAACTATTTACCAACTCAAAATCACCCTCAAGAACATTCGACCCCCTATTTGGAGAAGGATACAGGTATTAAGTTCGACGACGCTTGAACAGCTACATCTGATTGTGCAAGAGGTAATGGGCTGGGATAACTATCATATGCATCAGTTTTCCATTGCTGGTATTGATTACGGTCAACCTCAACCAGAGTTTAATGTGCGTTCGGAAAAAACTGTAAAGCTAAGTCAGGTGGTTAAGGACGAGAAGTCCAAATTCTTCTACACTTACGATTTTGGGGATAGCTGGGAACACGAAATTTTGGTAGAAAAAGAACTACCATCAACTCCTGATACAAATTATCCTGTATTCATCACTGGGAAGCGTGCTTGTCCTCCTGAAGATTGTGGTGGTTCTTGGGGCTATGCAGAGTTACTGGAGATTATTAGTGACCCATCACATCCAGAGTATGAAGAGAGGATGGAGTGGGTAGGTGAAAGCTTTAATCCAGATACCTTCGATATCAATGATGTTAATCAAAGGTTACGAGAATTTCAATGAGCTACCAATATCCTCAATAACAGTTTGGGTAGCTCATTCAGCCACTTTTTTTGTGGAATGCTCTCTAGGTAAGCTTTTCAGCTATTACGTGGCGGCTGGTGACAGCTTCGCTACTTTTACCCCTAGTAGGAATCGACGAAGTATTCATGGCAGTAATAGAGACGCACACGGCAGGTTCTCCAATGGATGAGGATATAAAATGGACGAACTTAAGCCGTCAACAAATAGCAGATTTATTATCAGAAAAAGGAATAAAGGTAAGCGTTACGGTTGTAGACCAGTTGTTATGGAAACATAAATTTCGTAAAAGAAAAGCGGTGAAATCAACTGCTTGCGGAAGCAATGAACATCGCAATGAGCAGTTTGAAAATATTGAAAGTCTCAAGCAAGAATATTTTGCTCAAAGGAATCCAGTGATTAGTATGGATAGTAAAAAAAAGAGTTCATAGGAAATTTATACCGAGAAGGAAGTATTTATACGACTAGTGTAATCAAAGTGTTTGACCATGATTTTCCATCTCTAGCTACGGGAGTAGCAATTCCTCATGGTTTGTATGATTTGAAAGACAACACTGGTTTTATACAGATTGGCACTAGCCACGATACCAGTGAGTTTGCATGTGATTCTATTCGTTATTGGTGGAATAACTACGGGAAAAATCGCTACGAATTAGCTACATCAATACTACTTTTATGTGATGGTGGTGGTAGCAACAGTTCTCGTTATTACGTATTTAAAGAAGCTTTACAAAAATTGGTTAATGAAATCGGTATTGAAATTCGCATTGCTCACTATCCTCCTTATACATCAAAGTACAACCCAATTGAGCATCGTCTTTTTCCACATATAAGTCTAGCTTGTAAGGGAGTGATTTTTGACAGCGTAAATACTGTATCCGAACTTATGGCAAAAGCCACCACTCAAAAAGGTTTGAAAGTTTTTACAACCATCATCCATAAGACCTACCAAACAGGCAAGAAAGTTGCTGAGGGTTTTCAAGAAACAATGGAGATTTTCTTCGATGATTTTTTACCACAATGGAACTATACTGCTAAACCCCAATATCCTTGATAAGTGTAAGTTATTTAATCCACGTTCATAACTGGCAGTTCACTACCGCTGATGCCAGAATCCAATTCAAACGCTTATATTCAGTTATTGATAATTAAGGTCTACTAGTCTCAAGAATTAGCTGATTTTGAGGGCGCATTCCCTTGACCACTATCGGCACCCCCCCGGATGGACCCAACAGAAGACCCTTACGTACTGGTTGTACTGGTTTGCCATCTGCCAGTTCCATCTGCCAGCAAGACAGCACGGTAGCCAAAACTATTTTCATCTCAAACAAAGCAAATGCCATACCAATACAGCGACGGTTACCGCCTCCAAAGGGCAAATACTCATACGGGGTAAATTGACGTTCTAGAAACCGCTCTGGCTTAAACTGCTTCGCTTGGGGATATAAATCTTCCCGATGATGGGTCAAATAAATACAGGGAATTACCAAAGTACCAGGCTCTAACTTGTAGCCCATGATTTCTAGCGGTGATTTGACCAATCGATTGAATGCCAACATCAACACTGGGTAAAGACGCAGTGTTTCACTACAAACAGCATTTAAATAGGGCGATCGCATGAGCAAGTTGGGATCGGGGCGATCGCCAAGAGTATCCAGTTCTTGCAGTAGTTTCTCACGCACCTGAGGCACATGGTGAATCCAGTATAATGCCCAGGCTAAGACAGTCGCAGTAGTCTCATGACCCGCCACCAACACAGTGATTAATTCATCGCGTAACTCTACATCCGTCATCGGCTGACCCTGTTCATCGCGAGCCAACATCATTAAAGAGAGGATATCACTCCGACTAGGATCTGGTTGTTCTTTGCGTTCCCGAATCTCGGCATAGATGAGTTCGTCGAGTTGCTGTCTTTGGCGCATGAAAATTCCCCAAGGACTCCACGGTCCTAAATCCTGTTGCAGTATTGGAAAAAGAAACATCGGGGTCACTAGGGGTGTTTTCGGATTCATTAGCGCAATCAGGACGAATTTAAGCCTTTCGTAACGCGGTCCATCCCCTAAACCAAAGACTGTTTTCAAAATCACCTGAAAGGAAATTTCTTGCATGGATGGCAGGACTGAAAAGGGTTTGTCAAAGACCCATTGACTAGTCACAAGCTTTGTAATGTCGCGGATTTGCTCACCATAAGCCAGCATCCTTTCACCATGGAAGGGGGGTATTAACAGCTTGCGTTGCCGCTGGTGGGGCTTTCCCTCTAGCGCGAAGATTGATTGCTGTCCTAACAAATGCAATTTAATACCTGCTGCTTCCCCAGAGTCCAACTGTTTTGGATCAGTGGTAAAAATCTGCCCAATCGCCTGAGAATTACTAATGAATACCTGAGGTGTAAAAACTGGACCAATTCGGAGGGTAAAGATATCACCATAGCGTTGGGCACAAGATTCCATATACTCCAGGGGGTGAGCCATCCATTCAAGCGTCTGGATCAAGGGTAGCGTTTGCGGTCCATCAGGCAATTTAAATGCAGACATTTTTGTTAATCTCTTGGTAATTAATAAATTTACTATAAGAATCCTGGTTTCTCCAAGAAACCGGGATTCTGAGATTGCTATGTGAAAACATCATACCGCAGTCAAATTAACAAAGAATTAAAGATAAGCAAGTTGTGGTAATATGACCAAATACTTAATCTATCGTCTGCTGACATTCATTCCAACACTTATTGCCATCAGCATCGTTGTATTCGCTATCCTGGCATTAGCACCAGGCGATCCGATGGGTGAGTTCGCGCTCAACCCCTCGATTACAGCAGAAGTTCGAGACAATATTAAAAAGTCATTTGGTTTGGATCAACCAATATATATCCGCTACGTCAAGTGGTTTACGTCCTTCATCAGGGGAGACATGGGCTACTCTTTTACAAGCCGCAGTCCAGTTATTGCCTTGATTTTCCAACGTCTACCGACTACATTATGGGTGGTTGGTTCTGCCTACGTTCTCGGTGCGCTGCTTGCTATTCCCTTGGGGGTTATGTCTGCTCTCAAACGTAATTCATTTGTTGATACTATTGTAACAACTGTAGTCTTTATCGGATTTTCTCTACCGACATTTTTTACTGGGTTGCTATTTATTATTATTTTCAGTGTCCAGTTAAAATGGCTACCTTTTATCTATAATAGCACTTTGCAAGTAACTGATTGGCAAAGTTTTATAGCGCAAATAAAACAGTCGATTATGCCTGTATCTGTACTCACACTCTGGCAGACAGCTTTACTGATGCGTTTTGTCCGTTCAGAAATCTTGGAAAAACTCCATCAAGACTATGTACGCACTGCTTATGCTAAGGGATTACCTACGTTTGTGGTGATCGCTCGTCACGTTTTGCGGAATGCATTAATTCCTGTGGTCACACTAATGGCGTTGGATATTCCTAATATTTTCACAGGGTCTTTGGTCACAGAACAAGTTTTTCGCGTTCCTGGTATCGGTGCTTTATTGATTGAATCAATCTATCGCAATGATACACCAGTGGTCATGTCGATTACTTTTATCTATGCAATTTTGATTGTAGTTTTTAATTTGGTGGCAGATGTTCTCTATGCTTTATTAGATCCTAGAGTTAAGTACACAAAGTAGTCTATGTTAAAGCGATCGCTCAATCAAAATTCAGAAGAACCGAAATTTTCAGTTTCTCCCGCCGCAGAGGATATTGCTCCTGGGCAAGGGACACTAGGACAAGAAGCATGGCGCAAGTTTCGTCGCAATCGTCAAGCGCTTTTTGGAAGTGTGGTGCTGCTGATCATAGTCTTGAGCGTCCTTCTAGGTCTATTCATATATTCTACTCCGATCAACAAAATTGACTTTGCCCAATCCGCACATCCTCCTAGTTGGGAACATCCGTTTGGTACCAACGATTTAGGGCAGGATATACTAGCTAGATTGTTGTACGGCGGACGGATATCGATCGCAGTGGGAATTTTTTCCATGTTGGTTGCTATCTTGCTGGGTACGTTCATTGGCGCAATTTCCGGCTTTTATGGTGGCTTGCTGGACATGATGTTGATGCGTTTCACTGACTTGTGCCTTGCTTTACCGCGACTACCACTGTTGCTACTGGTGATATTTTTATTTCGTGATCCGATCAAAGCGATCGCAGGTGAAGAAGTAGGTATATTTGTATTGATAGTCCTGATCGTTGGTGGACTCAACTGGATGGGTGTCGCTAGATTAGTCCGATCTGGTTTTTTGATAGTACGCGAAATGGAATTTGTTACAGCCGCGAGGGCCCTTGGTGCGAGTCCCCAACGCCTGATTTGGATTCACATTCTGCCCAATGTCATGAGTCCTGTATTAGTTGCTGCTACGCTGTCAGTCAGTAATGCTATTATTACCGAATCTACCCTCAGCTTTTTTGGTCTTGGTTTTCCACCAGATGTACCAACTTGGGGTCGAATGCTCTATGATGGACAAAATTTTTTAGAATTTGCTCCCCATATGGTTCTTTTCCCTGGCACAGCAATATTTCTCACGGTGCTAAGTATTAACTATATAGGTGATGGTTTAAGAGATGCTCTAGATGCGAGACTGTCTTAATACCACGGTAGTTTACCAAAGAAGGGAGTAGGGAGTGGGGAGTAGGGGAAGAAAAGCGACAAATTCCCGAAAAACCAAGCGGTTTGAAGAAAGTGAATTTATTCATGAGATGAGAGAAATATTTGGGCCGAAGAAAGGCTTGCGGCGACACAGTTTATTCGATGTTAAATTACAGATAGCGTTACAGTTTAATTAGCCGCATCGGGGCTATTAGACAGAGCAGTTTTTGTCTAATTACCCAGATTAGGTATATTTAGGACTTACGCACACTCTACAAATTCTTAGCGCACAAACGCATCTTGACGGTTCGATAAATTAAGCTTTTTACCAACTTTTGCGTAACTGAATACTATTGACAGCACCCATGCTGCTTGCCAGTGCGCCGGCAACCAAGTTACCTATGGGTACTGCGCCTGTAGATGCGATGTAAAGGTGTTTTACCGCTGTTGTCAGTCGCAAAGCACAACGTTATGCAAAACTTCTCTTTCTTTAATGGTGTTAAATCCATACCAGAGCATTCCCGTAACACCTTTTCTCATCGCTCTTACGAAAGCATGATAATAAGAATTATTATTAGCATTTTTCTGGTAAATGAAGTAGGGATAAACTGTTAAAGCAGATATGAAGAGTACTATTTTCTTTGCCAATCTTTAATATTCCAAGTATCAGCATCCCACGGGGTTAAGTCCACACCAGCAAGTTTGTTACTGCTTCCACTCACTTCGGCTCTAGCAACTAGAGGAATCACGATCGCATCTTTAATCAACAAGTCGTTCATCTGGATAAACAACTGTCGGCGTTTTTCTGGATTTAACTCTGTTGTAGACTGTTTCCAGAGCTTATCATATTCAGGATTACAGAAGCGTGAAAAGTTGTAGCGCGACCAGTTATTTTTTTTCTGAGAAATTTCAGCACAAGTCCATACCTTCATATAAGCACCAGGATCTGGATTTCCATTACCGTTAGTAAACATTTGTACATCAGCGTAGAAGTGAGCAGATGTATCTGGGTTAGAGGGATCACTGGAAAAGTAAATACTTGGATCTATACTTTTGAGTTCTACCTTCACACCGATAGATGTTAATGCTTGTTTAATAATTTCTTGAGTCTTCTGTCGCAATGGGTTAACCGCAGTTTGGAAAACAACACTCATTTCTACGCCATTTTTATCCCGGATACCGTTGCCATTACTGTCTTTCCATCCAGCTTCATCAAGGGCAGCAGCAGCTTTTTTTAGATCGAATTGGTATTTTGTATTAGGCGAATTGTATATATTTGGTGCTATCAAGGTATTAGAAATAGGGCGACCAGTTTGACCGTATAACTGCTGGTTAATAGTATCGCGGTCAATGGCATAATTAAAAGCCTGACGCACTTTCTTATCGGTAAAGAAAGGATGAGGAAACTCGATGCTAGAGCGTTCGCCGTCGTTCGTTGCTTTATTTGGAGCGGTTTGATTAAGGAAAATGTGCTCTGCCAAACCTCCAAAAACGGTGTCTACTTTACCTTTACCTGCTGCTTCCAGTTGCTTGAGAATAGGGGCTTCCACCTGGAGGTTCCAAGCAAAGTCAACGTCCCCAGTTTGAAGTACAGCTCTTGCTGCCGAAGTTGCATCACCACCGCCCTTAAGTTCCACTCGCTTAAACAAAGGTTGATGCGCTTCCCGGAAGAAAGGATTAGCCTCGTAGATCACAATATCACCTGGTTTAAACTGTACGACTCGGTAGGGACCAGTACCGACAGGAGCTAAATTACCGGGGGCTTCCCTAGCGTTTGCGCCAGCGTATTTCTCGAAGATGTGACGGGGCAGAATTAATCCATTTTGACCAACAAAAGGCAGTGACCAAGCGGGATTGGCATCTTTGAAAGTTATTTTGACGGTGTGATCGTCAACGGCTTCAACACTTTTGACAGCTTCATAATAAGCAGTGGTGGTAGCACCTACAGATGGATTCGAGAGAAATTTGTAAGTAAATACCACATCCTGGGCGGTAAAAGGTTGTCCGTCTGACCACTTGACTCCCTGCTTGAGTTTCCAGATGACAGACTTGCCGTCTTTCGCCAGTCCACCATTTACCAAGTCGGGGATTTCTGCCGCTAAAAAGGGAATGAATTTACCATCTTTGTCATAACTGGCTAGCGGTTCATAGGTGACTCGACTGGCGTGGAAGTCTTTGAGACCTTGAGATAGATGGGGATTTAAAATAGTTGGCGCTTGCCAGTAGAGCAGTCGTAATGTATTACTACTAGGATCAGAAGCTCCTGGAGTAGAATTATTAGCAGTGGAAGATTCAGGCGAAGGGGAAGAACAGGCAGTCAAAAATAATACATTTATCAACGATAAAGCCAAAAGTTTACCTTTACTGAATTTATTCAAAAAAGCCATGTTTGATTGTTCAGTGGGTTAGTATTGTAAATTTTGTTGTGCCGCTCGTAAAACGCATACTGTTGCCTAACAGTTGCGTGTGTGTTGTTTTTTCCAAGTAACTATGCAAGTATTAAATACAGCGGGAAGCGCTGTTATGCAATACAGTTTTTCTTCTTGCTCCTCTTTTAGCATAGCTTTCAGCTTTGATGATCTACCTCATAGCTGCCGGAAGTGCTGTATGCTACTGTTGTGTATGCAATACCCAAAAAATCACTAATTTATTGGTAAGTTTCTATCATCAGTCATCAATAATAAAATTAATATTTTTTAACATAAGGATTTTCATGCTATGAATAAGCTTTTCAACAGTTGTTCCCTCTGAAGAGTGAGAAAGATGATTTTTTGTTGGCATGTTTAGTTGGCGATCGCACCCGTTATTAATATTATATATTATACAATCAAGCTGCTACACAGCTTACTGTTGTCCCAATGAGATTGTCAGCCGTTTCAAACCCAGAGTTATCTTTGCCGATAATCAACACCCTTTGATTGGCGAAGTCTTCTGGCTCTATCGATACATCTGCGTAATTCTCTGCCAGCTCGATTCAAATTTAAAATGTAAAGGTAGTTCGCAGCAATCCAATCCAAATACTATCATTTGCTGCATTATGCTCAGGATTGGTAATCATCAAAAATCCAGGAGTGATAAAGATTTTGTCAGTAACTAGGTAACGATAAGATACCTCAAAATGTAAAGAAGTATCTCGATCTAAGCGAGAAGAAACATCATTACTTGTAACTTTGGGGGGCATACCAAAAACAAAATTTAACTGACTGCCTAATTTGCCTATATCCGGCAAAGCCGCAGTAACTGCCCAACTCCAGATGTCTGCATTTGCTCCAACTGAACCATCTAAATTCTTAACACGCAAAGAAGACTCAGCATTAGCGTTAAAGTAGCTAACCCAACCTCCGAAAATCAATTTATCGCTCAACTTATAAGTAAATTGTAAGCCATAAGCGTTCGAGGAAGTCGCCGTACTTCCACCAAAAGGCAATTGAGCAAATCTGCTACCTTTACTCCCTGTTATATTAACAGTTGCGCCCGGTTCTGGAGCGTAGTAGTGACCGTAAGTAAAAGCAATCCCTAACTTATCAGATGCAGTATATGTTACCTGAGCTAAAGCAGTATATTGACCACCAAACAGTCCCTGGGAAGGATTGCCACCAGAAGTGGTTAAATAACTGATACCAGCGGCAAATTGGTCGGTAAAGTTATAGTAAGCTACTGCACCCGTGCCAAAAGCAAATGAAAAGATCGGACTTTCAGCGCCAAAAAGGGAAATTGAAGAAACAGGATTCAGCGCTGGAAAAATGCGAGTCGGAAAGTCTGCAATAGGAGCGATCGCTACTTTACCACGTTTGCCTATGGGAAACTCATAAAATAGCGAACTTAGCCTAATATCGTTGTTAGTGTTAGTAGCGGCAATCAACCGAGTCATATCTGTTCCAGTAACACTATTGCCGAAATTGCTAACATTTCCTGCTTGAATGCTAGCACGCAATTTGTCTCGACCTGTAAAACTGGTGTCGAAGTTGAGATTTACCCGCGCTGACAGGGTAGGATTTTCATCCAAGTGTTCCCTTAAGTTGTTTCCAGAAGCAACAGCTTTTTTATTCCCAAAAGCACTAATTACATTAAAATTTACTGTAGCCCTAAGAATTGTAGTAGTGCTAAATTGACGGCTTTGAACAACGGCTAATCGTTCTTCTAAGTTGTCTATTTTAGTAGTGATAGTATTGAGTTCTGTAGCAAATTCTGCTTGGAGTCTTTGTAAAACTGCCAAATCTTCTTGGCTAGAAAGTTTGTTGTTCAAACTATAAACTATACGTCCAATTTTTATCAAGCAAGTATTAAAGGCAGCAGCATATTCGTAACGATTTATAGCACGATTACCCTCAAAAGTATTTTTGCCAGAACCAGCAATGCAACGATACTTTTCTACCAAACTTCGCAGCGCTTCATAAGCCCAATCTCCAGGAGTAACATCTCGCAAATCTTCCACACTGGTAACTTCGTCTCCTATATCTGGTGGTTGACTATATAGTTTAGGGGGCTGTAATTGGTTAGCAGGAATTTCTGGAATTTGAGGTTCTTCTTTGGTTACTGAGGGAAACCGATTACCAGAGGATACTTGGTTTTCGCTTGTGATGGGAACTATACTTGAATTACTCAAGGATTCTTCGCCAAAATCATTTGAGTTAAAAGTTGTTACAGATAATGGACTTCTAAATTCATTTGTGGCAGTAATCTCGTCAATTGATGTTATTTCAACAGAAGCACCTGTCAATCCCTGAAGTAAAGTTGCCTGATTCTTTTCTGGCAAGTTTGCAGTTGTTTGAATTTCGGGTACTGGGGTATTAGCAGGATTTGCTTGTGCCAAGACCGGAGGTAATATTAACAAGTTAAAACCCAGTATTACTGAGGTTAGCGGTAATGGCACACTCAATTTGCTCATAATTCCTGCTTCTTTTCACATAAATAATAAATAATAAGCCTCTTGATTAAGGACGAACTCTCAATTCATTATTGGTAGTTTCAATCACTTTATTCGCTACATCTTCTGGAATTCTCGTATACTCTAACTGCTGATTAAATTCTTGCCCCTTCGTCAAAACCCATCTCAACAAATTCTTAGTTGCCTGAACAAGAGTTTCATCAGGATATTTTTGAGAAAAGAGTAGCCAACTTAAACTAACCAAGGGATAGCCATCCTCTGGATCATTGATATCTTCAGTAGTAAAATCATCGTTAAACTTGATATTAGCTAAGGCTTTTTTCGTCTCTGCCAAAGTAGGTTCGACGTAACGACCAGCCCGATTTTCAATCCTCGCTGTTTGCAGATTGTTCTGACGCGCAAAGCTTGTTTGGACATAGCCGATCGCACCATCAATTCTTCGCACTTCTCCAACTACTCTACTATCTTCAGTCACACCAGCGAAGACCTGAAATCCCCAATTAGGTTCTCTGCTAGCTTCTATCTTGCCATTAGTAATTTTTTGCAAATATCTAGTCAGGGTCAAGGTAGTACCGCTACCGTCGGAGCGAACTACAACTTGAATTTTTTTGCTAGGAAAGCGGGGGTCAACCTGATTCCAATTAGCAATTTGACCTGTAAATATTTTTGCTAGTATCTCACGAGATAGCTTCACATCGGTGCTTATATCTTCAAGATTGTAAACAATGGCTATTGCCCCTCCCCCTGTTGGTATCATCAGTAACCCGTCTTTCATCTGATTTTTCTCGGTTGGGGTAGGAATCAAAGTCGTAGCTCCGAAATCCACAGATTTATTCGTGAACAGCCGAATGCCACCACCACTGCCAATTGCGGTGTATTTAAACTTAGCACCTGTTTGCCGTTGGTATTCTACACTATAACGCTGATAAAGAGGTTCGGAAAAAGAATCACCAGTACCCCTAAGTAATTGGGCAGAAGCAGCATTAGTGCTACAATAAATTGTTATTATAGTTAATGTGGTAGTTAAAATTTTCTGCCAGTTCCCAAGTGTAAAAGTCTTCATGAGTATTTTATTAAATAAAGTTTGATAGCAATTAGAAATCTACCTATAGTAAGCCAAACACTTGATTTTTGATTAGTCCTTGTCTTGCCGAGTTTGTTTGTGCAGCCGCACACTTCTATTCTGAAAGCCAGGTGCTTTTGATTTACTAATACCGAACTTTTTTGGGGTAAATGATGACTTTATTACCATCAGCAGCAATTTCTAACCAAAAATCCTGAATGACAAATTGATAGAACAATTCGCCAAGACGGGTACTCCGCCAAGTGCTGATAAGTTGGTCATTTGGTGCCCATCGTTTGAAACCTTTTAGAGCAATTTCAGGAACTCCACTAAGCTCTATTTGCTCGTCAACTTGAATCAGAGTACCAATGGGAGTAACTTGTACTTCAACTTCAAAGCCTTGTTGGTTTTTACCTCTGAGTATGTATATTAACGAACCATCTGACTTCAATTCAATTCGGGCTTGGTTAAATTCAGCATTGGTCGCTGTTTTTCCTGAAGACATTGCTGGAAGTGCTACTTCTTCCAGGGGTATTTTTCGTACTATTCCCCCTAGATTTTGGGCTATTAATAAACTTTGACTGTTAGAGAGAGATTGAGCCTGAGCATCACCCAAATAAACAGAACAGGCTAACATAGCCATCCCTGTAGTTGTTAAAATTTTCCGCCAAGTAGTTGTGTAGAAAATCATCATTTTTTTATTTTTTTTATTGTTCATTATTTTTTAAAGGGCAAAATTTTCCAGCGAATCAGTCCCTTCTTTCCAGTGTCAACTCAACCAAGTAACCTCTGTCTCATTTTCGTGTAGAACTCAAAACTCCAGAGATGATTGTTTTCTGCTTGTAGAATTTCTATTCTTTCCAGCAATCTCGAATAGTTGACTTGGATGTTCTCAGCTTAGTCGCAATAAATTTGTACTTGCTTGTCAGCCTCGGATAATTTTCTATTTGTGTTCACGATTTAAATGTCACTACTTGACCAATCCACTATTTTTTCTGACTTGCTTTCTTCAAGAACTCTTGATTACCCTTCACTTGCAAAAACTTAGTTTTTGACTCATCCAATACGGTTGGTTTGACTGGAAAGTAACCCAAACTAGAAATTTCTTCGTTGACATTGGTTAAGTAATAGTTAACAAATCCTTTGACTTCCGGTCGTTGCTGAATCGCTTTCCCATCTGCATAAATATATAACGGACGGGTTAGAGGATATGTTGGCTGGTCAGGCGCTACTCCATCAATGGCGATCGCCTTCAGCTTATCTTGGTTTTCTTTATATGAGCTATACCCTAAAAAGCCAACCATATAGGGATTGATTAAAGCTTCTGAGTGCAACTGCTCTACAAAGTCGTAAAATATTGTATTGGGGGCATTAATCAGTTGGTTGGCGTTTCCCTTGAGGATAGTTTGCACAACTAGGTCAACTGAGGCTCCAGTACCAACCCCGGCTGGGATAATGCGTTTAATCACCTCTGAAGGCCAAGTAGGATTCACATCTGACCACTTTTCGACGGTGAATATCTTTGCCAGTTCGTCGCGTGTCAGATTGTTGGGAAGGAAATTATTCTGAGAACTAACTACAATGGTGACTGCATCGCCAGCAACTTGAAAGCCTATCGGCTCAACACCTGATTTAGCACATGCTGCTGACTCAAGGTTTGCGATCGGGCGATCCGCATTCACAATATCTAGCTTTTTTTCCTCGCAAAATAGTTTAAAGCCAACCTGGGTGTCAATACCAGCTAAATTAATTTTGTTAGGGTAGCCGTCTTGGATAAAACGTTCAGCAATAGCCTGACTAAGCGGTAAAACTACTTGGCTTCCCGATATCGATAGTGTTCCTTCCAGTTCTAAGGGTTTTACCTCTGGCAGCACAATGCCCTGTTTTGCTTTATCTTGGATTGAGGGTGGTTTAACCGATTTCTGCTCGACCCGCTGAATACCCAAGCTTTGATTTGATGCCTTGTCTGCACTGACTTGGTTAACTTGATTGACAATCTTCGCTTTAGAGATTGTTTGACTTTCCGCGCAGGCTGTCAACAGGAAAATCACGTAAATTAAACTATATTTCCAGTAATTTTGTGATTCCATCTTTATCCTTCTACTGATGCCCGCCGACCATTCTTACTAATCAATGGACTGACTTCATCTTTAATTTCTTTGGCGAGTCGAACCATCTTTTTCCGTTCTTCGATATACTGAAGAATTTGTGAGGCAAATTTGGAATTAGATTCGATCGCTTCGATAATATTGTCCCCTGGAATCACTACAACCTCAACATCCTCATCCGCAACGGCTGTAACTGGACTTACCTCTCCTGCAAAAATAGCCATTTCACCAAATGCCTCGTTAAGTTCAAGCTGGTCTACTATCTTGCGGCTACCTTGTTCATCTATTATGTAGGCGTGTCCTGTGCCTTTGAACATTATGTAGAGTCCCGCGTCTTTTTTACCTTCCTGAATAATTAACTCACTCTTGCCATAAGGCTGAAATTTAGCCCGGGTAGCCAGTTTCTCAATTTGATTATCATTAAGGCTAATGAAATAAGGAAGCGATCGCAAATAAGTTACCAAGTCCTGTTGGCGGTTCTCAAACACTTGAGGAATCCGGCTTGGTACCCCGTGTTTCGCATCGACAGCGTACTGCATTCTAATCGGATAGGGCATCGTAAAACCATAACGCTTGGTCAGATAATAAAGTCGGGATTGGAGTTCCGCAACAACGAAGATATCTTCATCAGGGGACACTTTATACCAAAGCTGGTAGGTGATACTAAAGTCTCCGTAGGAACTAACTATAGCAATAGCTTTAGATTCGATGGTATTTATACCCTCCCCCAAGCTATTTAGTGCTGGAATCACCACATTAGGAGAGTCGTCATAAGAAAAACTGGCGGAAATATTTTTCCAGACTGCCCCCTGACCGTAATTGATGATGCTTGCCTTCGATAACACCCCATTGGGAACGTTTAATTTCATGAATTGACTTCCTATCGTGACCGACCACCAATTTTGGTCAATTACCCGTCCCTGCTTTCCGTCTATCTGAATCCAATCACCCATTTTGAAGGGTTTGGCAAATACCAGCAGTAATCCTGACACCAGGTTGCTGAGGGTATCTTGCAGCGCGAGGGCAATTACCGCCGAGGCGATTCCCACACTGCTGCCCAAGCCACTCAAACTTATATTCCAAACTCCATTTAGGATATAGTAGCCAATAAATATTACCACTACAGCCTTAGCTACCTGAAAGAACAGGTTAGGCACATGGAGTTGCCACTTGATCGTCGGTTGCTTTTTTGTCGTCAACAGCGCATTTATTAAAGAAATTCCCGCCACAATCACCGCGACCAAAGTCAGTGTTTCTACAAACCGCGCCCAGGAATCTTTGCCAGCGACGCTCAAAAGCTGCCGCATTAACAATAACACTGCTAACGGCGGTAACACATACTCACGCACTTGACGCAGGGCAACCGCCAAAGGGTGCTGCTGCCGTTCCAACCTTGATGCTGCTTCACCAAGCAGTATATTCAAGAATGGGAATCCCAGACCCAACAGTAATATCCATCCCAGAAGTGATTTATCCATAACTGTTTTTTAACGAATAATCAATAGCGACTTTGTTAAGAATTTTATTGTTTTCATTTGAAATATCTCTTGTAGAAACAAAAACCGCCTAGCTTAGTAGAATCAACTGTGCTGGCAGTTAAAATTATCCCATGTAAACCTGAATATAGTTAAATCTACTGAAATTCCACCAATATTACACTATATTATTGGTTCTAGGGGCTTTTTGGCGGCTAGCTCGGATTTCTTATTTGTGACAAATCCGGGTAGAAGAGGTTTACCTTCGACTACGCTTTAGTCGAATCACTTAATCTTGATAAATTGGAGTCATTCGTAGTCAGGCGTAGCTATATCCGTCGTTGCGATGAATCTTGAAAACATCTTTCATTGTTGAAAATCCAACTCTAAAACCGTTAATAACGACTTCGCACCCTTCTTTTATTGGGGTTTTAACACGACAATTGTATATCCCCGACGGTATATTCTTGCGATCCTTGTGCAGCGTGACTTTGACAAAATCTCCTGTAGAAACATGAGTAAACGTTTGTTTGGGTGCGGTGCAAGGAAATCCAAACTTATTAAGTCGGCACATCCTTCTACATCCATGACCTGTGGTTTTTACTGTCAGGATTTTTGTTGTCAGTATCTTGAGGTTTTGAATGACTCCCACACACGCAGCATCAATCCAATGATTTTTAGGGAGTTGCAATCGAGTCCGGTTAAACTTAGTTAAACCCCCAGAACCAGTAGAAACTGGTAATCCAGTTGATACAAGCACTCTTAATAATGCCCATCGAGTTGAATTTACGGCAGATGCATCTTTTAATGGTCTTTTAGCTTGGGATAATATCTTTTTTAAAAGTTCGGGCTTTTTAGCTAGGAAGTTTTCGACATCTTGTGTTCCCTTCTTGAGGTTACACTTCTCACAAGCTAAACACAAATTAGAGATTCTATTAGTTCCTCCCTTAGCTTTCGGCTTAATATGCTCAACTTGTAAAGGAATGTTTTCAGCAGAGCAATAAGTACATCTCCTATCCCATTTATTGAGTAAGTACTCGCGCACTTCATATCCCGTTAATTCACCTTGTTGATATTCGATGCCCGATATTTCTGGGTTTTCTAGTTGCTGTAAATCAAACCGGACTAACTCTTGAACAATGTTAGCTATTGGGGCAAATTTACACAATCTTTTTACCCAAGTGTTGATAGTTAAAACACGATGCTTCAAAGACGGGGCTAACCAGCCAGCAGAATGTTTACGGTTCAGAAACCGAGCTTGACGATAACGGGTGTGTCGAGCGCGTCTCCCTCTTCTTACAGAAGATCGAGTTTCTAGACTATCTTTAATCGCCAAGCCTCTATGCTGTAATTCCATTCCCCACACTACTTCGTTTCGATTATTTACTAGCGCGATTCCAGTGAATTTAGAACCTGGATCTATTTTCAAGGTAATGGGATAAGTAATGATATTCTCTACTACCCGATTCATGATTAAAACGAATGGGTAGCGACGAAAAACAGCAGCTTTATTTGCTTCTAAAAGTTTTCTCGCATGAGAAGGATGAATCGGATTCATCGGTGTTTTGTTGGAATCAATCAAAAAAATGTAATTTGACATTTGTTGGTTTAGTCGGTTTGACTAGCTCTTATTTCTAAGTAAAGTTTGCTTCAACCTTGTTATCTAAACTTTTGAGCTAAAAGCACTATCCTTGCGGATTGTTTAACTAGTAGCGACAGAGCGGGGGACTAGCGAATCCCAAGGTGTCATGATTTAAATAACGTTTACCCAAGCTTGGGAGCAACGCGATTTTGTGAGGTGCTAAAAATTAGGGGTATAAATCACCTGTTTGATAGTGCGATCGCAGTGAAACATCTGTTTTTATTGAGAATCTAGCTATATAAATGAGAATAAAACCCCGATCTCACTTTTTCGCGTTGCTCCCCCCAAGCTTTGGGTGGTTTGGTTCACATAGACTACGGATTACTCCGATTGCCTATGCTCTCGGTAGGTGTAGTGACTCGCGTCCAAATCATAACCCGATCTTCAAGTGGATCTCCGCTGGCAACACCATGTACAAAAAGGTTATCTGTCATCTTGTCCTCACATCTCTTCGTGCTTTCTTTGAGCAATTTATCGCTTACTACAAGCTTTTACACGCCTATTTTTTCTAACTTAAGTTCTGCTGCTGCCTCTTTCATTATCTTACTCAGGAATGTGTACGCTTCTTCCCATGCCTTTTGTACTGGCATAGTAAACTCTGCACCTAGTCCTTGGGCTAACGTCCACAGCAAAACTTCGCCGACGACATCGTAGTATTCATCCTTGACACCAAAGCCCGCATGGCCACGACCCAGTTTCTGAACAACGGGGACAATCTTGTTTGGCTGACGTAAACCTTCAACTGCCAGAGCAAGCGTAGCCATTAACTTACGTTCCTGCTCTTTCATATCCCCCTTAAATAAAGGACGAAAAGAAGGTTCTAATTCAAACAGTCGCTGGTAGAATAGTTCGGCAGCCTTAGCGCTGATTGGCTTGATTTTGGCAAAGGATGACTGAACCAAGTCTACTTGACTCGCAACCAACTTATTAGTAGTTATCAGCGTCCAAGTTTCCACCTCTGGCAGGTTTTCAATCTTCAACGATGGATTTTGCACGAATGTGTAGCTATCAGCCACTCGTTCGTATACACCCTGAGTAATCAAAATGTAGTTTAACTCCGCTATCGTCTGGAGGCGGCTTGCTACATAGGCTGTTTCCCCCCAAATGGTGTACCCAAATTTCTCGGTTCCGACTACCCCTGCTGTTATCGGACCTGTATGAATGCCGATGCGTAAACCTAAGGCAGAATGACGACCATAATCTTGGCGCTGGATAATGTCTAACATGGCTATGGCAAAATCAACCGTTCGTTTGCTGTGGTCAAATTTAATTTCAGTAAGTCCACATATTACCATGTAGCTTGCACTACTAATATTATGTCGTTCCACACCGTAGTGTTCTGCCGCTTCATCAAATTCATCGTATAGTTTGGTGAGCAGTTCTGTTACTTCTATCGCATCAATTCGCTTGCTCAATTCAACGACACCTACCACATGTGCCGTAAGAATTGTTACTTGCTTGAGGCTGTCGGCAATCACCAACTCTCCTTTGGTTCTGCGTTCGGCGATGGCGCTGGGTAGGATATTCCGCAACAGAATATCGTTCTGCTGCTTCTTGGTCTCTAGCTGCTGCTCAGTTTGGCGTAATTTGTTTAAAATCAGATTGAACTCTGTTGCTAATTGCCCAAACTCGTCAAGGGATTTTACCTCAACTCCCGCATCGGGTTCCCCAGCATTAATTCTCTGGGCACTCTCCATTAAGCGGCGCATGGGAGAGGTGAAAATCCTTGCAGCACCTGCTGCTAAATACGCGGTCACTAGTAGGAAAATCACCGCCGCAATCAGCAAAATTACCTGTAAGGTGTAAAGCGGATGATAGGCTTCTCCCACCTCCATCTCTGCCAGAATCGCCCAATTTAACCCGTTCAACTTCAAAGGAGCGTAGAAACTCAATACCTCTGCCCCCCGATAGTTGCGGTCAACCATCATACCTTCTTGCCCAGACAAAGCGGCTTGGGCAGCCGGACTATTAATTTTTTGTAAGTCAATGGTGGTGTTGAAGTTCTCCATCAGTTGGAGAGTTTTCTTGTCAGTCCCTGTGTAACGAACAACGTTTCGATATTTTTTGGGGTCTTCAACCCAAAAACGGGATGTCGAACGCATTAAGGAATCAGGTCCGACTAAATAAGCTTCCCCTGTTTTACCCAAACCACTGCCTTCCCAATTATTATTCCGGCTAATGGCTTCGTTGATCTTGTTAACGGGCACTTGCACCGCCAAGATACCAATCATGTTAGAACCACTATAAATGGGCGTTGCTATGAAAGCGGCGGGAGCATCATAGGAGGGGCGGTAAGCTTTGAAATCAGCTACTTGAATCAAACCTTGTGTTGGGTTTGCCCGGACTCTCCGCACCAAATCTGCCAGTGGAGTCTGGAAGTTAAGACCCTGGAGCATATTGCTGGCAAAATCTGTCTCTTTAAAATAGGAGTAGACAATATCGCCTGTTTTAGGGTTAATCAAAAATAAATCGTAATAACCGAATTTTTGGATAATTCCTGAAAAGAATTTTTGATATTTGGCATGAGCTTTCGTATAATCGCTGTTATCGCCAGCATCGAGGAGCTTATTTTTTTCGCCGACTGGATTAGGATTAGAAGCAATATAGTAATACTGGAGATAGCGAGCCGCTTGTCCGGTGGGACTATAGATACTGGGGTTCAGTTCTTCAGAAGAGAGATTTTTTTTCAACCTGGGGAAAAATTGCTCAGTGTAGTAAGCATCCAAGGCTTTATACGATTCTTCGGGAACAACGCTGCGTTCCAGGTTGCGGAAACCCCCATTTAACTCCACCATCGCTTTAACGACGTTGCTGTCTGCTGCCAGCATCCCCACTTGGTTGTTCAAATTTTCAAAGTACAACTCAAACTGCTCGGCTTTGGTGGTGCGTATACCTGCAAGCTGGTCAGCGATTTTGGTTCTGAGGGTGGATTGGGCTTGATACCAACCAATCCCACTTACTACCACTACTGAACCAAGGCTAACTGTTAGCAACAAGGCTTGCAGCTTGGATTTAATTGTCCAATTGCTGAGTTTTAGATTACTTAGGGAGCCATTACGGAACTTTAACACGCGATTTTGAGGTTTTAACATCTTTGTAGAACTAATGTACTAAGATATGAAGTTATATATTATATAGTTTTTTAAATAAATTTTGATGAATATTAATACTATTAGATATATTTTTTAGTATTTTATCAGCGCTCGGACTATAATTTTATTTTTGAAAAAACGACCTACTTCTGGAGAGACATAAAGTTAATTGATATTACTATGCATTGGGGAGAGGAGTGGCTATCCTTTTTTCTGCCCGTGCTAAATTCGCAGGGTTAGCGCGTCTCAAAACCTATTGACAAGAGGACTTACCTGATCAGAAAT
>NZ_JAQYWQ010000004.1 GCF_029379315.1 Nostoc sp. S13
TCAGAATTCAGAATGAATTCTGTACGACTGGTGGATGAATAATCGGGTTTAAGACACCCACAAAACAAGAAAATTTGGTGGTCAACTTTCGTAGTCGCGGGTCTGAATCCCCGACTGATAGCGTAGCGGTAGCGAGTCCGCGTTCGCTTTTAGCGTCTCGTAGAGAGCGTCTTGATTCTGACTCCTGAATTCTGACTTCTGAATTCTTCTTCAACTGTTTTAGGAAATGAAACAGCTCTGGTGTTAGAGGGGATAACTCATGGTAATTGCTAGCTTTCGGAAGTTTCTTGAGAGAACTTCTTATGGATAGTTCTAGTGGATTCTCCATCAGCAGCTACCGTTATCAGATAGTCCATTAAACCATCTGAAAAGGGGAGACGTAAGTGGAAAGTACCATCGGGTTTGATTTTGATGTTATGACCACCAATGTTTACAGTTGTGTTTGCTTGGGTTGCTCCGTGAATAATCAACTCAGCATCTGCCACAAACCAAAAATCTCCCTGAGCATGACTGAAAACCCGAACATTAGGTGAACGGGCAATCAGTAACCAACGATCGCCATCAGCCACATAGCCAATTTCAATCATGTAGTCGCGATCGCTGACGGGAATAGCCACAAAGCGATCGTGTGCTACCTCTTCGCATTCATACTGCTGTACAAGCTGGGGACTTTGATAACTCAAGTCAATGCCAGTCACATCGTAGAGCCGCACTACCAATTGGCAGCCGCCCTGTTGTTGCAGCGTTTCGTTCTGAGTCTTGGAAATGTACCAAGAGACATAAGCCCACTTAGGAGTGCGGGGTGTGAGCACAATACTGCTCTCTTCTTCACTGATCTTTTCTTGGGCATCTACCAAGCCAATAGCTGTTTCGCTTGTTAACGCTACATTTTCAACTGTGGGATTTGTTGTGGGATCTGGATGGACAGGATTGAAGACACGAACGATCCCGGAACGGGCGATGAATAACCAGCCATCGCCATCAGCAACATAGCCAATTTCAACCATGTAATCGCGATCGCTGACGGGAATAGCCACAAAGCGATCATCTGCTGTCTCTTCACATTCATACTGCTGGACAAACTGAGGACTTTGATAACTCAAGTCAATGCCAGTAACATCGTAGAGCCGCACTACCAATTGAGAGCCGCCTTGTTGGCGCAGTGCTGCTTTCTTGGTTTCAGAAATCTCCCAAGAGATATCAGCCCACTGGGGAGTGCGGGATGTTAGCACAATACTGCTCTCTTCTTCAACTGTGGGATCTGGATGAACAGGATTGAAGACACGAACGATCGCGGAACGGGCGATGAATAACCAGCGCTCGCCATCAGCGACATAGCCAATTTCAGCTATGTAATCGCGATCGCTGATGGGAATTTCCACAAAGCGATCGTGTGCTGTCTCCTCAGATTCATACTCCTGGACAATCTGGGGACTTTGATAACTCAAGTCTATCCCAGTCACATCGTAGAGCCGCACTACCAATTGAGAGCCGCCTTGTTGACGCAGCGCTGCTTTCTTGGTTTCGGAAATCTCCCAAGAGACATGAACCGATGTATCAGTATGCAGTGTGAGCACAATACTGCTCTCTTCATCTGCATCTACCGAGCCAATAGCTGTTTCGGCTGCAATCGGCAGATCATCAACTATGGAATCTAGATGGACAGGACTGAAGACACGAACGATCGCAGAACGGGCGATGAATAACCAGTGCTCACCATAAGCGACATAGCCAATTTCAGCTATGTAATCGCGATCACTAACAGGAATTTCCACAAAGCGATCGTGTGCTGTCTCTTCAGATTCATACTCCTGGACAATCTGGGGACTTTGATAACTCAAATCTATCCCAGTCACATCGTAGAGCCGCACTACCAATTGAGAGCCGCCTTGTTGGTGCAGCGATGCTTTCTTGGTTTCGGAAATCTCCCAAGAGACATGAACCGATTTATCAGTATGCGGTGTGAGCACAATACTGCTCTCCTCATTTGCATCTACCAAGCCAATAGCTGTTTCATCCCCAGGCAGATCATCAACTATGGAATCTGGATGGACAGGACTGAAGACACGAACGATCGCAGAACGAGCGATGAATAACCAGTGCTCACCATAAGCGACATAGCCAATTTCAGCTATGTAATCGCGATCACTAACAGGAATTTCCACAAAGCGATCGTGTGCTGTCTCTTCAGATTCATACTCCTGGACAATCTGGGGACTTTGATAACTCAAATCTATCCCAGTCACATCGTAGAGCCGCACTACCAATTGAGAGCCGCCTTGTTGGTGCAGCGATGCTTTCTTGGTTTCGGAAATCTCCCAAGAGACATGAGCCGATGTATCAGTATGCGGTGTGAGTAAAATACTGCTGTCTTCATCTGTATCTACCGAGCCAATAGCTGTTTCGGCTGCAATCGGCACATTGTCAACTGTAGTATCAGTTTGTCCTTGGGCATCTGATGCCAAAGTGGTAGCCCAGGCTCCAATCCCTGCGCCTGCTGCTAAAGCCGCAGCAGCAGCAAAATCTGTGGAGTCTTCAGCAACACCTTCCCTAACAGTAGGCTCTGCTGGCGATTCTTCCTTTAGCAAATTGACAGTGGGTTCGGCCTTGTCCGCGACCACATTCAATTCATCTTCTGGTAATTCTGGCAAATCGAGCAGTGAGGCTGTTTGTGCCGTAGATGGTTCCACATCGGCTACCAGTTCGCCAGACTGTGATAAAGGCAATTCATCTACTGAGGCTGTATCTTCAGTTGAGGTGATACTTTCTAGCCAGTTCAATTCTGCCTGAAGTTGGTCATCTATCTGATCTTCACTAACTTCCGTGTCCCAATATTCAAAATCAGATGTTAGTTCTGGCACATCTGGTAATTCCGGGAGTGGGTCTGTCGCCTCAAATGAAGGCAGTTCCCCATCAGATGTCTCTTCTGGAATATTACCCAGCTGAGGATATGAAGTATTTACTACGGCCGCCGGGGCTTCTATATCCCATACAACTTGCTCAGACTCAGGAGGGTCTAACTCAGTATAATTATTTAGCTCGACTGTATCATCAATCGGGTCTAATTCTGTTTCTTTGTTGTTAAAGGTAGACCAGGTAGTTGCGCCGATACCCGTTGCTAGAGCCGCACCACCGCTTAAAGCTGCGGCTCCCAAGTTGTTATTTTCTGATCCTCCATTAGCTACGCCTGATGTTGTGCCTTCATAGAGGTTAGAGGTGCCATTAGTTGCCTCTTGTGCTAAATTTGATCTCCCCTGAGTAGCGTTCTGGCTCAGGTCAGATTGTGTTTGAGCATAAATGTTGAAAGGAGTGCGATCGCGCGTTTCTTGCTCTAGGTAGTGCGGCACTGGCTGCTCCTCAAGCATCCCTCCGTTAAGGGAAGGATCTGTGCTGGCATTGAGCACCGCCGTTTCTCTATCTTCTGTGCTGGGTGGACGGGGATTTGATTCTGGTAAGTCGTCTGTTTTCTCAGTGGGCAATGGGCGTTTTCCCAGAACCCACCATAGTAACCCTCCAGCTAGACTAATAAAAAAGAAAGGTAGCAGCAACCACAATGGTGTTTGCTTGTCTACAATTGGACTCTTTTGTGGAGGAGCAGCCACAAACGGCTCTTTGCCAAATACAGAGGTAGTGGCACTGGGGGAAGGCGTAGCAGCAGGTGTCGTCTGGGCACTGGGGGAAGGGGTGACAGCAGGTTGTGATACGCTGGCTGCGATCGCCTCTGCTTCAGTAGTTTGAGCTTGTTCTATAGCTTTTTGTCCTGGCTGTGCCAGGGTAAAGCCGAGAAAATCTACTGTGCTTAAGCTGGGATTTTTTTTGTAAACGTAAACTAAAGGTTGCGAGAAGGGATATTTAGCATCATCTGGCAAAGCTTGATGTAATTGCAGAACTCGCACACCTTTCAACTTGGACACCTGATTAGCTAACACATAGCTGATACCGTCTTTGCCCAGTTGTTTGATGATTTCTGCGGTATTATCCTCAGTTAGTTGGGTAGCATTGGGCCCTGTAGCAAAGTCAGCAGTTTTGAAGGCTGGATAAGTACGAAAAGTATTGCGAGTTTCACTTGTCTTAGGGTGATCGATGAACCGAATCTTCCCTGAAGACGCTCCCAGTTGTGACCAATTTGTAATTTGTCCCCGGAAAATCCGGGCGAATTGTTTACTGGTCAAGCTTCCTTTGAAAGGATTATCTGCACCAACCACGATCGCAATCTTCTCACGGAGCAAGCGAACTTGCTCTAGTCCTTGGGCTTTTTCTGCTGGTGTTAACCCACGCCCCATTGCTACTATGTCGATTTTACCATTTAGTAAATCTTTCAATGCCGTACCAGTACCGTTAGCAGCAATTTCAACCTTTGTGCCGGAAAACTGTTTTTCAAAACTTTCTTTCAGACTTTGGTTGATTTGAGCCAAGCTACTTGAACCGTCAATCCGCACTGTCGTCCCATTCTGCACTGTTTGCGGTAGTGAAAAAGACGAAGCTTCAGGTTTAGATTGT
Organism: Nostoc sp. S13; assembly: GCF_029379315.1. Lineage (GTDB taxonomy): Bacteria > Cyanobacteriota > Cyanobacteriia > Cyanobacteriales > Nostocaceae > Nostoc. The sequence continues at coordinate 4,501 of NZ_JAQYWQ010000004.1, forward strand.
GCCAGCATGGGTGCAGATACCACCAGAGTTGCTGCCATCGGGGTCGTAGCTAAGGCAACCCATAATACCAGCCTGACTATTGAAGTATCTTTTTTTTCTTGTTGCCACATATGCCCTTTATTAAAGTAAAAAATAGAAAGCCTGCCAATCCTAAATCGCGATCTTTTTAGAAATTATGGAGGAGACGCGCTAATTATACATCTGAGTTATCTTTACTTCTAATTCTTTCAACGCACTTATGTTTATTTATACTATGCCATCGCTCGTATAGCATGATAATTTATACTCGAAATTGCCAAAGTCTGTTTACTTTGAAATATTCACCATCCAGCATGAGTGGTGATTCTTGGTGCTTCAACGAATTCTGCTACCGAAATAGTCTTACAATTCCTCTGCGCCTGTTTAGAATCGTGGCTACAAAGGTACAGATGAGATATCTTTTAACCATTGTCGCTCATCTGTCTTTTTCGACAGAGTGAGCATTGATGAAAGCTTATTATATCCGGGTAGTTTTTGAGATTGTTTATACTCTGGCAAAGCATCATTCCAGACAACCCGAACAACTGAGCTAAACTATGAAGCTGTTGGTCTGTGGGATAAAACCTGTATTCATACCTTGCTTTCATGGCTTGCGCTAGAATTTGTCTGCAATTAGATTATATATTGGTCTACATGAAATGATAACAATGACAATCTGGCTTATCAATTAATGACTCCACCAAGGCATTTAGGGCAGTTGCAGCTAAAGCGCCACCTCCCAAAGTCCCTTCAACTGTAATATAAGGTATCCCTTGTTGCATCAGTTGTCGCTTGGCTGCGGGAGCATGGCTAAAGCCAATGGGCATTCCAATTACCAATGCAGGCTGAATTTTTTGGTTAGCGATCGCAATTGATGCTTCCAGAAGTACTGAAGGAGCATAACCAACTACCAGCACACAACCCTGACTTACTTGCTGCAATTTTTCTTGCCATTCTCGATGTTGGCAAAAGGCAAGTTCCGCCTCTGTGGCAGTAGTAATATGGGGATTATCAATCAAAGTTTCGATCTGGCATCCCAAGTGAAGTAATCGGGTTTGATCCAAAGCAGCCGCAACCGTTTGGGTATCGACTACAATTTGACAGCTTGAAGATAGGGCTTCTCGACTAGCGGCGATCGCACCTCGACTCAACTTAATAAAGGACACCAAACTGACATCGCCACAAGCCAAAACCAACTGAGAAATTAAGTGTTGTTCAATTTCCGAACGGTTAGACAAATCAGGTAGTAAGCGTTGTAGTGATTCTGTGAAAGCCTCCGAATGCGTATGAATTTCGGCATCCAAGCCACTCCACAGGTTTTCCAGTCCCCCCAATCCCGCTTGGGTTTCGACATCGAGTAACTTGAGTTGTGCCAAAACTTCCGCCTGGATAATTTGACAATGGCGATCGCGCCCCAATAATCCTTCTAGCGCTGATGCAGTTTGCCGCAGTTGGGAAATTTGTTGCATTACCGCCCGATATTGCTGCTGAAGTTGTCCCATGAGGTTAACAGTTGTGTCAGCTTCTGGTTCTACCTGCAAAATTTGACGGATGTGGTTTAGCTGAAACCCTTGCTGCTTAAGTGCAACAATCCGTTGCAACCGAAGGACATCTTTTTTGGTGTAGAGACGATAATTGCTAGGCGATCGCACTGGTTGCGGTAGCAGTCCCAATTGATGATAATGTCGCACCATGCGCGGAGTTAAACCGCCGCCCACCAAGTGCGTTAACTGCTTAATTGTTAGCTCGCTACTTTTGATTTCCACAAATTAGGGTATTAAAGAGGTTAATTGTTGTCGAGGGGGCGTTTAGAAAAGGCGATCGCTTTTAACTTAGCTTAGTTAAACTATCTGGTAGCCAATAATTTTTTCTGTATATTAGCTTCTTGAATGACGTTGTTGTTGCTCGTAAATACCTGAATATCTGGAACAACAGCATAATCCATGTCATGTGTAATGATTTTAATTTTCCCTGCTCCTGCTCTACTAATAGCTTCGAGAAGTAGTAAGTCATAGCCATCAACAGCTGAAGAAAGGAATCTGTTTAGTGCTGCATCGGTTGTTGCATCATCTACTGTGAGATCAACAGGAACAGCAAGCGCCTTAACCTGACTCCAAACTGACTGAACTTCGGCAACAACATTCATCCGTTCATTTGGGTAATTATGACGGTATTCTTTAAGTGGCAAAAACCCATGCAATTTTTTATAAATCTCATATTCAGTTTTTTCAATGATATGAGCAAGTTCAGCTAAAATTAGCCCCGAATATGTCAGTGTGGCTCCATTCAAAAGAGCTTGATTAATATATTTGAGATAATTGCTGAATTTGGAGACTTTAGTACCAAACCCAGCATTAGTATAAGTCTGCCAAAACCAGACGTTGGTATCTACAAGGAAAATATCATCTTGCTGGGGATTATCAGTTTTGATATCGATGATATCAGCTTGGATCTTAAGGTTGACCACCATGCTTTAAAAAGTTGCAGCCTGCTCTGCCATCGCTGCATCAACCGCATTACGAAATTGCTCATCGGAATAGTAATGCTTCGCATTGGCAATCACACGCTCAAGAACATTCCACCCCTCAGAACTTATAGCAGTGAACTCAACCAGTCGATTAAGGTTATCTGCTGGAATATCCTTCAAGAGATGACCGATCGCCAAGTTGAAAAAAGGAGATGCAAAGACCTGAACTCCTGTAAAATCCAATTCTACAGGGTTGCCAGAAAGCAGAACTGGATGAATCTGGTCATATACCTTCTGTCCACTCTCAGCGCTGATGGCGTATTTTCCGACAACATCAAAAATTTTGTATGCCATTCCTCTATCTCCCTCTTTAAAATAACCGCTTCTTAAGTTGATGAGCTTCAGTTGCTAGGCAGTAGCAAGATTCATCACACCGAATTGCAATATTAATCAGGGTTCCTCTAAAATTAGTACATTCGTTCTCATATATAATATTATCGCCTATATTGACATATCCGTCATTACTAAAGATTGTAAGGTTTCCATGATTTTTTACGATGAAGTCCTGCAATAAATTTAAGCCTGGGCCACGGGAGATACTGTCTTGCTTAGTGCTATTTCCAGGCTCGAACGCCCACTTTGCGATCGCATCCAATCACCATAAACAAACCCCGTGCTACATAACGCGCTACGGGGTGTTGTTGGGGGTGTGGGGGAATAGGTTGGTTAGATGGGTCTTGGGCGGTTTTTGGGGGGTGTGGAAGTTAGTTTGACTTGGCTTTTAGCTGATGTTTTAAGGCTTTGAATTCTAGTTAATTTAGTTTGTAGTTCTTTTTTTCTTAAAGTGCTATAAGCTCCAAATAATCCCAGAGTAATGAGAGGAACGATAGAATTATTTTCGGGAACAGAAACTGGACCGGCAATTTGTTTTAAATTTAAATTTCCTTCAAGTCTAAGTGCAGAATCAAAATGACTACCACCCACTGTAAAGCCAAATGTCTGACCAGCAGAAATATTGCTAAAAGTATAACTACCAGATTCATTAAATCCAGCAGATGGGGAAGTACAGCAGTCAGTCGGCCCCGCGCTGTATAAAGTTGTGTTTGGATTAAAAGTATTGAGGAAGGCTGTTACCTCGAAGTAAGAATGGAAACCTGTATAGTTCCAGTCAAAATTATAATTACCATCAGCTTTTGCTACTGTCGAAATTGTCCAAGTGTTTGTATAAAAACCTTCTGTCCCAGGTAGATTATAACTTAAATTATATTCATCTAGATTGACTTGTTGGGTATTAGTTGTTCCTGGCCCAGATATTGTCCAATTAACTGGAGTGAAAGTACTAGCAAGGCATTTAGGTGCAATACCTAATGTTAAAGCTGTAGTACAAGCAATTACCTTATTTATAGTCTTCATAGTTGATAGTGAAAAATTACTGCGTTGATTTTGTAATCAACTAACATTATTTTTGATAGGCGTTTATTAGCAGCATATATATCACAAAACTTTACACGATAAGCATTCTGGCTGTATGGGATAGTTGAACCATTGGCAGGATGGCATTTTTGTCAGGAATATCCTCATCTGGACAGTGAGAACTTTCAGAAATTCCTTAATGCCCTATCCCAAGAACTAGGTGATCATATGGCACTGATGCAAATGGATCAAGCATCCGCACATCAAGCGTTGGCGCTGTTTTGGCCTGAAAATCTACTTTGATATTTAACCAATCTTGGGGTAACTGCTCAATTTCATCCCTGAGTTTAAATAACTTATTAAAATGATGGGGATTGTCATCAATCTTGGTTACATAAAGAATTAAATTTGGTTGGTTTTTAGTCTCTAAGAGCAAGATAACTCCGACTATTCCAGATATTTATTAGTTATTTATATCTTGAACTTTCACACTGGTAGCAACAAGATTTAGCATTTTTTGCGATGGCAAAGCTTACCAGAGGCAATCGCTTTCATCCTTTGATAATAAATTTGAAGGTTTACAAATTACCGTACCATACCTAGAATAAAACACACACTACTATAAAGAATAACTCTGCGAACCTACACATTACATTTTTGGAGCATTTTCACGCTAAACCTTGACATTAACATTAATGTCAAGGTTTAGCCTGAGAGAGTCCCTGTCAATTCACCTCCCATGCTCTATCTCCAACGTTTGGGCCAATTCACTAGAGAACACGCAGATACCGTAGCAGCCCTTTTATGTGGGTTGCTACTATTTCTTGGATGGTTCGCCTTACATCTCGGCGCTTTGGGATTAGCATTGCTGCTGCTACCGGCTGCTTACGTGATTGGTGGTTATGAAAGTGCGCGGGAGGGATTGACTACTCTCTTCAAAGAAAAGGAACTCGATGTAGATTTGCTGATGATTGTGGCGGCTATTGGTGCTGCTAGTCTCGGCTTATGGCGACGAGAATATCATCTAATTATTGATGGGGCAATTTTGATTCTCATCTTTGCCATCAGTGGCGCATTAGAAGGCTATGCAATGCAGCGAACTGAGCGGAGTATTCGGAGTTTGATGAGTTTGACACCAGATACAGCAAGGGTTTTGCATCAGGGAAGGGAAGAGGAAATTCCTATCACTCAGCTAAAAGTGGGTGATCAGATTGTCGTCAAACCCGGAGAGCTAATTCCTACAGATGGAATCATTTTATCTGGTTACAGCACCCTCAATCAAGCTGCAATTACAGGCGAGTCTTTACCTGTAGAGAAAACAGTGGGCGAAGAAGTATTTGCTGGCACACTTAACGGCTATGGTGCATTGCAAATTAAGGTACACAAACCAGCCCAAAGCAGTCTGATTGTGCGTGTGATTCGTTTAGTAGAACAAGCAAAGACTCAAGCACCTCCTTCGCAAGAGTTTATTGATCGCTTTGAACGAGGATATGCCAAAGTCATTGTAGTAGCCGGGATATTACTAGCAACTTTACCGCCATTTCTTTGGGGTTGGGATTGGGAAACGACGATTTATCGCGCCCTTACCTTCCTGGTGGTAGCTTCTCCGTGTGCGCTGATGGCTGCAATTATGCCCACCCTGCTTTCAGGAATCGCCAATGGTGCAAGACAGGGGATTTTGTTTAAAAATGGGGCGCAGTTAGAGAAGATTGGCAAAGTCCGGGCGATCGCATTTGATAAAACTGGTACTCTAACAACAGGACAGGTGCAGGTATACAAGGTAATTTCAGCTAGTGAATACACTCAAACAGATGTATTAAAAGCCGCAGCTAGTGTGGAATCCTCTTCAGAACATCCCATTGGTAAGGCAATTGTGCAGGCGGCTGGTGAAACAGTTCGAGTCTTCTCTGCGAGACGCTCCGCGTTCGCGAAGCGTTCCGAAGGAAAGGCGGTTCCCGTCGAGTCGAAACTGTTGAACCCGAAGGGTGATTTAGATTGGATTGGTGCAATTCAAGTGCAAGCTATACCTGGACAGGGAATTGTGGGAATCGCCCAAGAACAACAGATAATTGTCGGGAATGCCGTTTTTGTGCAACAGTATGTCACAAATTTACCTGAAGAATTGCGAGAAATGGCTCAATCTTTGGAGCAAGAAGGTAAAACTGTGGTTTGGGTAGCGAAGAACCCCACCGCCAACTCCTCCCCGCTCTTCGAGAAAAGAGCCGAGGTGATGGGTGTAATTGCGATCGCAGATGAAGTAAGATCGCAAGCAGCTGCAACTATTACCCGGTTAAAAAAACTGGGAATTGAGCAAATTGTCATGTTAACTGGGGATAATCAGGAAACTGCTCACAGTGTTGCCAAAGCAGTCGGAATTGATCGGGTATATGCTCAACTTCTACCAGAAGATAAGCTGGATGTGATCCGCCGTCTACAGCAAGAATATCAAACTGTGGCAATGGTAGGGGATGGGATCAATGACGCACCAGCCCTAGCGCAAGCGTCTGTAGGTATAGCGATGGGAATATCTGGGAGTGATGTGGCATTGGAAACCGCAGATATAGTTTTGATGGCAGACAGGTTAGAAAAAATTGCCGTAGCGATGCATTTGGGTAGGCGATCGCAAGTCATAGTCAAACAGAATATAGTCGTAGCGTTGGGTTTTATTGTGTTGCTTTTGGTAGGCAACTTTCTGGGAAATATTAACCTACCCATTGGCGTCATTGGGCATGAAGGTTCCACAGTGTTAGTTACCCTCAGTGGTTTAAGATTGCTGAAATAAAGCACTCACCGAATTTTAGACTTTCCTGCGGAACGTTACGCGAACGCTTTTAAATTTTGGAAAATGGAATTGTTGGCAGAGCCTAAGAAGAGAAGATTCTTTCATCCGTCTTGGAAAGTTTGCTCAAGTCAAGCGACTCCGTTGCGGTGAGCCAGTGATCTAAAATCTAAAATCCAAAATTCAAAATTGTCTAACCGGATGTGGAAAGTCAGAAAGTATCACAGACGACAAAACTTTTCTCAATCACCCCATCGAAGAAAACTTTTCGAGTTATTCAAAACTGATAGGATTGATTCAAAGACTTGTGGAATCTCCTCTTCCTAAACAGACTAGACTTGGATAATTTACTATCAACAACTTTCGCCTCACATCATGAACCGCTTTACCTCAATTTTTCTGGCCGGCTTGATAGCATCTGCTTCAGCTTTGGCTATTTCTCCAAAAGCTGATGCGAAAGCACCGGTGTCTTATCTTGCTGAGTCAGATAACTACAACTATGATTATCATCGCAACGATGATGGTAACTACGAACGTGAGAGTCGTCACCACAGAGATGGTGAATATGACCGCGATAATAACATTCGCAACATTGGTGACAATGACCGCCGCTATGAGCGCAATCAAAACCGCCGCTATGAGCGCGATCATAATCGCCGCTATGAGCGCGATCATAATCGCCGCTATGAGCGCGATCAAAACCGCCGCTATGAGCGCGATCAAAACCGCCGCTATGAGCGCGATCAAAACCTTCGCAACATTCGTGACAATAACCTTCGTTATCAACGCGAGCGCGACTGGGGTCGTGGCTAATCCCTCCGCCTTCATTGAAAGTGACGGGAAACTCCATCCCCTTGTGGGTGGAGAGGGATAGTCGCCCCGTCGCTTGGGGCATTGGGCATTGGGCAAACAGGTAACTTCTTCCCCATGCCCCATGCCCCATTCCCCATGCCCAAAAACTCCAACCCAAGAGTGGGTGGAGTTTTTTATTTATTTAAGCTTGGTTCCAGGTGAACTGAGCATTGATTCTACTTGGCGGTAGAGACACCAATAGGGTTCGGATAAGCACTATTTAGCTAAAACTGTGGTCTGGGAAAAGGGGAAAGGTTTGAATTTACCCTTTTCCCTTTCACCTTTTCGCTTAACCAAGCCGCATTAATCAGCATCAAAGACTCATTAATGGAGTTCTGATATCTTTAGCGATCGCTTCTAGCCATTACGAATTAGAATTCTTTTAAATAAGAGTCTGAAACTCTCTTTAATGCGTGAATTTTTAATTGTTAATTCTGTTTTAGTTTTCCTTTGATAGTTAAACCGGTGCCTAAAGCGCCAAAAGCTAGTAGACCGAATATAGAAGTGGATTCAGGAATTGATTTAGAAACTGGATCGGCACGGAAAACACCCCTAATAGTCTTACCACCGTCATCTATGAGGTCTGCCAAGAACGAGATTTGACCAGAATTATTTAGATCCTCGAACAAAAGATTGGTAACAGTGCCTCCTAAAAGGGAGTCCCCGATGGCAATCACTTTATCTGCAATGGGGTCTGATCCTGTAAAAATACCGTCCTCATAAACATTTACTGCCCCATTAGGTAATATTGCACCGAAAGCTACTTGGTTGTTGTCATTAATTGCGTGACCACCGAAGCTACTAAAGGGGCCACTAGTGTCGGCAACAGTGGTAATTGTTTTACCGTTGCCTGTAAATATCCCTGTTTTCCCGCCCCGTAGTGAACCATCAAATATCACTGTTCCTCTATTATTAATCCCAACCTGGGCATATCCACTAGAGATCGGACTAGTATTATCAGCGATCGTTGTAATTTTCCCATTTTTGATCGTGAAAATACCTTGTCCTCCATTTTTTAAGCTAGCTTCAAAAGCCACTACATTAGCGTCGTTAATTGCAGGGGGTTGGTCGAAAGACAAAAATAGTCCGCTAGTGTCCACCACAGTTGTCAAAGATCCATCATTGGCAGTAACAATCTTCCCGTTAAGTAAGTTGTCTAAAGTGGTGAAAACCAATGTGTCATTGTTATTAAAATCAAACTGATAATTCCTTAGTGTAGCAACTTTGGTAACATTACCACCCTTACTTATAAAGAGTCCTTCTGGAGGTAAAGTACTAGTATTTCCGAAGGCTACAGTATCACTATTGTTAATTGCAATACCATTGATAGCATATGAGAATAATGGGTACGGTTTGAGGGCAGTGGTAAAGGCTCCGCCGCCGTTGCTAGTAAAGATACCTTCACCTGAAGATGTCACACCAACAAAAGCTACTGTGCCATTATCGTTGATGGGGCCACCACCGACATCGAAGAAATCCTTATTATCACTATTGTTAGCGATTGATGTAAAGGTAAAGTTGCCAGCTTGTGCTGAGTTAACGTCTATCGTTAGTAAACTTAGGAAAGTACCAACTATAGAAGCTAAAATTTTTGGACAACTATTCATGTAAATATTTGGTTACTGCATTGGTTTTTTTGACCAAATTACCTTATCAGAAAAGTAGACATATATTCTATATTCCGACAGGATGAAAACGGCGATGTCTCTAACACTGAGTCCAGCAACATAGCATTATTACTAACCAAATAAATTAATATTACTAGATGAATTTAACCGAAGAAAAGCAGAGGGCAGTTCTTGCTGGAGGTAGGAAGTTTTAGAAAATAATTATTCCCCCTGCGAAAAGGGTTTCAGAACAAGTACAGGACTTAGGCAAACAATACCCGAAATCCTGATTTTCTTCTTAGGGGCAATACCCTGCGGTCAGCCGCTTCTCTACGAGACGCGCCGCATAGCTTGCTTCTCCATAGGAGTATGCGTCTACATGAATTGCCCCTAAGGGCGTGTAGTTTTGCGTAAGCCGGAAAGTAAATTTATTTATGATGATTCCTTCTGCCTCTTGAAAGCAAACATCATAAGTTAAATGGGTAGATAGAAATTACGATCCTTAAAACTTCCCACTACGCACTTCATCAGGTGCAAGAGTGATAGGAGCGCCATTGGTGAGGCTGAGAATACCGGAAACAACAATTTTTTCCCCAGGTTTTATTCCTTGGATAACTTGATAATTATTCCCCTCAATTACTCCCAATTTCACGGGCTTTTGTTGAGCTACTAAAGATGGCGCTCCAGCTTGAGGTTTTTCCTGCGGCGCTTCAGCTTGAGGTTTTTCCTGCGGTGTTTCAGCTTGAGGCTTTTTCGGCGGTGCTTCAGCTACAAACACAAAAGTCTCCCCACCCAAGCGACTTACTGCTGTAACTGGAATCAAGATTCCTGGACGTTCATTCCAGATTACTTTCGTTTGCACTGACTGAAGATTAAGCAGTCGATTTCTCAAATTGCCAAAGTTGGCTTTTACCAAAACTGTCTGCGAATCTGAACTGGCATTTGGGGAGATAAAACTGATCTTACCCCTTGCTGTGGTTTGGCCTTGGGCATCCAGCATTTGCACAGGTAATCCCAAGCGCAACTTTCTGGCTTGATTTAGCGGAATAAATATATTCAGCTCTAAAGAGTCGTTTTTGGTCAATGTGGTCAGCTGATCCCCTTGTGCCACATACTGTCCTACCTTAACTGGGATATCACCAACAATACCTGTGAAAGGAGCTAGAACTTTTGTGTATTGCAGTTGGACTTGAGCCGACTGGACTTGAGCCGCTGCTTGGCTTACTTGCGATCGCCCTTGGGCAATATCTTCTGGGCGGTTGCCGTTCACCTGCTGCCGATAGTATTGTTTCTGTTGTTCTAAGGCAGCACCTAGCTGCTGGATATTAGCATCTCTGCTTTTGCGGAGTTGCTCTAAGTTTTTCTGGGCTGCAACCAGTGCCGCTTCAGCACTATCTCTGTTTTTAAGGTATTCATCGAAGGTATCTTGGGAAGTTGCCCCTTCTTTTGTTAATTGTTGGTATCGCGTTGCTCGTGCTTGTGCTAGTACTAGATCGGATTTGGCTGAATTAACTTGAGCTTCAACCTGCTGGATTTGCTGTGGTAACGATCCAGATACGGCATCTTGATATTTTGCTTGGGCCTGATCTAGCTGGGCTTTGGCTTGGAAAACTACTTCTCTTCGAGTCCCGGCTTTGAGTTCGGCAAGATTTGCCTGTGCTTGTTCTAGTCCTGCTTGTTTTTGTCGTAGCAGGGCTAGGGCATCATCAATTTGGAGGCTAAGAATTACTTGCCCTTGTTGAACAGGAGTGCCCTCTTTGATATAAATCTGGGTAATTCGCCCTCCAACCTGTGGCTTGATTGGTACAGACAGTGGTGCTTCTAAGTCGCCAATAAACACCGAACTATCCTGCACAGTTTGAGTTTTCACAGTTGCTAGCTTCACGGCAACTGGCGGTTGAGCAGGCGGTCCTTCAGTACGCGATGGTGCATTGCTAGTTTGCCACCAGCGCCAACCAAAACCAATACCTGTAATTAACAGGATGATTCCTAAGATTAGAGGCCAACGCCGCTTTTTACGTGGCTTAGGCGATCGCTCTGGCAATGGTTGCGACTCTTGACTAGAATTAGTAACAGCAGGCTGTTCTATTTCAACAGGAACGCGAGAGTCAGGGAACTCAGAATGGGACATCATTTTCTCGTTTTGTGGATTTAAACTTGGGCAATCTACTTTTCACTAAAAAGCATTGTTTGAATAGTTTTTTAGCTTTTTTCTCTATGTTGGTGACAAATATGTTTGGGTATTTGGGCGATCGCTCACAATGTCTAGTACCTAAAACGCACAAATCTCCTATATTACCTTATGGTTAATTTGTACATTACTTAACTCCTGTCAATGTTTGAAATTGTAATTTATAAAACCTTCCTAATCAGTATAAACCCAGTGCCTTAGCTCCGAGAGAAAGCACGGTTCATCTTGTTGTTGCAGGCGAATCATGAACCTGCTACCTCCTACGTTGGAAACACCTTAGTTCCTGACTTTATCAAGCAAAGACAAGTTTGTGCCGTCCTTGATGGTAAGTTTTCTATGAGCGTTTGCAAGTGCTTGCTTGCATTATAACCACATAGAAGAAAATATTCATATAAGTTACAGATGAGTTTATCGCTCTTGAGTAGTGAATACTAATCTTAGGGAAGAAAAGCCTATGGAGCGATGCCTTCTCTACAAACGCAAACAGCATCTCGCAGACAGACCAAAGCGTAGATTGCTTGTCTAATAGGGGTACGGTGGTCTACGCCTACGCTGATTAATTCAGCTCTAAGCGGTTTTCAATTGCATGGAATACAACAGCCAATCGCATGGGCGGGTCTTCCGACTTGGGCGAACTGGCGTACCACTCGTAGAAGCATAGCATTGCTGTGCCATGTGTTGCATCCATAGACGCGGAGCGGCTTAAGGCAGGGTATGAGAACTGCTTTATTAATCAAGGTTGCGAGTTTCATCAAGTTATCCTCACCAAAAACGACGTGCAATCATCAATCACTGTTCTCTAGAGTCCTATTTTTAAGCAGTTTTAACTTCCTACACTTAGTTCACCCAATCGGTTGATTTTTAACTCACCCAAATGGGTGATTGAATTTATCTTAATTAGGGTTTTGTTTTATGCCCCATGCCCTTCAACCATCGACAACTGATTTTTTAGAATCTAATTTTGGTAAAATACTCAGAATTGATTTTCGGTTAGCAACAATATCAGAAAAGAGCCACTCATACCGATCAAGTGCTTGCTCCAAGGAATAGTTTTCTTCGGCAAACTGTCTTCCTGTTTTACCTAGCCTCGCCCCTAAAGCAGGATTAGCATATAAATCATACACCGCAGCAGCCATTGCATCGGGTGATTCTGGCTCAACAATTATTCCACCACCACTAAGTTCGATTGCTTTAGCAGCAGTACCAGTGGCGGGAACTGAACCCACAATCGGGCGACCACTTGCTAACAGCAGTGGTATTTTTGAAGGCATATTGAACGAAATCACATTGCGCTTTTGCACAATTAGCCCGACATCAGATGCTGCTAGCATTTCGGGTATTTTTTCTCGCGGCTGCAACGGTAGCAGCAAAACATTATCTGCTCCATTTAATAGGCAATATTGCTGCAACCTGTGCAATGCTATTGATTCGCCAACGATCACAAAGACAATTTCCCTAATATGACGTAAGCAAACTGCTGCGTCTATTACTGTCTCTAAACCTTGAGTTAGAGCAATGTTACCCGAATAAAGTACTACAAATTTCCCATCCAGTTGATGGCTAAATATCCAGGAGTTGTTCTCTTTCGGTAAAGGGCGGATGAAATTTACATTCACCCAATTGGGAATACAAACGATTTTATTAACAGGTACTCCCTTATTCACTAAATTCTCACGAAAGCTATCAGTGATCACACTAATAGTGTGTGCAGTCCGATATGCAAATTTCTCTAGGGCTGCAAGAGTTCGGATCATCCACTTATTTTTCAATAGCCCAATCTTCACGGCAGCTTCTGGTAGAATATCTTGCACATTCAGAACTACTGGGCAGTTGTATAACCAACCAAATATTGTTGCTGGTAACGTACCTAATAGAGGCGGAATTGTTAAGATAATCACATCTGGGCGTTTGCCTTTAAAGATTTGGGGTAAGCTCGTGAAAACAAAGCTCAACTCTAATAAAAGCCGATCCACGAGGTTGGGTTTAGACTTAATCCGCAGGTAACTTCGTTGAATGGTGACGCCATTTTTTTGTTCAGTAACGTACCATTTACCCCGATACCCATCGTAAATCTCACGCTGAGGATAGTTGGGCATTCCGGTAATCACCCGCACTTGATGACCTCGCTTTACTAGTCCTTCTGCCAATTCAGTCATTAAGGGAGCGATTCCAATCGGCTCTGGATGATAGTTGTAGGAATAGATAAGAATGTGCATGAGCTATTTATAATTATAATTTTTTTTGTGAAGACAGCCTGAGATGAGCGGACTTATTGCTAATTTCAGTAGGCGCTCTACTTTTATTATTTAATTTAGGTTGTGAGCAGGTGATGATTTTTTGAAATTACAAATGCAACTAAGACTGTTTAGGACTTTTCTCGGTGGATTTTAATAGTTATTAGTTGTGAATTATTAATTATTAGTTATCTATAACCAATTACCAATGAGGAGTAAACACTCCTCATTGGTAATTGATTAAGTTTCTTATCATACGCATGATAAGTTTTCACTAATTGAAAGGGAAATCTAATATTTAAATTTACACTTAGGTGATTGTAGCATCATATTTAATCCTGTGCATGAAACCCACATTCCAGCTTGTAAAGTGGCACATCAAGTGTTTTTAACCAAGTCATCAGTATTGGATTCAATGGTGAGCATCCTGCTTTTTTGAGTAGTTCAAAAGCATCAACTTTTCAACACTAGCGTCCTGCGTAGCTTGGTATTTGAAGCTATTACCTTGCACTTCAACTTGAAATCAATAGCTTGATCTGGGCTATTACCACCAGCAGCGATGCCTGCGGTTTTTGCTAGCCTATGCTGTGGTCAGGGCGATTTTGGCGAAAATCTTTTTCATTTGGGACTTACGCATTGACAGAAAATACTAAATATGGATGATTTAAAAAACCATATCTGTGGTCGGGGCAATTTATAAATTGCCCCGACCACAGATATGGTTACCATCAAAAAATGATCAATAAAACCCTGAAGCAAGTATTTTGGTAAAAAATGCATACCATGATTAATTTGTACAGTGCTTAAGTCATATCGTTGTAATCGCTCGAATACTTATGTTAAAAAGCATTCGAGCGGTCGCCAACCGATAAGGTTGAATGATCAACTCACCAGTTCAGTGAACTATTGAAGCTAGAATAGAGATTCATTAAACTAAATTTGGCTACCTCTGACTAGGAAGCCCTACTTTCTAGCAAGAGGCTTGCTTTTTCTTGAGAGTTGAACCTACACTCAGCATCCCAAATGCTAGTAAACCCAGGATAGAAGCGGGTTCAGGGACTTTGGATACCTGAATGAAACCAGAATTTTGATCTACTAGTGTTGACGTTCCTTTTTGATTAACATCCTGACGTAATTGCAAAGAGTCGCCAACCGTTCCATCGAAGAAATATTCTCCTATTACACCCGTTCCTCCTCCTATATCCAGACGACCAAACAATGTCTGAGTGGAAGTATCAAAGTTGAAAGCGAAGAACTTAGATTGTGACACCCCACCATTCACGGTGTTAGAAGTTTTCAGAAGATTTTTAGATGGGTCTAAGAAGGAGACATTGAAGGATTGTAAAAAGTTAGTCGCTCCACTACCACTTTCGGAAATAATTGTCGGTGCTGTAGCCTCGTCGTAGCTAAATGAACCTACTGCTGAATAACCAGCATCACCTTTCCAGTTAAAGTTGAAATCAACAGCTTGCGCTGGGTTGTTAGCACCAGCAGCGATCGCTACACTAAAAGCAGTACTGGTTGCTGCGATCGTCGCAATTTTGGCAAAAATGTTTTTCATTGTGATCACTCCAGAGTTGATTGAAATCATGCAGATATCAATCTATAAACAAGACTAACTTTATGATATAAAGATGTATAAGTAAATACTGCATGAAATTACGGTAGTAAGTGTAAAAAATCAATGAAGAGAAACACTTTTTTGTGAAGTTTTGGATAAAATATCAAATCTATCTCAGAGCCTCAGATCGACTTTATCGATAAAGATGTATCTGGCAAGGCTGACTAAAAATCACGAGCGATCGCCAGATAATAACTGATAAAGTTGAGCTACGCAAAGTTGAAAACAGTATCCTATGCCTGGGTTTCTATTAGAAGTTGGTACAGAAGAACTACCTGCAAGTTTTCTCAGTGATGCTTTAGTGCAATGGCAGCAACGCATTCCCCAAAGCCTGGAAGCAAACAGCCTCAAGGGCGAAAGTGTCCAGGTGTACGGTACTCCCCGGCGGCTGGCGGTAGTGATTAAAGGTCTACCATCTCAGCAACCAGACCGAGAAGAAGAAATTAAAGGGCCCCCAGCCCAAGCCGCCTTTAAAGATGGTCAGCCGACACCAGCAGCAGCAGGCTTTGCCAAAAAGCAAGGCGTGGAACTGGAGGCGCTGTTTCTCCGCCCCACTGACAAAGGGGAATTTGTGTTTGTTCTCAAAAAAATTCCCGGTCGTCCTGTGGCGGAAATTTTGACAGAACTTATTCCTCAGTGGATTTGGGGTTTAGAAGGTAAGCGTTTGATGCGTTGGGGAAATGGAGATGCGAGGTTTTCGCGACCAATTCGCTGGCTAGTAGCTTTGTTAGATCAAACGGTGCTACCTCTAGAATTAGTGAATGGTTCTAAAACGATTAACAGCGATCGCATTTCTCAAGGTCATCGGGTCTTGCATCCTGATCCTGTGACAATTGCCCAAGCTACTGATTATGTTACCGCCCTAAAGTCCGCTTATGTCACCGTTGATCCAGAAGAACGGGCAAATCTGATCAAAGAGCAAGTAAATGCAGTAGCAAAGAATTTAGGCGGATATACAGTAATTTACCCCGATTTGTTAGCAGAAGTAACCAACCTTGTAGAATACCCTTCCACGGTTGTCGGTAAATTTGAAGCAGAATTTTTGGAATTACCAACTGAGGTAATTACTGAAGTCATGGTTACTCATCAGCGTTATTTCCCTGTATTTAAACCAGATAGTTTTCAGCAAGAATTATTGCCCAATTTCATCACGATTTCTAACGCTGATCCCAATAAATCAGATATTGTTGCCGTCGGGAATGAAAGGGTAATTCGTGCCAGATTAGCTGATGGCAGATTTTTCTATGAAGCTGATTTAACTAAGCCTTTAGAAAGCTTTTTACCCCAGTTAGAAAAAGTCACTTTCCAAGAAGAATTGGGTTCGGTGCGTGCCAAGGTAGATAGAGTAGTTAAAATTGCCGAGCAAATTAGCAATCAATTAGAATTAGAGGAAAATCAAAGCCAAAAAATCCAACGCGCTGCTTTATTATGTAAAGCAGATTTAGTAACTCAAATGGTGTATGAATTCCCGGAATTACAAGGAATTATGGGAGAAAAATATGCCTTAGCCAGTGATGAAGATACCGAAGTAGCAAAAGCAATTTTTCAACATTATTTGCCAACGGGAGCCGGTGATATTTTACCGGAAACACTCACAGGTCAAATTGTCGGTTTGGCAGATAGATTAGATACCTTGGTGAGTATCTTCGGTTTAGGTTTAATTCCTTCTGGTTCCTCTGATCCTTTTGCCTTGCGACGTGCTGCTAATGCTGTAATTAAAATTGTTTGGTTTGGTAATTTACCGATAAATCTAGATGATTTAATAGCACAAATAGCGACAGATTTTGCAGCAACATATCATAAAGATAAAGTATCATTAACCGCAGCATTGCAAGAGTTTTTCTTGCAACGCATCCGAACTTTACTGCAAGAAGAAAAGCAGATTGATTACGACTTAGTAAATGCAGTTTTGGGAGAAAATGATCCAGAATACACAGAACGGACGTTAAAAGATTTATTAGATGTACGCGATCGCGCCTTATACTTACAACAAATCCGCAACGATAGTACCTTAGATAATATCTACGAAACCGTTAACCGTTCCACACGATTAGCGGCCCAAGGTGATTTGGATACAAAACAGCTAGAACCGACAAGCGTAGTTCGTCAAGAATTATTCCAAAAGCCCTCTGAGGTTGCTTTGTATAATGCGCTAATCGAATCAGTACCCCAAACTCAAGCAGCACAGCAGACACGAAATTATCAACTGTTAATAGCAGCACTAGCAAAAATTGCTCCGACAGTTAGTAACTTCTTTGATGGCCCAGATAGCGTTTTAGTTATGGACTCCGATCCAGAAGTCAAGCGTAATCGCTTACACTTACTTGGACTAGTTCGCAATCATGCCCGTGTTTTAGCTGATTTTGGGGCGATCGTCAAAAATCTGTAGCGTAGGTTAACAAAAACCTGTGTAATTTTTGCCAATAAACGCTACTATAGGGAGTGCTTAACCAGGGACACTCTGCTGCAATCTATGCCTAGAGCTTCTGTTATTGGATTAGGAAAGTCCGGTGTTGCTGCGGCGAGATTGTTGAAACGGGAAGGTTGGGAGGTAGAGCTGAGTGATGGCAACACCTCCGAAACCCTCCTACAACAACAACAAGAACTCGCTGCTGAACAAATAACCGTAAAACTAGGCCAATCCCTAGAATTGAATGGTGCTAATTTACCCCAATTAATAGTTGTTAGTCCTGGCGTGCCTTGGGATATTCCGGTATTAGTTGAGGCACGCCAATTAGGTATTGAAACCATTGGGGAAATGGAACTCGCTTGGCGAAATTTGCGTTCGCTACCTTGGGTAGGAATTACTGGCACTAACGGCAAAACTACTACCACAGCTTTAATTGCTGCCATTTTCCAAGCAGCAGAATTAAATGCACCCGCCTGCGGTAATATTGGCTACGCCGCTTGTGATGTTGCTTTATCTCAGGGAAGAGGGACAGAAACTCTAATCCAAAATCCAAGTTGCGCTGGAAGCGCACCAAAGGTGCGATCTAAAATCCAAAATTGTATTGATTGGGTGATTGCCGAAGTTAGCAGCTATCAAGTAGAATCTTCGAGTTCTCTTGCACCACGTATCGGTGTTTGGACGACTTTCACGCCGGATCATCTCAGTCGCCATCAGACTTTAGAGAACTATTACAACATTAAAGCCAAGTTATTACGTCAGTCGGAATTGCAAGTATTCAATGGCGATGATGCCTACTTGAGCAAGCTAGGTTTAAGTGCTTGGCCTGATGCTTATTGGACAAGTGTGAAAGGAAAAGATTTCCTGATTAGTGAAAAAGGCTTTTACATCGAAGACGACTGGGTTGTGGAAAAATTGACTGCAACCTCTGCACCAGAACCGATTGTGAAAGTATCTACTTTGCGGATGGTGGGAGAACATAACCAACAAAATCTGTTGATGGCAGTAGCAACGGCACGATTAGCGGGAATTAATCGTGATGCGATCGCGCGTGCTATTCTTGAATTCCCCGGTGTTGCTCATCGTTTGGAGCATATCTGCACTTGGGAAGGTATTGATTTCATTAACGACAGCAAAGCTACCAATTATGATGCTGCCGAAGTTGGTTTAGCATCTGTAAAAAGTCCAGCGATTTTAATTGCTGGTGGAGAAGCCAAAGCAGGCGATGATACTGGTTGGCTAGCAAAAATTCACTCCCAAGCTGCTGCTGTGTTATTGATTGGCTCTGCTGCACCCGCATTTGCCAAACGTCTCCAAGAGGTGGGGTATTATTCTTACCATATTGTGGAAACGATGGAAAGGGCAGTCCCCAAATCGGCAGAATTAGCCAAGCAGTATCAAGCGCCTGTGGTGTTACTATCTCCGGCTTGTGCGAGTTTCGACCAGTACCCGAATTTTGAGGTGCGGGGCGATCGTTTTCGTCAGTTATGCCTTGCTTGGCAGAAAGATTGGAAATATACCACAAGAGAAATTCCAGATGCTGAAAATTCTGCTTCGGTAGGTAGTAGTGGTTCAAGACTCAGGAGTGAGGACTATAGAAAGAGCTAGTTGATAGAGTTGGCGACGGGGAAGGAAAGTAAATTTTGCTAACTGACGGCTAGCTTGCGATCGCGATATCCCCTGAGTAATTAACTGTTTTAATTCAGCTTTCAATTCCTCTTCTGTGAGTTGGGGCTGACTGGGTGCAATTCCCGCCACTACTAATGTATATTCACCTTGGGGTTCTCGTTGACTGTAGTGAGCGATCGCCTCGGCAATTGTCCCCCGCCAAAATTCCTCATACAATTTAGTTAACTCTCGTGCTAGCACAATTTGGCGATCGCTTCCCCAAACTTCTGCTAAATCTTGCAAAGTATCTCGCAAGCGGTGGGGCGATTCATAGAAAATCAATGTGCGAGATTCTGTTTGCAGAGATTCTAAATGTTGTTGTCTCTGTTGACTTTTAGATGGGAGAAAGCCTTCAAAGACAAACCGATCCGTTGGTAGTCCGGCTGCACTCAATGCAGTAATTGCTGCACTTGCGCCAGGAATGGGAACTACGGTAATTCCCGCTTCAATACAAGCTTTCACCAGTTCATATCCAGGATCGGAAATTCCTGGCATTCCAGCATCGCTCACCAGAGCGATCGCTTTATCGTTAACTAAATGCTCTAATAATTCTGGGATGCGGCTAGTACGATTATGTTCGTGGTAACTCACCTGGGGTGTCTTAACTTGAAAATGCTGTAGCAGTTTCCCTGTGTGACGCGTGTCTTCTGCCGCAATGATATCAACAGTCTGCAAAATTCGCACCGCCCGAAAGGTCATATCTTCCAGGTTGCCAATTGGTGTGCCGACAACGTAAAGTGTTCCTGGTTTTGGATCGGTTTGCATGAGTGAGAAGTTCTGGTAAAACTTGTTTACAGATTTAGGAAGAACGAACACCGTTAGAAGCAAGTCTGATTAATTCTTCAACATTGTTTGAGATTGTATTGCAAATCGCATTTAAAGGTAAGTCATTGGGATCAAATCCAAAAGGTTCTTCGATTTCTGAGCCAATTTGTTCAATACTTAATAATGTAAAACTTACAAAAGCCATTACTATACCAGTCCACCAATGCAAAAAGCTCACAATTTCCAAAGGTAATATCAGACAAAAAATTAATAACAGTTGTCTAAGTTTTATAGTATATATCAAAGGCAGTGGCGTTTTTAAAATGCGTTCGCAACCACCTAAAATATCTACTAAATCATCTACGCAGTTATGTAGAGTCGTCAGTTGATAGACATTTAGACAATTATGGTCATGCTGATCCTGCAAATAATCTCCTATCCAGTAAGCAATTTGTAGCGCAGGATGATTAGTATTTTGGAGTTGTAAATATTGTTCTTCAGACATTAAGGATGCTAACTGAGTGTCTAAAGGTGCTGATCTTAGATGTAACTTCATTGCAAATGCAAAAGCAGTTACTAACCGAACTATTGCCTCTTTTTGTAGTCTATCTTGCGGTGTCTTCTCTTTAATTATGATCCAAATTCCCCTAGTTAAGTTCCGAGATGTATTAACTAACGATCCCCAGAGTTGACGACCTTCCCAAAATCTATCATGGGCTGTATTCGTCCGAAAAACTAATAGTAATGTAAAACCAATATTAAAACTTAAAACAGCATTAGTAACAATACTACTGGGATTTGAAAATGCTATTGGGAATCCCAAATGATATAAAAATGATATTAAAACTCCATAGGCAGTACAAAAAAGTACCCAAGGAAAAATCAGAGAAATAATTGACCTTTCAAGCCGAAGAGTTACTTGAAGCCAGTTCAACTTTTCGCCTTTGTAAAGGTGATACTTTTCTATTAAAGAGTTTTTGGAATTATTTTGAAAATAGTTAGGTCGTTTCATATTGGTAAGGCTTGAGGATTACATCAATTAGCAAATTAACTTTTGTTTTTTATCTAAAGTTATCTTGCTTAAGCCAGATATGTACAAGATGTAGGTTTCCAGATAGCGACTTTCGTGCAACTATAATCAACATAAATTGTAACATTAACATTAAAATTTATTTATGTGAACCCTCTTTAGGTATGAAAATTCATTAATGGCTTCTAATTCTTTACCATCCACTTGATTTTATGCTTATATTGGTTAGAATTCGTGGTATTTCACGATTTATAAGATAATTGTCCAAAATTTAGCTTTATTTACCGTAAATACTCACTTTTTCTCACCGACAGAGCGATGTCTACTACGGACTATACTTACGCATTTGGGCTAACAATTAATACGATGTAATTAGACAACACTTATCTCTCAAGCGATAAAAAGGAAATCAACTCGATGAAATTTGGGATTGATATTGGACACAATTGCCCTCCAGATACAGGAGCAATAGGTTAACTCTATTTAAATCATTCGTGAACAACAATATTCCCAGCTTCTTAGATACAATAAAGCGGAACTTGTTGGAAGAAAGGTAATTATTACTGAAGAGCGTTACACGTCTAAAGCAAGTTTTTTGAATCTAGATAAAATACTTGTTTACAAAAAAGACGTGAAGCATACATTTAGTCGCAAGAGAATAAAGCGTGGTCGGGAGCATCTGAGTTTTGCAAATATACCAGATGAGAAACCAGATTCTTGCTCCTTCTCCTTGCTAAAAAGAGGGTTGGGGTGAGGTTTTACAAGGCTTTTTACACTCATTGAGATGCTCCCGCGTGGTTTTTATAGATCGAGTAATGAAGCTACGCCTTGGTCTGTCTGCGACACGCTGCGCGAACCTAAAGAAGGCATCGCTCGAATTCATGCTTCAATTATGCAAAACCAGTTTTTTCATTGCCTGAGAATCTTAGCTATAACTTGCGGTGTTCTGATAGCCCTCTGGGTTGATTTCTGGCTCCCGACTCCTGCCCAAATGGTGAGCGGCTGTCCAACTTGCTTATACAGCAAGCTTTCTAAAATCACGCCATTATTATTGGCGGTGAGAGTTTTATTTGGTTGACGCAGGGATTCATAAAAACCGTTGTACCAGCCATCTTTTGACTTGAGGTTGCCTTGGACAAAATCAAATAACTGGCGGGTATAAGCAGTGTTATAAAGTACATGCCAGCCGATCGCAGCTTTGGCACTGAGGAATCGTAAATCGTTGTGCTGTTGTTGGGTATCTGTGATGGTTGCCCAAGGTTCTCCGTTGACAAACAAGCTGCTGTAAACAAAGTATGGAGGGCGATCTAAGTTATCTTCGGTAACGGCGGTTAATTGTTTTGTAGCTTGATAACGCGCTACTTGAGCAGCTAAAATCCGATCAGCATAGGCTTTAGGCAAAGCTTGAAACCCAGTTTCGATGCCATCTAAAATATAGGGTTCGCTAAGAACGTAGTTATTAGCTCCAGAGTTTTTATAGTCGCGGCGATCGTAAGGAACTCCCTCTCCGTAAAGATCAACAAAGGCAGTATCGGACTGATAATCCAAGGCTTGCTTAACATCCAAGCCCCAAAGCTTCAGACCATAGGCAGCATAATTCTCATAACCCAAGCGACCTTCTTGGTTATACTGTTCTTTACCTTTGATAACGGCAGTACCGTACATTTGGCCATTTTTAGTCAGACGCTTGACTTGCCAATGTTTCCAAACTGCTGCTGTTTCTAGTCGCATTTGTGGATACTTTGTCCCGACAATTTTTAGCCAGATTGCCATCCTTCCCAAATCGATGGCTGACCAACCAATTTCTTCGCGTTTTGCTAGTTGACCATAATTAACAGGTATGAGAGTTTTTGCATTGTAGACCTTGTTGGGTAATTCACCTTTGTATAAAGGCATAGATGCCAGTGTTTTCAACATTTTGCTCATTTTGGCTTCAAATTCAGCCGCAGGCACGATATTGAGTTCTCTAGCACTGACCAAAGCTGCGATCGCTGCTGTCTGATCCCACATACTTACGGAGGCAAAGCCATCAACGGAATTGACTAAGCCAGTTTCATCGTTCCAGTTGCGCTGGAAGTATGACCAAGCCTGATTGGCAGTTATGGTTTCCTCTGGGGTCAGTTTTCCAACTCCAGGAGCAATGTATGGAGTTATCGCTACTATTAGTTGGTTCTTAGGAATGGATTGACCTGGCAAAACTACAGATTTCGCATCAAGGCTGGCAACTATTTCAGCTTTTTTAGCACCAGAGATAGGGCCTTGGGGTTTCTTTGGTTGTAGCAACTGCCGTGAAGCAGTTTCGGATGTTGATATTTCCGGTTTTTTTAGAGAAATTTTGGAAAGTTGCTTAGACCAAACATTTAAAATTGCGATCGCAATCACAGCTGTAATTATTCCTCCTACAGAAGCTAGTATGGACAAGCTCTTAGGCGGCGGTTGAAAATCAGAACTCATGCTTTCTTAAAGCCTCATCTTGTAAGTCAGTATTGCTTGCGTAATTCCACCAAATACATTCTTCCCAACTTTGAAATCTAACTAACATCCAGAAGTTCACCTGACTTTTCACTGGATGTAAAAATCCGACTCATGAAGGATTGTCAACAGAATTTAATTCTGAATTCTGGCGCCTTTATTCTGTTTTGCTAAAATTTAGATTTCTGCCCACGATGATAATTATTACAATAAAATAGTCACGCACCCGATCTCTGGAGTTCTAGCAGTGGGCTTATTTGATGATTTGAGTCGGTTTCTAGAAAATCGTTTAGAAGAATTCTTGCGTAACAATCCACATTTGGAGTTAGAGGCGCTGCTAGAACAGCTGCGTGAGCAAGAAGAAGATACATTAAAGCTGATCGCAGATTTACAATTACAAGAGAAGCGATCGCAAGAAGAAATTCTCTCCATTGCTCAAGAAATTCAGCGTTGGCATATCCGTGTTCAAAAAGCCAAAAACGCTGGCAGAGAGGATTTAGCGACTCCTGCAAGTGAGCGAGAAGCAGCCCTGTTGCGCGAAGGAAATCAGCGCTGGGGACAGATGCAAGGGCTGAAAGAACGCATTAACCAATCTCAGGAACTACTGCGAAAAATTCAGCAGCGCCGACAGGAGGTGCAAGCCAAAGCAGCCGAAGCACAGACAGCCCGTGCTAAAGCGCAAACTCAGCAGCATTTAGAAACCAATGGCTGGTCAAATAAAACTAGGAGTTATTCTGATGGGTTTGATGACTTAGAAGAGAAGTTCCATAACTGGGAAACTCAGGATGAGTTAGAACAAATGAAGCGGAATCTAGGGAAATAATCGCAAAGGCACGGGTAAAAGCCAGTTGGAAAATCTTATTCTCAATAAAGTCGAAGCTAATCGCATTAAGCTATGCTTATTGATTAAAGTTTAGGCGTTGGCGTAGCCCGTTGCTGCGAAAAGTCAGAGCGGCGGGAACCGCCGCAGGCATATATAGCGGTTTTTGCTTGGATGCAACACAGTTTGACCTCTCTCCAAACCTCTCTCCTAAAAGGAGAGAGGCTTTGAATCTTACTCCCCTTCCCTTGTAGGGGAGCCAGTGCGTTGGGGAGGCAGTGCGTTGGACGGGTTTCCCGGCTTGTTCGCGTAGCGTCTCCCCTTGGGAGAAGCAACTGCCGTCGGCTTTGCCGACTTGAAGCACCTGGCGTAAGGGGTTGGAGGTTAGGTCTGTATTGCACTTAAGTGAAAAGCGCTATATTAGCGCTATTAGTGCCATTACTCTATAGGGTAGGTATCACACTTATTCAATCACCATCACCCGATAGAGTCAGACAGGGAAAATTAATGATAGTTTGAGATCATGGAATGTTGCTAACAACCCTCAAAGTGAATAACTCAGTATTAATCGCCCTGACCCTCACCGCGTCTATAGTTCTATCGCCAGTCAGCATTGCTGGTACTGTCCAAGGTTCAACCCATGCCATCAAAATGTCTTCATTTAATCTCAGTTCCCAAAAATGGAAAAATCGCGTGCTACTAGTCTTTGCACCGTCTGTTGATAACCATAATTATCAGCAACAGATGCAGCTATTGCAGCAAAAAAGCGGTTTTGCAGACCGGGATTTAGTTCTCGTTCAAGTTTTGGCAACAAATAAAAGCTATGCCAACGGACAGTTAATAGATGAGTCTTCTGCTGCCAAGTTGCGCGATCGCTTTGGAGTTGACAAAGAAAATTTTCGGATCATTTTGGTGGGCAAAGATGGTGGTGTTAAACGGAGTGACACTGCACCAGTCCAAGCGACAGCAATTTTTGAGCAAATTGACGCCATGCCCATGCGCCGGCAAGAAATGCAAGAACGAGGCAGAAAGTAACTATAAAATTCAAGTGAGTTAAACCAATTCGCAATTACGTTTTGTGACGGGGATTTTAATTAGGCGTTCAATTCCTGCTGCCACAAGAGGCAGGGGAATTAAACTCAACATACTTTGTTAAAGATTAGACCGAGGAAGCGATGCCTGCGGCGGGCTATGCCTACGCCCTTGGTTATAATGTGTCGGCTACTACTACCCAAAAATGCTTGACATCAAGGAATTTGGTAAATAACTGCTTGGCTTGGGGGTCTTGATCGCCATTGGAGAGAGTGATTGCCCTCCAATTCTGGGAACCCTAAAAATGGCGGTTACTGAGAAATGTTACCAAAATTTTATGAGAACTCTTCAACAATCACCCTCACTTAGGGCAGTATTCCAACAAAAAATCGACACCAAAAAATCTACTAAACATCAAGAAATTCATCAAACATTAGGTGATGGCTTTTTGGGTGGGCTAGGTTCATTGATGTTTGAAGTTAACCAAGCCACAAATAAATTCAAAGGTAATATGGGGGAATGGGGAGTATCATTACTTTTGCAATCTTTCCCTGATACGTGGGTAATATTTAATAATGCCTTAATCCCTACTAACTCAGGCTCTCTAACGGAAATTGACCATCTAATTATCGGTGAGGGTGGTGTTTTTTTAGTAGAGGTCAAAACCTGGAAAGGTTCATTTAGCGCTTACAAAGATAAATGGAAACGGCGTGAAGGTAACAACTGGGTAGCAGTTGAGAATAGTCCGACTTCTCAAAGTATTTACCATCAAAAAATGTTTAGTCATTGGATTACTTCATTAATACCTAACCTTCCGAATGGGTTTGTTGCGGCTCCAGTAGTTTTCCCAATTGCTAAATGGATAGGAGCGAATGATTGCTCAGTTCCGGTTTTGCAAGGTATCCCTGCACTGCTACAGATGATAAATACTTCTCCTGATTGTTTAACACCAATGCAAGTACAGGCAATTGCCCAAGCAGTTGAAGACTTGACACTGACTACAAACACTACCCCAATTTCTAAGCCAATTCCTAAGCCCAAACCTGTTAAGTACCAGAATCCTAGAAGTTGAGTAAATTTCAGTGCGATCGCATTGAGTATCTGCTTTCCAAGCGTTGGCGTTCAGCTTGTGTGTACGCCGTAGCACTTGAGGCAGGGACTATAAGCTTACTCTCACTCATCAATACAAAAGTACTATGTATTGCCGAAAGCAAGTACCTACGCAGCTCAACTAAGATACTTTTGGTTGTTGCCATAGGATGAGTTTCAATTCAGAGCAGTTGCAAACTTGATTAATAATTTCTCCTTGGTGAGCAGCTAGCCAATCATAAATTTGTGCAGCTTTTGCTAATGCCACTTTTTCTGAACGATAAAGCCGAGGGGTAGGGCAGTAGGCTTGGCCATTGATATGTATAGCTGCAATCTGCCAATAGTCGCTGTCTTCACCCTCTGGTACAACGTCTAAAAATCCGCTATTATAAGACTCGATTATTCCTATGTTCATCTGTAACCATCAAACTTTAAAACAAAAGTCACAATAAAGCCAATGCCAGCCAATTCTTCCGAGTCAAAGCTGGAATACACCAGGGAATGCAGTAGCAACCCCTGCTAATCATTGTGGGTTTGTAGTCAATGGAAATCTGAATTATTGGTCACTTTTTGGCTTGATTCCGTTATTGGCAGCAATAAGGGACTTCCAACTAAAAAAATATTCTATCGGTGTGTAGGCAGCGGGCAGGGCGCAGGGGGAGAAAGAAAAATATTATTCTGAGTAAATTGGATAATTTATTTTCTGGAAGTCCCTAATGGCAAGAGGAATAGGCACAAACTAGGCTAAATTACTCCTCGGTCAGTAATGCCGTTTCGATATTCTGAAAGGAAAAGTTGCACTTCTAGAGCGATGTCTACGATGGGCTGCACCTACGCCTCACCTTAAAAAATTTTTAGAGGAAAAATTGGGAGTGGTTAATTAGGGCTTGCTGAAAAATTTACTGCTCGACTAAATTTGCAGTCGAAGGCATTAGCGAAGCTCTTTATGGCGAGTTCACACCGTTGGGCATTCACGTAACGGTGGTCGAGCCAGGATACTTCCGCACCGACTTTTTAGATAGCAGTTCGCTTCGCCAGACCCTAACGCAAATCTCTGATTATGCCCAGACCGTCGGCAAAATACGCGATGTTGCCACAGGACGTAATCATCAGCAACCAAGAGACCCGGTTAAGCTTGCCCAAGCCATCCTACATCTGGTCAACACCGACGAACCGCCCTTGCGGTTGCCTCTGGGTACAGACACGCTCCAAGGGATTGCTGAGAAGAACGCTTACGTAGAGCAAGAGACGGCAAAATGGAGGACTCTGGCTGAATCTACCAATTACGAATGAGGTCGAAGGCCAATGGTTACGTTTGGATTCCGGTGAACTAGTGGCTGATTCGCTGACCTGACTTGGAACAGGATCACTCCTTTTTGTCCATAGTCCAATACTTAAACTTGGCTAAACTTAGGAGAGTAAAGTTGATCAGAAACTTTTTTGAGTTCTGGTTCAACCACTGTCAAATGTTGCTCTAAAATTGCCAAATTCCGAATATTGGACTTATAGAAAGCATCAAACAAATCACCTACAAAAGGCACAGTACCCACGACTGTTTCTAAACCAACATTAAAAATCATTTTGGCTAAATCTTGGCGGGGGATGCCGAAGCGGGTAGCTAAAAATATGATGTAAGCTGAAAACGCTGTACTGATTAAATCACCAGCACCTGGAACTAAACCAATGATTGGGTCTATTCCAATGTGAAAACCTGTTAGAGGGATGCGTATAGATGTATCCATCAAACGGCTGAGTTTGCGGATGCGATTTAGAGTAGCAAGGCGTTTGGCAGCGTCCATAATTTCTGATATTTACACTACTCTTAAATTGCACTATTTCTAGTTTTTTGTCTTGTACCGTTAGAAATAAAAAGTATGAATAAAAATCCTGACGATTGCCCAGAAAGCAGATAGATCAATGATACCGTTTATTGCGATGCCTGCGGAGACTCAATTATTGTTGATACTATCTGGCTTGTTGGTTGAATTTCCTCCGCTTGGGGATATTATCAGGCGGCCCAAAAGCGGACAACATAAATACCACCAAGCTTTTCCTTGTGTTGTTTGAGACTATAGTGTGGCTTTTGGTCTAATATAGTTGCTGATATATGCAGGTACGTCAATTTGGGGATGCAAACCTGAATCAGCAATGGGTTTTGCCACATTCAATTGCAAGGGAATTTCTCCAGCCCATACTGGTAGTTCATAATCAGATATATCATCATTAGGCCCACCCGTGCGAACTTTAGCTGAAGCTTCAACTAGAGGTAGAGATAGCACTAGCGTTCCAGCTAATTCACTGCGACTAGGAGATCGCACTTGTTGCCAACGTCCAGGAATAACATATTCTGTAAATGCTTTCAGAGCAGCTAATTTTTGCTTTGAATCCTGTACAAGCGTAGCCGTACCAAATACTACCACCGAGCGGTAATTCATTGAATGATGAAAAGCCGATCGCGCCAGTACCAAACCATCAATTAAAGTCACACTCACGCAGACATCAATACCTTGCTGGAGGAAGCGTAGCATCCGACTAGCAGGTGAGCCATGAATATATAAGGTATCGTCAATTCGTCCATAAGCTGTGGGGATCACAAAAGGCTGTCCGTCAGCGACAAAACCCACATGACAAACTAATCCTTCATCCAAAATTTGATAGATAATATCAGACTCATAGCTTCCTCTTTGAGGTATGCGTTTGATAGTTGTTCTTTGGCTAGGAGACTCTTGTTGACTCATGATTGGAATTTTAACTCTACATCGCCAGAGTAATTCTGAAAGTGGCATAATACAAGTGCCACTTTTTTACTAAACTACCAGTCCACTTTTACCTATGGACTTTGTGATCCCTATCAACTCACAAGCAGATATACCACTGCATCGCCAAGTTTATCAGGAAATACGACTTCAGATTCTTTCAGGGAGATTAACACCAGGACAAAAGTTACCTTCAACACGAGCGCTTGCTCAATCCCTCGGTATTTCCCGCGCCACTGTTAGCCAAAGTTATGAGCAGCTGGTGAGTGAAGGCTATTTAGAAACAACTCTGGGATCGGGTACTTTCGTTTGTGATCAACTTCCTGACGATCTGCTTAATACTGCACCGATTGAGTCAACTTCTTCAGGCACTAATTCATCAATAACACTATCAGCCTATGGCAAGAATTTGAATAATAAAGCATTCTTACGCTTACCAGAATTAGAATTGCAGATCAACTTTACCTACGGACGGCCAGCATTTGATAAGTTCCCCATAGACTTGTGGCGCAAACTGCTATCTCGCCATTGCCGTTGTCACCCAAGTGTGCTTGATTATGCTAATGACTCAATGGGATATCAACCACTACGGCAGGCGATCGCTTCTTATCTTTCTCGTTCCAGAGCAGTAAAATGTACTCCTGAGCAAATCATCATTATTGGTGGTTCCCAGCAAGGACTTGACTTAATCGCACGCCTGCTAATTGACATAGGTGACTTGATTGCTGTGGAAGAACCAGGTTATTTAGGAGCGCAACGAGCTTTTTTGTCCCAAGGAGCTTGTTTATTTCCTATATCTGTAGATAAATCAGGTTTAGAGGTTACTAACCTGACAACAACCTCGAACATTAAACTTATTTACGTCACTCCCTCTCATCAATTTCCTACAGGGGCGGTGCTATCTTTAAAGCGCAGGTTAAAATTATTAAATTGGGCGCAGCAATCAGGAGCGATAATTATTGAAGATGACTATGATAGCGAATACCGTTATAGTGGTCAACCTATCCCAGCCTTACAAGGATTAGATCAGGGCAATTCAGTTATTTATATCGGCACATTTTCCAAGGTACTCTTTCCAGCTTTGCGTCTAGGTTATTTAGTATTGCCAGATAATTTAGTGCATATATTTACCCGTGCTAAATGGTTAACAGATCGTCAGTGTAGTTTATTAGAACAACACGCCCTTACAGATTTTATTAGCGAAGGACATCTAGAACGTCATATCCGACAAATGCGATCGCTTTACGAACAAAGACGGCAAATTTTGGTGCAGTCTCTAATTTCCCAGTTCGGCGATAGAGTCCAGATTTTGGGAGATAACGCTGGAATGCATCTGATGGTTAAAATAGATACAGATATGAGTGATGAAGTAATAGTCCAGGATGCTGCACAGATTGGGTTAGGTATTAGCGCAGCCTATCCCTATTACTTAGATAATAGCCCTGGTAGTGAATTTGTTTTGGGTTACGCTGAATTAAATGAGCAGCAAATTGAGGAAGGAGTACGCCGATTATCTCAGGTAATTTTGGGCGCTTAAACGAATGTCAGTAAAACAGTTGATACCTGTTTTATACAGCGATCGCCTAGTTTACCATCACTCCCTGGTCGGTGTTCAGCTAAATAGTTGCCCTGCTTCCTATAAGTTCCTTTGCACTGTTTTTGTCAAGTGATTTTTTATTTATCACTGTGTCAAATTAGTGTCATCAAGGGTGTGAATCGTGGACGCTCTAGCGTTCAGCTTAGAATTCGGGCAACGCACTGGCTACCCTAAAGTAATTTTATTTTTGCTTAACAAATTCCTGTGATACTTCCTATTTTAAAAATATTTTGTATTGCTAAGAACAAATTTTCCTATTTATTGAATATTAAAAATTTTAAATATTTTTATTTATACCGATTACCTATGAAGTTGCTCCAGAGCAATTTGCTGAAGCCCCAAGTCTGACCAAGCTTGATTTTGTGCAGCTTCATAAAGAATTGGTATCAATACAATCATCAATCAACTAAATTATGGAAATTGTATTTAATTTGCTAATTAGGATTTATTTATCTGATAAAGTTTAGTAAAGCCAAGTTTTACCTCTTCTTTGTACTAGTACTAACACATCGTAATAATACCTAAGTTTTTTTGATTAACCGTTAAGGAGGAGAAGATATAATAAATTTTATAGTAATCAAAGACGATGTGGAATTAAATTCACTTTTCTATTTCCTCTTTGGTGTTGTTGCCGCAGTATTTCCCAGATATTTTACATGAGAACTGAGGCAGAGAAAACAATATGTTTTTAGACATTTTAGCTAGCCTACAACGGTTATTTGTTGGTTACATTCCAGCCGCTGTATTGGGTAGTTTCATCGGATATTTAATTGGCATGAATAGCATGATTTATCAGCTATTTAGGCTGATATTTCAGATACCACATAGTATCCCTCCTATCGCTTTGCTACCTATTGCCCTAATCGCATTTCAAGAGAGTCAATCGGCTGCTATTGTAGTCGTTTTTCTAGGAACTCTCTGGACGATGATCATTAATACGGCAATAGGTATGCGACATTTTCAGAGACAGAACAATAACTTTCGAGTAGCTATATTTCATATATTTCATGCCTTGAAAGTTAGTATTTGGGTAGCCTGGTTTATAGTTATTGCCACAGAAATGTTAACAGGGCCAAAAGGACTTGGGTTTACCCTCTGGGATGCTTATAAAGCTGGCAATACCGATTACATAATCCAGGTGATCCTCTACATT
The DNA here is from genome assembly GCF_029379315.1 of Nostoc sp. S13. Lineage (GTDB taxonomy): Bacteria > Cyanobacteriota > Cyanobacteriia > Cyanobacteriales > Nostocaceae > Nostoc. The sequence goes on from NZ_JAQYWQ010000004.1 coordinate 36,472, forward strand.
GGTATCATTGGCTTTTTGCTAGATCAGTTACTAGATTTCGCAGCCTATATTCTCTCGCAAATGGTTTCAGATGGGAAAAAATCCTCCTAAATTTTATCTCGGCTTGCGGATTGCACCCTGCCAGCTAATAGTTTGCTTTGCAGAACGTATTCCCAAAGAACGAGTTGCTACGACTTCAATATCAACGTTGACACCAGGATGTAAAGCTTCATCAGGAATTTTGAGCTTACCCAAAGCGAGAGTAAAACGGTTGTAGTCACGAGTCACAAGTTCGTTGGGAATATCTCCTTCATATTCAGTTTTGTAGTCCGAAAAACCGCGCAAGCTATCCTGGGCGCGGAATTTAACGCGAAACTGAGTATTAAGAGTATCTGACTTTGCTGCTAAATCAACTATTTTTAAGTTGAGGTTTTGTCCGGCATCAGCAAACTCTGCGACAGCTAACCGGGTGACATCTTTTTTAGGAATGGCATGGTTAACGGTAAATGTTGTCAAGTTAGTCTGACTTTGGGTGTTACCCTCAACCCATAAGTCTTCAGCAAAAGTAGCTTCTACTTGTTTGTTATCATTTAAATTTAGTGTTACAACTTGATTGCCAAAGCTGGTAATGGGTTGTCTTTCTTGCCAAACTATTTGAAAAGCCTCTTCTAGACGCTGTTCAAACTCTCGATAATCATCAGCGATTGCAGAACCAGGTGCAAGTAGAGAAGTTGCCCCTTTACGAAGATTCCACTTATTCTTCGAGAGGTTGAACTGTTTGTTTGTCAGTTCCGAAATTGCTAGTTTCACAGTTGGAGTATCAGCTGCCAAAGGTTCCTTGCTATTCACAATACTCAAAGTTCCTAAGCGCCCTTGGCTACCATCCTTTCCATCGCTGCCATCTGTCCCATCGCTGCCATCGCTACATCTATAAACCTTGTCAGTACACTTATAATCCGGGCTACCAGGAGTTCCCTTACAGGTTTTCACTTCCCAACTCCGTCTTTGACAGTTACAACCCTCCGTACCGTTGCCACCTCTACCGCCGCGCCCACCTTCCCCAGCAGTTGCCCGCACGGAAATGTTCCGTAAGTCTGCCAAATTGCTGTAATACACTATCGGGGAACCAGCATTTCCCCCATTTCCTCCTTTCCCACCGTTACCACCATTTGGTGCATTTATGTCATGGTTGACGTTATCACGTTGGGAACCACAGTCAGGTTTATCGCCATCTCGCCCGTCTTCCCCGTCTTCACCATCTTTACCGGACAAGTCAAGATTAACGGGTGAACCATTGACAAAAATATTTTGGTTTTCACCACTGCCACCATCTCTACCCTCACGCCCATCGGTTCCTGTGCGTCCATTTCTGCCATAATTTCTGGCTATTTTATAGTATTCGTCAGAGGCAACGGCTGGACATAAAACTGAACCAGAGGCAGGGAAAAAGCTAGTAAATAAGCAGAATGTCAGCAGTAGTGGCAGCTTACTCCTAAAAGCATTGTGCATCTAGTTACACCTCAAACTTTAGTTAAATTATTTACTCCTGACGCTGACTTTCAACAATTTGCTCCCTTCTATCCAGTAATGTGCTAAGATTATTGCCCATTTGGAGGGCTATTTTATTTAACCGCGTTGGCGTAGCCTCTCGTAGAGAAGCCTTGCCGTACCCTACTTATTGTGGGGTGGGCAGCGTTCGACTGAGTTGTACTGAGCCTTGTCGTTGGCGCAGCCTCTCGTAGAGAAGTAGCGCCCACGCCGAAGTCCTGCCCGCCTTTGGCTACGGGCGGGCGAGATGCCACAGAGAAGGCATCGTTTTAGTGATTTCAACCAGAAGTAAAAAGTAAAAAAGTAATAGATAAATTCTCTAGTTTCTAGTTAATAACCTGGCAATTTTCGGACTGATGATTTGTGTCAATGTAGCAGATACCCAGCTTACTAACCGATTAAGCTGCTGTTGGATCATCATTGACCTTAACAATCAGCTTGCCAAAGTTGTCACCTCGAAGTAAACCAATGAATGCACTAGGAGCGTTTTCTAAACCATCAACTACATCTTCTTTATACTTGAGTTTACCAGACTGCAACCATCCAGAAACATCATGCAAAAAATCATTAAACCGATGTTGGTAATCACTAACTAGAAAACCTTTAATCAAAGCCCGCTTGACTAGCAGTGGTCTTAAATTAGGCCCTGGTGGAGTAGATGTGGCGTTATACTCCGAAATCAAACCTACTAGTGGAATTCTTGCCCCAAGGTTGATATGCTGCAACACAGCTTCTAAAATCACACCTGCTGTATTGTCATAGTAAACATCAATGCCATTAGGAGCAGCTGCTTTGAGCGCTGAATCAAGTTCTTGAGTTTTGCGGTTAATGCCAACATCAAAACCTAATTCTTTAACTATATAGTCCCGCTTATCGTCACTCCCGACAATTCCCACTACTCGCGCACCTTTAATTTTGGCAATTTGACCTGCTACTGCACCAACAGCACCAGAACCGGCTGAAACCACAACAGTTTCACCTTCTTTTGGTTGACCAACATCAAGCAGAGCAGCATAAGCAGTCAGACCAGGCATACCCAGTACACCTAGACTATAGGATAAAGGTGCCTGAGTGGGATCAAGTTTACGCAGTGTCTCACCCTTAGATACAGCATAAGTTTGCCAACCGTTACTGCTAAGAATAAAATCTCCTACTTGAAATTGAGGATGATTTGATTTAATTACTTGGCTAACTGTACCACCGACAATAACTGAACTCAATTCTACTGGTGCAGCATAAGACTTACCCACACTAATACGACCACGCACATAAGGATCGAGAGATAGATAAATGGTGCGGCTAAGAATTTCGCCTTCACCTGGTTCGGGAGTTGGTGTTTCTACGAGAGCAAAATCACTCTCTTTTGGTTCGCCGACTGGGCGACTTTTGAGGATGATTTGTTTGTTAATTAAATCAGACATAAGTTATTTTCCTCTAAATCAATCTGACCATTGGTGAGGGCACAGATGTGTACGCCGCTTCAGAAAACATTTCTACCTTTACTGTGACACTTGCGAATATTATCAGTAAGTCAACTTAATTAAATATAGAACTGATATTTGATTTTTGAAATATACATAGGGTGCGTTACGCCAAAGGCTAACGCACCACCTCTGATTCCAGGTGCGTTACGCTACGCGATAACACACCCTACATATACTTAGATTTTTTCATAAATCAAATCGGATTGCTATATAAGATTTGCGTAGAGTGCCTTAACGTAGTTTAACGCACCCTACATTTAACCCTTTTTAAGTTTAACTAGTTATTTGAATTTTAGATTTGATAATTTAACTTAGTTAATTATTAGATATTTCCAGAGATTAATTATGCGTTACGCAAAATCCTTGGTAGGCAAGATTCATGAATTACACCTACGTCATTTTCACTCCTATGTTTCTTAAATAATTTGCTAGTTTCGCACTCAGTCCGTAAGATACTGTAAATGTAATCATCCCATAGTTTACCGTCTAATTCGTGATGTTCTCGCAAAATTCCATCTCTATGAAAACCTAGCTTCTCAAGTAGTTTAACTGAGGCAATGTTGAAAGCAGCAGTCTGACAATATAATTTGTTAAGTTCTGTTGTTGTTAATAGGTAATCAATAGCAGTAATCAACATTTTTGTTCCTATACCCTGGTTTCGCCATTTTGGGTTGATGGTATATCCAAATTCTGCCGAGCGATTCCGTGGGTTAATATCAAAATATCTAAATCTCCCTATAGGTTCTTCTAATCCATCGATGAGGAAAGCAAAAATTATCACTTTATCACTTATGGTAATTCTTTGACCGTCAATAATAGGACGGCATGTTTTTGTTTCCAGGCGGTCAAATTTACCCCAGTCATTAAAGGCATTCTGATGTTCAGATGTTGCACATTCAATCCACATAATTAATTAGTTTGAGTACGCAGACTACTAGCAGAAAATTAAGCTTTTGTATACGCTCGCCAGAAGGTTTAAAATAGAGTACCAACGGGCGTGCGACTTCTAGTCATCTTGGTGCTTAAGACACCGTTCCTGAATGTCTTTGTAATAGCAACTCCTCTGTTTGTAGCTGGGCAAAATTACTCTTGACGAATTCTGCGATCTCTATTCGATTCCCACCGGGATCGCGGAGGAAAAACCGCACACATCCTGGGATTGGTCGCTGATCAGGAATAATTTCTACCCCATGCTTTCTTAGGTGTTCTTCAAAGGCGTTCAAGTTATCGACTTGGAAGCAATAATGTCGTCTAGATGCTTGGTTATTGGTGTTTTTCTCTGTACTAATGTGCAATTCAATGTTTCCCAACTTGTACCACGCTCCTGAATCGTTTTTGCTCACTTCAGGTCTGGGAATTTCTGTCAGTCCCAAAACTTTACTGTAGAAAAACAGCATTGCTTCCTCTACTTGAAAAGCATAGGTTACTTGAATATGATGAACTGCATCAAGCTTCATAAATTTTTCTCCTAGTTTGGGTTAAATTTAGCAAAAGTACAATGACCTTTTGCAGTAATACTGGCATATTTATAAAGTTTTTCTGTTTCAACTCACCAAAAACTTATCCGACAAGCTTTCCCATACTGATGCGTTCTTCGACGAGATACCCAAGTTTTCTATAAAACTCAACTACTTCGGCGTTGGAGACACGAACTTGGAGATTGATTTTGAGGCATCCCATCGCGATCAATACCTTCTCTGCGTGTTGGACTAGTTTGCTACCAATACCCTGTCGTTGATACTGAGGACTGACCGCAACTGTGTATAGCCAACCGCGATGCCCGTCATATCCCGCCATTATAGTGCCTATAATTACAGAGTTAATCTCAGTAATAAAAAACAACTCAGGTTGTACAGCAAGCTTCTGACTGATTACCAATTTGGGGCTGCTGTGCGACGGGTTATTTGGAAACACCTCATCCCACAAAGCACTGACTGATTCAGCATCAGATTCTTGGTATGGTCTTATATTCATCTACATCTCTAAATCAAAGGACTTGCCTTTGCCGATTCTTTGTGAAATACTACTCTTTAAACTACGGTAAATCGGTATAGTTTAAGTAGTATTGTACAAAACTTACCATAAAACATCGCGTTCTGAAAGCAATTGCAGGTTAATCCCCAAGATGACAAACACAGAAATTCGCACCGCTCAAGTTAAAGTCCCTAACGGAGATTTGCAAATTGATGCTTATTTAGCTGAACCAGCAAAAGAAGGAACATTCCCAGCCGTTATTGTGATTCAGGAAATTTTTGGTGTCAACATTCACATTCGGGAAGTTACTGAGAAGTTCGCCAAAGACGGGTATGTGGCGATCGCTCCAACTTTATTTCAACGCACCGCCCCTGGTTTTGAGGGTGGATACACTCCTGAATATATACAGCAAGGAAGAGGGTATAAGGAGCAGACAACAGCAGATGAAATATTAAGTGATATTAAGGCTGCGATCGCTTATTTAAAAACCTTACCAAATGTGCAAAGAGATGCGATCGGCTCTATTGGTTTCTGCTTTGGTGGTCACGTCGTTTATTTAGCTGCGACTTTACCAGATATTAAAGTTACAGCTTCCTTCTATGGTGGCGGTATTCCCAACTCAACTCCCGGCGGTGGACAACCAACCATCACCCGCACTCCCGATATTAAAGGCCCTATTTACGCCTTCTTTGGTCTTGATGATCAGGGAATCTCCTTGGAGCAAACAGAACAGATTGAGGCTGAATTGAAGAAAAATCAGATTCCCCATGCTATCTTCCGCTATTCTGGAGCCGGACATGGCTTTTTCTGCAACCATCGCGCCAGCTACAATGCCGAAGCATCAGCCGATGCTTGGAAAAACGTTCAAGAACTGTTCCAGAAGAACCTTCAGCTTCAAAAAGTCTAAATCTTGGGGTTAGAAGCAATACACCACTAGAGCATCGATTCAGTAATCAAAGACTTAACCCCCCAGTCCCCTCCCCTTCTTTGCTTGCCTAACGGCAGGCTGACACCAAGGCGAGGGGTTGGAGGCGCACATCTGTGCGCCTCTACTGAACAGTAGGCATCTTCATCAAATATTAGCCAAATAATCAAAAATAAAGTATCACATCAATGATTACTCCCTTCAAACAGCCACGAGTTAACATTTTCCAACGTTTTTCATTATTCCTATTACCTGGATTATTAACAATCTCAACAACCTTAATCAGTTGTTCAGTCGAAACCCAAAATTCAGACAATAAAACCACTGGTTTTAATACCAAAGTTGTGCGTATGGGATATCAAAGTTCTGGGGATATTGTCAAACTTAAAGGATTGATAGAAAAACGTCTACAGCCTTTAGGTGTTTCTGTCGAATGGGCGCAATTTGCGGCAGGCCCACAACTAATGGAAGCGATGAATGTCGGTAGGGTTGATATTGGTTCCGTAGGCGAAACTCCCCCGATCTTTGCCCAAGCGGCTGGCACATCTTTAGTCTATGCTGCTAGTAATAAACCCACCACTGGTAAAGGAAGTGCAATTATAGTTCAAAATAATTCACCAATTCGGACTTTAGCTGACCTCAAAGGTAAAAAAGTAGTTTTTCAAAAGGGTTCTGCTTCCCATTACTTATTAATAAAAGCCTTAGAAGAGGGTGGTTTGAGATATAGTGATATTCAAGCCCTTAGCCTCCCTCCTTCAGAAGCCCGTGATGCATTTCTTCAGAGAAAAATTGATACCTGGGTAACTTGGGACCCTTATTTAGCAGTAGCTCAAAAAAAGGCAAATGCTCGTGTTTTGAGAGATGGTAGTGGCATTGCTACTCAGGGCGGATATTACATGGCTGCGCGAAAGTTTACCACAGAAAATCCGAAATTAGTACGATTAATTCTCGAGGAAATAGATAACACAGGTCAATGGGCTGAGAAAAACCGATCAGAAGTTGTAAAACTTCTTATTCCTCAGCTCAAAATTGATCAAGATATTTTAACAACAATGGTTGAAAGGCGAACTTTCGGCTTAAGACCAATTACGCCACAAATTATGGAAAATCAACAGAAGATTGCAGATTTGTTTGCCAAAGAAAAAGTGATTCCTAAACCCATTAATATTAAGGAAGCGATGCTGACTAGCGAACAATATGCAGCCATCACACCGGAAACCATCAGTCATAAATAGCGGCAGGAGATAGGAATATGGAAGTTTTTTGGTATTTGCCTACACAGGGAGACGAGCGTTATTTAGGTACTACAATTGGCAGGCGACCAGCTACTTATCCTTATATGCAGCAAATCGCCCAAGCTGTTGATAAATTGGGCTACGGCGGAATGTTGATTGGTACTGGACAAAAACAGGATACTTGGATTGTAGCGACTTCGTTAATTTCAGTTACGGAACGCTTGCGGTTTCTTGTAGCCTTTCGTCCGGCAATTATGTCGCCTTCCTTGGCAGTCAGGATGGCTGCTACTTTTGACCAGATTTCTAACGGTCGAATTATTCTGAACGTGGTAACAGGTAGCGACACAAAAGAACTTGCTAAAGATGGAATTTTCTTAGATCATGATCAGCGTTATGAACTCACTGATGAGTTTTTGACAATTTGGCGATCGCTCATGCAAGGTGAAGAAGTAACCTTTAATGGTCATCACTTGCAAGTTAAGGGCGCAAAACTCGAATTTCCTCCTGTACAAAAGCCTTATCCCACTCTATATTTTGGTGGTTCTTCAGATGCTGCTCTCCAAGTTGCTGCCAAACACATTGATGTCTATTTAACCTGGGGTGAACCACCAGATCAAGTTGCCCAAAAGATTGCAAAGGTACGCCGATTAGCAGCAGAACAAGGTAGAACGGTGCGTTTTGGGATTCGGATGCACGTTATAGTGCGTGAAACTACGCAAAAAGCTTGGGATGCAGCCAACGAACTGATTCAGTATGTGGATGATGAAGCGATCGCTGCTACACATCAGCGGTTTGCTGAATCGGAATCAGAAGGACAACGCCGCATGGCCCAACTGCACAATGGTAAGGTTGCCTCCGGCACGCTACGCGAACGCAAAAACCTAGAAATTAGCCCTAACTTATGGGCAGGTGTTGGCTTAGTGCGTGGAGGTGCTGGTACTGCCTTAGTCGGAGATCCAGAGACAGTTGCAGCGCGAATGCTGGAATATGCCGATTTAGGAATTGATACCTTCGTTTTCTCAGGTTATCCCCATCTCGAAGAAGCCTATCGAGTCGCGGAATTACTGTTTCCTCTGTTACCAGTACAAACACCAGCGTTGGCAACGCCCGCCGCAGGCATCGCATTACCGCAGCAAGTTGCAAGTACATTTAGTGAATTTGTTACCAAAACAGATTTACTCAAATCACAGCCAGTTTGACACTCGCCCGTTTATAAAACGGGGGATTCTTGGGTCAAAAGGGAGCTATTGCTTAAGCCTCGCATGAATGACGGGGGCTTTATGCATCACGACTCCTAAGACGACTACAATAGATGGGCCAAGTATAAGGTAGTTAAATAACCTTTAGTAATCTGACCATTAAATTTAGTATCAATTAACTCAGCAATCCTATGAAAAAAACGTTCTCTGGTGATGCTATCTAAATTTCTATGACCAGAGTAAGTGTTTAAGAGGTTGATATAGGTTGTAGTATCGTATACTGCATCCCATTGATAAGAGCGATATGTCACTTCGCCGAATAGATTTGTTTGCTCAATCTCGCTCGTTTTATTTGGCACCTCGTTTTCACGAGGAAGAGGCTTGTCATCCTTAACTAGCTCAGGAACTAAGTGCCGATATAGCTCCTGTACCACCTCAAAGAAGCCTTGACTGGCGTCACTGTGTACGTGTTCATTCCAAAATAGGGCGATCGCTCCCCCAGAGTTGAGCGCTTGAGCAGTCTTATAATAAGCAATTGTTGGGTCGAGCCAATGAAAGGCGGTTGCTGAAATCACCAAATTAAATGTATTCTTCTCTGTTACCCAGTCCTCAAAAGCACCAATATGCAGTTCTACCTGCGGATACGCCGTCAAGTTCTGTTGGGCAATTGTAGCGAGGTTTTCACCAAGCTCAACGCACAGAATGCGATAACCGCGACGGGCGAACGGTACAGTTGCCTGTCCAGTACCACAACCAATCTCTAGTATCCTTGCTCCTGGAGGTATTCCCGACAGAGACACCACATCATCAAAAAGCACCTCTGGATATCGTGGTCGTACCTGGTCATAAAGCAGCGCTACCTGATTAAAAGTAGTTTTTAACTTAATGCTCTCATCCGTCATAACCAAAGTTAAGGCTTGATTTCTGGTGGGGTCAAGGCAGTATATTCTTTAGGGGAAAGTGCTACATCCTTAACATTGATCTTCTTGGTGATGAATTTCTGCTCATAGAACAAGTCAGAAATCTTCTGCTGTCCTGACAGAATTTCATCACTAATAGGTCTTAAGGTATAATGCCGCCGCTTGACTACTTTTTCCAACGTTGGAATATCTAGCTTGGCATCACGCGCGATTATTTCGGCAACGTCTCGTGGATTTGCCTCAGCCCATTTGCCTACGTTGTTGACTTCTTCGAGAAGAATTTTCACTAGTTCCGGGTTCTCTTTCACGAAGCTGCGTGCAGCTAACCAGTAACCTCCTTGGGTCGTAAGCCCCTTACCATCGCGGAGAATCCGAACTCCCACAGTTCTCTGAAACTCGGCAAGTTGGGGATCACTAATTACACCCGCATCAATACTATTACGAATAAACGCTGCACGAGTTTCTGGTGATATGAGATTTAGATATTTGACATCAGTCAATTTCAACCCTACTTCCTCCAAAGCCTTCACGACAAAATATTGATTAGCAGTAGCTCTTTGAAAAGCGAGAGTCTTACCTTTTAAATCAGCTACAGTCTTGATTGGGGAGTCTTTATGTACTACGATCGCAGTTCCTTCACCAGTAGCTGGTTTGGTGCTAGCAATAAAAACAAAAGGAATCCCAGTTGCTTGGGCAAAGATGGGTGGAGTTTCACCGACAGCACCGACATCCAAACTACCCACATTCATCGCTTCTAGAAGTTGCGGCCCGGCGGTAAATTTTGCCCACTGTACATTAATACCTAGTGGATTCAAGCGTTTCTCTAAAACTTGTCTATTTCTGGTTATATCCGCAGCAGTAAAATACCCTATTCGTAACACTTTCGTCTTGATGCCACTAGAAGCGGCGATGGCAACTTTCTCAGGTGTATTCGGTGTCTTGCAACTAACTAGAGTCGTGGATAGGGTAAATGCTCCAGCCATTAATAAGATTAGAAAGTTACGTTTTTTAGCTACCATAATGTGCTAACAATTTTCTGATGTTTAAGGTTTACTGCAAATGTTCAAGGCTTAACTTCTAAAGGGGTGAAAGCAGCATATTGTTCAGAGGAAAGTGTCGCTTCTTTTACATGAATTTTCTTAGTGATAAATTTCTGCTCATAGAATAAGTCAGCAATCTTCTGCTGTCCTGACAAAACTTGTTCACTAAGAGGTCTTAATGTGTAATGCCTGCGCTTTGATACTAGTTCTAGTGTTGGAACATCAATTTTTGCTTCCGGCGAAATCAATTCAGCTACTTGACGTGGGTTAGCTTCAGCCCATTTGCCGACGTTGTTGACCTCTTCCAAAATGATTTTCACTATGTCAGGATTATTTTTGACGAAATTGCGCGAGCCTAACCAGTAGGCTCCTTGGGTACTAATCCCCTTACCATTTCGGATAATCCGAATACTGCCAGTTTTCTGAAATAGAGCAAGGTGGGGGTCGCCAATTACAGCCGCATCAACACTCTTACGTTCAAATGCTGCACGAGTTTCTAATGGCGTGAGGTTAATATGTTTAATATCGCTAAGTTTTAGTCCTGCCTCTTCCAGAACCTTCAGAACGAAATACTGCTGTGCAGTAGCTCTTTGAAAGGCGAGTCCTTTGCCTTTGAGGTCAGCTATTGTCTTGATTGGAGAGTCTTTCTCGACTACAACAGCAGTTTCCTCACCAGTCCCCGGTTTGCTACTAGCAACATAAACAAAAGGAACGCCAGATGCTTGAGCAAAGATGGGCGGAGTTTCACCAACAAGGCCGAAATCTACACTTCCCACATTCATCGCTTCCAGAAGTTGCGGCCCAGCAGCAAATTTTGACCACTCTACAGAAATACCCAGTGGAGTTAAACGTTTTTCTAACAGTCCTTTAATCTTGAGTAAGTCTCCAGCTGTCATATAGCCCATGTGTAAGACCTTTGTCTTGGTGCTATTAGAGGCGTTAGCGGCTTGCTCTGGTGTACTTGGTGCTTTACAACTGACTAAAGTCGGGGATAAAGTGAATACTCCACCTACTAAGAATAGTAGAAAGTAATTGAATAGCTTGAAGTTAGATTTGCTCGATATTTCTACCATAATGCAGTAGTAATTCTTTAATGTTTTCGTTTCTTAAATATTGGATGTGTGCCCTTTGCCTTACTGGCAATTAGCTGGAAAGTGAAATGAAAGTTGTAGCTAAGAAATTTAATTAAGCAACTTTGCAAATGACACATAATCTTGACCAGATTTTAATCTACGGTAAATTGGTCAAGTTACAGTATTATGCTAATTGCACGGATAATATCATAGACTTCTTTAAGAATCAAGTAGCAAATACAGCCACGTTTATGAGACAAGTTTTCTGTCTATGGCTGGTATCAGAAGGTTCTATTGCAGATAAATAAATTTATGGAAAATTATATACAAATGTTAAGTAGTTAATGGCAACACCAAGTTAAACGCGAAGTAGCAAGAGTCCACTTCTTAAAGCTTCATTCCAGAGAGGCGATTTTTGAACTTCTAGAAAAGAAAGAGGTGAATTTACAGGTAGGGGTAGCTCTTGTTGCAGAGATAGTTGCCACCAGCCGACATCATGCCACTTCCTAAATTTATATCCAACTTTGCGAAATACACCTACAGGGGAAAAACCGACAGCCTCATGGACAGCGACACTTGCTGGATTTGGTAAAGCGATCGCAGCAAAAACGTTGTAATATCCTTGGAGTTGCAGTAACGCAAAAAGGGAAGTGTACAAAGCTTTGGCAACTCCTTTTCTGCGATACTCAACATTAATGTACACGGATGATTCTACAGACCATTGGTAAGCGGCACGAGTCCGGTAGGGAGTAGCATAGGCATAGCCTAGAAGCTCACTGTTAACTTCACACACTAGCCAAGGCATCTGTTGTTGATAATTCTGGATGCGCCCCTCAAATTCCGTTTTGCTAGGAGGCTCTATCTCAAAGGAAATTGAAGTTTCCCGGACAATCGGCCCATAGATTGCCAGCATTTTTAAAGCATCACTTTCATTAGCTAGTCTGATTGTAGGCTTCACCGCAGATCCTTTTTAAACTAAAAATGAATTATACAAACTTAGCACTTACGCAAAACTACACGCCCTCTGGGGCAATTCATGAATTGCCCCTAAGAAGAAAATCATTCTTTTCAGTTATTGTTTGCGTAAGTCCTGAAACTCAAAATATTTTATGTATTGCTAGACGGCAATCATTCAAAAGCACGTCAAGTTCTTTTACAACTTTCAAGGGATTTCTAGCTCTAAACACAGCAGCGATCGCAGCTTCATAAGGATTTCTACCTGTTCTCTTGACAGCATTTATTGCAGCTTGATTTGATAATCCTCTGGCACTAACTAGCCATGCTGCTAACACATGTCCAGTACGTCCAATTCCACCAGAGCAGTGTACAACTACTTTCTCATTTTGTTTATCTGCTTCTATTAAGAAAGGAAGTATTTTCTGTGTGAGGGTTTCTAAATCACATAGATGGAAATCTACAATTGGTGCCCAACAAACTAGTTGATTACCAAATTCCTGTTTGTATCTGCCTAGAAGATTAGAGTAAGAAGCTAGGTGTTGATCAGGAAGAAGGCAGCAAACTCGCTTGATATCTTGGCGCTTCATGAATTCTATCCAATCTTGAAGCTGCTTGTTAGTATATCCAGGTCGCGCAGCACCAAAGACTATTTGCTCCTTCTCCCAAGCCGGGGCAAACTTATACATCTTTAACTGTCTGACTTCTGAATCTTGGAAGTTACTCGTTCCATCCATAAAATAGTTACTTATTTTTTGATTAAATAGAATACTTTACCGGAGCATTAAAACGAGAAAATATATGATCTGTTCACATTTTGTAAAAAGTTTTTAAATCTAGTTAAAACTTAGGATTTTTAAATAATCTTGCACAGCACTAAATAGTCCCACCTCCAAAGCGTCCCCAATCAGAGCATGACCAATAGACACTTCAAGTATGCCAAAAATTGAACAGAACTTTTCTAAATTTTGCAGATTTAAATCATGACCGGCGTTTACTCCTAAACCAATTTTTTGAGCCTTTTGTGTTGCTTTTTGGTAGTGTTGAAATACAGATTCTACATTGCCATTACGAAAAGCTGTCGCATAAGGTTCTGTATATAGCTCAATGCGATCGGCTCCAATCTCTTTAGCACGTTTAATTTGAGTTAAGTCGGTATCCATAAATAAGCTGACTCGAACTCCGAGGTCTTTTAGCTCTCGAATGATTGGTCTGAGCCAAGAGCCATCCGTAGCCAGATCCCATCCGTGATCTGAGGTGAAAGCATCTGGTGCATCGGGAACTAAGGTACACTGCGTTGGTTTGATTTTTCGGACTATCTCTAAAAATTGAGGTGACGGATTACCTTCTATGTTGAATTCAACAGTCAATATCTGCGCCAGTGCATCGACATCTTCGGGCTTGATATGTCGTTGGTCTGGGCGTGGGTGAACTGTGATTCCCTGTGCGCCAGCTTTAATGCAGGTAAAAGCCGCTTCAATCACACTCGGTCTACCAAAATTTCGAGCATTCCTGAGTAAAGCGACTTTGTTAAGGTTAACGCTGAGATTGGTCATATTCTAAAATTCACTTGCCTTGCCAAACAATTTCCTTAACTTTGATTTGTTTCGGAATCAATTTAATTTTGTAAAAGGTATCTGCAACCTCTTGTTGTTTAGTAATCACTTCATCTGTGAGCGGAAGTACATCATACTCACGCCGCTTTTCTGCTATTTCCAACACAGGAGCATCTATACCCAAAGCAGGAGAAAGAAATTTAGCAACTTCACTAGGATTATTTTTTGCCCAGTCACTAACTTTCTTCACCTGATCTATAACTATTTTCAATGCATCCGGCTTGGCATCAACAAAAGATTTTGCAGCCAGATAATAACCACGATTGGGAGCTAATCCCGTCGCGTCTGTTAAAGTACGTGCGCCTGTTGCTGCTTCTGCTGCGGCTAAATAAGGATCCCAAATTGCCCAAGCATCAACTTTTTTTCCCTCAAAGACAGCACGAGCATCGGCGGGAGTGAGAGTTACTTGTTGGATGTCACTGTACTGTACCCCTGCCTTTTCCAGTGCTTTCACCAATAGGTAGTTAGCATTAGAACCTTTGGCAAAAGCAACTTTTTTGCCCTTGAGTTCAACCACACTTTTAATCGGTGAATCCTTCGGCACCAGGATGGCTTCAGCCTTGGGACTCCAAGGATCGTAGGCAACATAAACCAAAGGAATACCCCCAGATTGAGCAAATATAGGTGGTGATTCTCCGGTATAGCCAAAATCAATACTGCCTGCATTCAATGCCTCTAGGAGTGGTGGCCCAGCAGGAAATTCTGACCAAGTTACCGAAGATCCTGAAGTTGCAAAGGCTTTCTCTAATTCCCCTTTCCCCTTCAGCGCATAGAGGATAGTTGACGCTTTTTGGTAGCCTATACGAACTTTAGTACTGCTAACTGCTGGACTGGCGGCTTGGGTTGTCTGCGGTGTGCCAGAGTTGTCGCTTGCGCTTGGAGAACAAGCAGACACAGCCAAAGTTAAGCTAAGTCCCACTGCAAACAGTAGCGAAAAAGTGCGGATTCTTCGTTGTAGGAACCTTTGGAGGAAGGCGATCGCAATGCCCAAAAATCGACTTGGTGAGAACTTAGTCAACATCTTTACTCTGCTTTCAGGGATAAATTAATATCAGACTTCAGCAAACCTCCGGTATAACTCCGGCAAGTTTATTGATTTACCGTATTATTATGGGATCATAAAAATATCACATAATTCAAGCTCAAATGCAAGTTGATTCGCTAAAGAAAAATTCTCCCTAAAAGTCATAGCAACGTCAAATCTCAACTTAATTAGATCAGAAAGCACACGATGACAGATAATATTCTTGAACAACAGATTGAGTACTATCGCGCTAGAGCCAACGAATATGATCAGTGGTTCTATAGGAAAGGACGCTACGATCGCGGTACCGAAAATAACCAGCGCTGGTTTAATGAAGTAGCTGTGATCAAAAATACATTACACCAAATTGGCGTGGTGGATGATATTTTAGAGTTAGCCTGTGGAACAGGTATCTGGACACAGGAGCTTTTAAGTATCGGGAAAAAAATTACTGCGATCGATGCCTCCCAAGAAGTGATTACAATTAATCGCTCGAAGTTAAATTCACTGAGTGTTGAATATCACCTAACGGATTTATTTACATGGCAACCTGACACTGAATATGATTTAGTGTTTTTTGCTTTTTGGCTCTCTCATGTGCCGCCAAAATTACTCGATTCATTTTTGACAAAAGTCTATCAATCTGTTCGCGTTGGTGGACAAGTATTTATCATTGACTCTTCCTTTGAACCCACATCTACGGCTAACGATCATATCCTTAAAGATAACGGAAACATATATCAAACCCGTAAGTTAAATGATGGTCAAGAATTTCAGATTGTCAAAATTTTTTATCAGCCTGATGAACTTCAAGAGCAGCTAAATAAAACAGGTTTTCAGGCTGATGTGAAGGTGACAGATAACTATTTTATCTATGCACATGGAACAAAGATTTAAATAATTGGTAATTCTTAATGGGCTATACCCCGCTACGTCCCTTGGGTGTCTCCTAGAGAAGACAGGAATTATCGCCATAATCGGATATTTTGTAGAAGGTTTATAGATATGATTTTATTTCAGAATAGGTCTTGACGAGTTTCTTGCTGCCAAATGACTGAATTTACATCAGTCAAAGCTTGACTCACAGCAAGTTTTTCTAATATTTCAGCCATTCTTCGTCCCCGTGCTTGTTTATCTATGACTGATTCATTTTCCAGCAATGTAACATGAACTGGGATTTGTTACTCTCCCAATGTAGGTACATCATTAATCCACTGTAAACAACTTCCTTTCAACTAAGCTCTGTATGTTTTTAGCATTATTTCGCTCTCTACTTTCTATCTATCTTGGCATCGCTCTCAAAATTACAATATACAATAAGCGATTGCTCTCTTCTCTATATCAATCGTGCCTAGGCGTAAATAACCATAGGTAATTGCTTTAATCAAAGGCTTTCGCTAGAAGTCTGTATATTCGTTTCAAAACCATAAAGAGAGTTAAAAGAAATTGAACAGAAAAGTAGTAGCATACTGATGCTAGTAGCCACTGCAATGAGCATAAATTTATTATCCATAAAGTACAGCTAATAGGCTTTAGGAAGTAAGTTAATAATATAACTACAGTTATGGTGGAAGTTAATATTGAGAAAGATACATTGACATAAATTTCCCGAAGTAACTCACGCCGTTGAATATTTTTTCTTATTTCAACTTGATCCGTTGTTTGTTTCTGCTCTTGATTTTTTTCTGAAATATCATAAACTAATAGAAGTAAGTTGAATAATAAAGCTGAAAATATTGAGAAAGAAGTAATTAGAGCATTAACCAAACCATCATTTAGAAGAACTCCCAGAGAAATCATTACACCAGAAGTGATAGCTGGTATTATAAAGAATAAGATAATATCTGGATAGTATATCTTCCCTGTTCTGCTACTCTTAAGTGTCGCAATATGGTCTTTAATTATACTAACAATAGAAATTTTGGTTAACATTATATTTACTAGGGGTACATTTGATTAATAACTTCTTTGAGGTAAATTTTCGTAATTGTTTGTATACTTTGCAAAGTTGGATAATCATCAGAATCTATAACTACTTGATCAGAGATATCATAGTAAGCTCTAGCTCTCTGGAGACAACCTAAATCAAAGGTTCTAAGACTTCCATCAAGATCAACGTCAACCTTTACGGTGTCGTAATCAAAGTTAAAATCCCGAAGTTCTATGAGACTTTTAACACTACTTGTTGAGTTAAAAAAGTTCTGAATTTTACCCATGAAAGGAATTTTATTCGCAGATAATACTATTTCCATGTTATAGGGAATTTCTTGATGACCTTCATCAAGTCCATCAACTCGATCAATCGGAGCTTGATACTTAACACATCGAACCTTTTTAATAGTACCTCCGTATAGAATCCTCTTAATTATTTCTTCTTGTACTAAAGTATTTATCTCAACAGCAAAGCCTGGAAATTTATCAGAAAAATACTTGTCTAGAAAAATACCAAAGTGTGTGCGAATACCATATTTACCTGTACGTTGTAAAAGTAGAATTCCTTCATTTGTATCTTTTGGAATGTAAATCAAGAAATAAAAAGGTAAAACCTCGGCATCACTCTTCTTTTTTTTATAAGTTATCGAATCTGTATCTACGTCTCGAAGATTGCTGGAAATCCCGTATATACCACTTTCAATAAGTCCACTAATACTTCTTCCTTCCTCTTGAATATTGGAAGCTTTCATATAAATATTATAAGTATCATTTTTACGATTAATTGTTAATTTTTGAATAAAAATTGACATAACAGTAAGTAAATCATCATGACCATTAAAACAATTTAGCTGACGGTAATTAGGCGGATGATTATCATTAGACTTTTTATTTATCTTTTTTTCAATTCTAATTGTGTAAGCTGATAGAAATGTTCGCATACTTTCTTTAAAATTTTGATTTGCTTAAGACTTAATATAAAGAAGCTTTTGAATTGTTGCACCACTCTCAAGAGACTAACTCACCAATAACCTCACAGTCGCTTAACATTAACAAATAACCTCAAAATCCTATCTCACCAGATACCCTCGTTGGTATAACTAGTTATTATACGTTATGCTTACGTATAGAAGTAGAGTGGCAAAAATATTTTTCGTTGAGATAAGGCAGCAGGCAAGAGGCTTTGAGCCTTTTTTATCTTTCTTTATATAGTTATCTTTACTTGTGTCTTTTTGCTTAACCTTTCTTTTAAAGAAGACTAAACCTTTTTCCGTATATACTTTAGTGATATCCAGAAAAATTTTGTATAACATTTCAGAAGAGGATATTTTGCCGAGAGATTCTAGGTATCCTTCTCTAGGAAAACGTCGAACAAAGCTGGTGAAATAGATGCAAGATGGCTTTGTACAAAACGCATCTGTCAGCCTCAAAACCCAAAATAATACAGCCTAATTAGCCTTTATAGCCATCAACCAAGACAGTAAATACTGAAAGCTGTTAATTTTACTCACAAATTAGCTATGAATAACTTCGCCGTCACTCTACTGAGTTTCCTTTTACTCTCATTCAGATTTTTGTAACAAGTCTATTGACTTCCAACCGATATGTTGACAAACTAATAGTTAGTTTTACTAATTAATGGAAGTGCATCAAACTTGTGACTATACTGACGGGAAAAATAAATCGGTCAGAACCTGCTAGTGAGCCAAGAGCGCTGATTTTGGAAACTCAGGGACTCACACGCCGTTTTGGCAAGTTAACCGCAGTTAATAACCTGAGCATATCTGTGGAACAGGGTGAAGTATTTGGGCTGCTTGGGCCGAATGGGGCAGGGAAAAGTACAGTTATTAAAATGTTGACAACTTTACTGCCTCCCAGTGCTGGGAAAGCAACTTTGGGTGGCTATGATGTGACTCGTCAAGCTAATCCTGTGAGACGAGCTATCGGCTATGTTCCCCAGGCGCTCTCTGCTGATGGTAGCCTCACGGGTTACGAAAATCTTTTAATCTTCGCCAAGCTGTATGGAATACCTGCCAAAGGACGCGATCGCCGCATCTATGAAATTCTAGAATACATGGGTTTGCAAGATGCGGCGAAGCGCTTGGTACGAAACTACTCTGGTGGGATGATCCGCAAGCTGGAAATCGGCGTATCAGTGCTACATCAACCCCAAATTTTATTTCTTGATGAGCCGACTGTCGGACTAGATCCTATCGCCCGGACTCAAGTATGGCAACTTGTACAGCAACTCTGTGCTGATTACGGCACAACTATATTTTTAACAACTCATTTTTTAGAAGAAGCAGATAGCTTATGTAACCGAGTGGCAATTATGCGACAAGGTGAAGTCGTAATTACAGGCACACCGAGTCACTTAAAAGCTTCTTTAGATAAACCAAATCCAACTTTGGATGATGTCTTTATTTACTATACAGGCGACCAGCTAATATCAGGAGTCAACTACCGTGACACAGCAAGAACCAGACGTACTGCTCAACGGTTGGGTTAAATCACCACCTACTCGCCGAGCCAATCTGCTCTCTGCAATTAAAGAGCTAGTTACGAAAACTCTGGCGATCGCAGAATTGGAAGTGCGTAAACTCCGCCACGATCCCACTGATTTAGTAGTCAGATCAGTGCAACCGTCATTATGGTTGCTGATTTTTGGGCAAGTGTTCTCCAAACTTCGGGAAGTTCCGACAGGGAACTTACCATATTTAGACTTCATGGCTGCTGGCATTCTCGCTCAAAGTGTGTTGAATGTGGCCATTTTCACCGGTGGAATGACACTAATTTGGGAGCGAGATTTAGGGATTGTACATAAATTTCTTGCTAGTCCTACACCCCGTATAGCAATGGTCTTGGGCAAAGCTCTAGCATGTGGCGTAAGGTGCTTATCTCAGGTAGCAGTAATTTATGTATTGTCTTTTGTCTTACGTGTAAAATTAAATCTCCATCCTCTAGCTTTTGGGCAAGTGCTACTGATAGTCATGCTGGGGGCGGCTTGCTTTTGTCTTTTTTCATTAATTATTGGCTGTTTGGCAAAAACCAGAGAGCGGATGACCGGAATTGGCCAAATGTTAACTATGCCGTTATTTTTTGCCAGCAATGCTATTTATCCAATTTCAATGATGCCCGACTGGTTAAAGTATATTTCCCACTTAAATCCCTTAACTTATGAGGTTGACGCCTTACGCAGCACAATGCTAGTGGATGGAATCAGCGTCTATGGCTTTGGTTGGGATTTGGCAATTCTCTTATTAACAGTAATAGTCTTGGCGATCATCGGTGGACGACTTTATCCACGGGTAGCAATGTAATCCACAATGAAACTAGCATCTATGGCTTTGGTCTGGATTGTACAATTCTCTTATTAAGGTTAATAATCTTAACCATCATCGCTGGACGACTTTATCCACAGATGGCAATGTAATCAGGAGAACAACAAGCCCATGACCTTGGATAAACCTACCAAAGGTGCAACTTCCGAAGAATGTGCCGCTAGGGTAATGGACACAGTTCCATTAGTGATGCGGTTTATCCGAGCCGATATGCGTGCTCACAGTGCTGCTTTTTTATCTATACCTCAGTTGCGATCGCTAGCATTTCTCAACCGCAATCCTGGGGCTTCATTATCTGACCTAGCAGAGCATTTAGGTGTCACCTCGGCCACGGCATCAGCAACCATAGAACGGTTAGTCCAACGCGATTTCGTAAAACGCTGTGATCATCCTCAAGAGCGGCGACGGGTGCTGCTGAATCTAACTCAAGAGGGAAGGCATCATCTCAAGCAATCCCAAGATCAAACTCGTGCTCATATTACTGATCTGCTGAAAGGTCTTACAGAAGAGCAAATTTCCAACATTGAAGAAGGCTTAACCCTACTAAAAAATGTCTTCGAGCAAACAGAACTCAAATCCCCATAACTCTGAAGTTGCACAGCACGATCCCTTTGCAGCCTTGAAGTTTCGAGACTATCGGCTATTTACCATTGGACGGCTGCTGATATCCGTGGGGTCGCAAATGCAAACTGTAGCTATCGGCTGGGAACTCTATGAGCGGACTAACTCAGCGATAGTTCTTGGTGGTGTGGGACTGGCACAAGTCTTACCGATGATTGCTCTCACCTTGATTACCGGACATGTGGCCGATCGCCGCGATCGCAAACTCATCATCTTACTGTCAGTGATGTTGCTAGCTCTCTGCTCGCTGGCTTTGGCAGTGCTTTCATATACTCAAGGGACAATTTTTCTAATTTACACCTGCTTGGTATTAACAGGTGTCGCTAGGGCATTCCTTAGACCAGCCAGTGATGCTCTGATGTGGCAGTTGATACCTGTGAGTGCGTTTACCAATGCAGCAACTTGGAATAGTAGTAGCTTTCAGTTGGCTGCTGTGATTGGGCCTACCTTGGGGGGATTCGGCATCGCTTTGCTGGGAAGTGCTACAGGAGTATATGTACTAGCAGCGATCACCGCGTTGCTGTGTTTTATTTCAACGCTGGCGATCAAAGAGCAAAAAGGTATTCGCACAACTGAGCCAATCTCACTCAAAGCACTTGCAGCTGGTGCTAAATTTGTTTGGCAGAATCACTTAATTTTAGCAGCGATTACATTGGATATGTTTGCTGTATTGTTGGGTGGTGCGATCGCGCTCCTTCCCATTTTTGCCAAAGATATTTTACATGTGGGGCCAGTGGAGTTAGGATATCTACAGGCAGCCCACTCCATCGGTGCTTTGAGTATGGGCATTACCCTGGTGTATTTACCACCGTTACGCAAAGCAGGCCCAGCCTTATTGTGGTCAGTGGTTGGCTTTGGGGTTGTCACAATTATCTTTGGACTTTCTCGTTCCTTTTGGCTGTCTATGTTAATGCTGATCCTGGGTGGCGCACTAGATAGTATTAGCGTTGTGATTCGCCATACATTAGTTCAAATTAGAACACCGGATCATTTGCGTGGTCGGGTTGCTGCTATTAATAGCGTGTTTATTAGTGCCTCGAATGAATTAGGGGGCTTTGAGTCAGGCTTGACTGCTGCCTTGTTTGGCCCAGTGATTTCGGTTGTGGGTGGTGGAATTGGCACAATTGTAGTAGTGATTGCTACGGCGATGATTTGGCCAGGAATTCGGAAGTTAGGGGCTTTGCAGGAATATAAATAGAAGTACTGAACAATTATTTGAAAAGTCAGGGTAATTTCAAAAAATTTGGTTAAAAGGGCGGCTATAACCGCCCTTTTAACGTTAAATTGACACACATGAGCTTGGTCTATCCCTGCTTAAAAATAAGGTTTAGCAGAATCATTGACTATGCCCAAGGTTCAGATTAACGGAATTGATTTGTTCTACGACATTAAAGGAACCGGTGAGCCATTGCTATTAATAGCTGGCTTCCTTTGTGATCATGCCTATTGGTCGCTGATTATGCCATCGCTGACTTCGCACTATCAAGTTATTCGCTTGGACAACCGAGGTATGGGGCGAAGTTCTGCTCCCGAAAGTCCCTATAGTCTCAAACAGATGGCTAGTGACGTTGCAGCATTGCTTGATCACATTGCGATCGATAAGGTGCATCTAGCAGGTCATTCAATGGGTGGTCAGATAGCCCAAGAGCTAGTGTTAGCACATCCTCAAAAGGTACAAAGTCTGATGCTACTTTCATCCCTGGCAAAGGGTGATGCATTATTCAACAGCATTATTGAGACTTGGGGCGATCTCTGTACTAATGTAGACCTAAAACTTTATGAAAAAGTAGTATTACCGTGGATATTTACAGATACGTTCTACTCGATTCCTGGAATGATCGAAGGTCTGATCGAATTTGCAATCAGATATCCTTTCTTGCCTGCGACTCATTCACTCTATCATCACAGCCGAGCCATGCTTGAATTGGACACAACAGACCGCCTTCAACAAATTCATTGTCCTACCCTAGTTCTAGTTGGTAAACAAGATATTCTCACTCCGCTAAAGTTTTCTCAACAACTTGCTCAACGCATTCCCAACGCTGAACTTTTAGTCCTCGACCGTGGTGGTCATGGCTTCTTAATTGAGTCGCCTGATGCTGTGGTTTCAGCTATGCTTAACTTCCTGCGGAAATTGAATTAATGGACAGACTTGATTTGTGGGCTGAAATGGGGTCTAGCCGGGATACGTGCAAAATGGGACACAATGCAAAGTTATGTATGTTAAAAAAGTTGCTTTAAATTTTATGATGTGATATTAAGGAAAAATCAAACTGATAATTCTAAGACAGTTTTGGCTGAAAAACCTCAGACATATCAGAGGCGTGCGATCGTCATCGGAGTCCAAATGCAATCACCGAAAGAACTCAAACAACGATTATTAGGCGTGTTTTGGCTCTTTCATTGGATGCTGGAGTCGGTTAAGTTAAAATAAAAGCCCCAATCTCATCTAATGTCTGCGGTATAATATTTAGATCTTCCGCGCAATTTGAAATGCAGCTAAGTTAAACAGATGAATTTCGCCCTTAAATTGCTGTTTGATCGCAGTTCTCAATCCCGAAAATAGATTTACTCTCACTTGCGACTCTAAGGCAACGTATTGTGAACCGCTACTCAAATAATCGAGATACCGATCAACGCTATAGGTTTGTTCGCAAGGGAAGATTTCTGTGGAGGGAGGCTCAAACAATCCTGAATCCCCGACAGGTTTTCCCAAGCCTGCGGCAATTTCAGCTTGTTTCTCTCGACCTTCGTACTCAGGTGCGATCGCGGGTGCGTAAGCTTGATAAACCTGATTCAAGACTTGATGAACTTCATGACTTGGCTCAAGCGTCAGGTTCCAAAGTAAAACGAGAGAACCATCCTCTCGTAACGTCTGTGATGCTTTCACATATTTGATGCCGGATGATATCCAGTGCCAAGCATTTGCTGCTAGTACAATTTCATACGCTTGTGGTTGAACTTGCCACTCCTCGAAGGATTCCTGAAAGAGTTGAACCTTCGGAAATGCTGCAAGACGACGTGTTGCAACTTGGCAGAAATCTAGATTCGGTTCTACCGCATCGATTGCACATCCCAACTGAGCAAAGTTAATCGTCGCAATTCCTGATCCGCATCCGACTTCGAGAATGGTTGAGTCAGGGGAAAGGTGAGCGGCTTCAATCGCTCGCTGTATTAGTGCTTCAGGATAGCGGGGTCTGCCTCGATCATAAGCTTCCACAACTGGCGTGTACCAAACCTTCCGTTGCTCTAAGTCTCGATTTGAATACTCATTAAATATTTTGACCGAATCTGCCATGATTCTTACTCTTGCTTGTCATTTTCAAGCTTAACTCTCTTGTCGCATCTCATGCCAAATAGGGGCAAGTTGGTAAAGCAAGAAAGTAGGTTGTGTAACATTTATTTACAACATGTCCCCTGAATGCGCGTATCCCGGCTTAACCCCAAATTATCCCTGGAGTTTCCGCAGCAGGATTTAGTATTGGACAACATCTTTCATCAATACCTGATCTTAGCGAGCCTAATCTGGTTGTCAATCTCCAAGAAGAAAGAGAGAAGAGAGAAAAAGGATTGAAATCAATTAATATCAACGAAGCTTTATCTAAGTCGGATGGCTGGATCTGTCAAAAAATCTCCTCAGATTCTGAGAAATTAGATGGACATACAGTTTTTTATTATAAAGATAGGGTTATATTACTACATTTTAATGCGAATGATATTCTCTTCGTGATTTTTGTGTTTGAGGGCTACCAAGGAAAGTTTTTTGATAAATTTGAAATCGGCTCTAAGGTTTCGGATTTAAGCGAGTATGTTGAGCTTGAATATGATAGCGGGGATGACATGCATTATCCTTCTGAATCGTCTCATGTTAAAGGTATTGCCTTCTATGGTGCAGAAGAATCTTTAGAAGATAATCCCGAACAAAAAATCATGGGTTTTTGCGTACATAACTGGAGTTTACAGGTATAGAGAGCAAGGTAGAGATGCTAAAATCACAAGATGTATGACAATACCTGCAAATACCTATAAGACATACTTATTTTTATGCGCGAACAATTATTTGACAATGTAGACTATAGAATTGATCCACTGTGGATAGTTAAATCATACTTTAATGCAATAGAAGGTATCTCTTTTCCTACAGCATTAAATTATCTTCTTGAAGATACTAGTTATGGTAGTGAATATGCCATGTGTGAATTTCCTAGCGAAGATGCAGATGGTATCTTTGATGGAGTCCGCTTTAGCTTTCTTGATAAAGATGAAATAATAGTTTCTCAGGAAATATTCAAAAAATATCTTAAAATAGCGGCTGAAAGGTACATTGAACTTAATACAGAAAAGGCAGATGAGGTTCAAAATGTACTCAAAAAATTATCTGAATAGCGCTGGTAAATCAAGTAAATAAACTATTTTAACCTCTCACCGATGGGGTGGGGACGAGGGTGCAAAATAGTTAAACAAACAGGAATCCAAAATGTACACAACAACTCAACCTGATCCCGTCCGCTTGGAAATATTCAAAAATCTCTATCAATTTATCGCCGAACAAATGGGAATTGTGTTGCAAAACACGGCGACATCAGTGAATATCAAAGAGAGGCTAGATTTTTCCTGTGCTATTTTTGACTCATCGGGATTATTAGTCGCTAATGCTCCCCACATTCCTGTACATTTAGGCTCAATGAGTGAAAGTGTCCGCAGCTTAATTAATGATCAAGGCGATACTCTAAAACCAGGAAATGTCTATTTATCTAATAACCCCTATAATGGCGGAACCCACCTTCCTGATGTCACTGCAATTACCCCTGTATTTCTGAAAAGTGAGGGAAATAGTACACCGCCTACTCCCATTTTCTACGTTGCTTCTCGTGGACATCAAGCCGATATCGGTGGAATTACTCCTGGTTCAATGCCTCCCCACAGTACCACAGTAAAAGAAGAAGGAATTATTTTTGATAATTTTCTCTTAGTTGAAGAGGGAAATTTTCGAGAAACCGCAGTCAGACAGCACCTCTCAAATCATACTTATCCTGCCCGTAACCCTGAGCAAAATATCGCTGATTTAAAAGCACAAATTGCTGCAAATGAACGGGGAGTTCTTGAACTCCGTAAAATGGCTTCACAATACGGACTTAAGACTGTCCAAGATTATATGAAATTTGTGCAAGCTAATGCTGAAGAGTCAGTGAGAAAGGTGATCAATCTTCTCAAGGATGGCTCATTTATTTATGAAATGGATAATGGGGCAATAATTCAAGTTAAAGTGACAATTCACCAAGAAAGTCGCAGTGCTACCATTGATTTTACTGGAACTTCTCGGCAACTAAATAGTAATTTTAATGCTCCGAAAGCGGTAACTCAAGCAGCAGTCTTATATGTCTTTCGGACTTTGGTTAATGATCATATTCCTGTGAATGCCGGGTGTCTTAACCCTCTAAAAATTATTATACCTGTCGGCTGTATGCTGAATCCAGTTTATCCAGCAGCAGTAGTAGCGGGTAATGTCGAAACTTCTCAAACCATTGTTGATGCTTTATATGGTGCCTTGGGTGTGATGGCTGCTTCTCAAGGAACGATGAATAATTTTACTTTTGGTAATGAGCAATATCAATATTATGAAACTATCTGCGGCGGCTCTGGGGCAGGAATTGATTTTGATGGAACTGATGGTGTTCATTCTCACATGACTAACTCCCGCTTAACCGATCCAGAAGTTTTAGAAACCCGTTATCCTGTACTTTTAGAAAGCTTTAGTCTTCGTCCCGATAGCGGTGGTAAAGGAAAATATTCCGGTGGTAATGGAGTTGTCCGCCGCATCCGCTTTCTAGAACCGATGACAGCTAATATTCTCTCTGGTCATCGGGTTGTCCCTACCTTTGGATTAAATGGTGGAGAAGCCGGAATTGTCGGACGCAACTGGATACAACGTCAGAATGGAATTGAAGAGAATTTAGACAGCACAGCAACAGTAGAGATGAAATCTGGGGATATTTTTGTGATAGAAACTCCTGGAGGAGGTGGATTTGGTAAAAAGCCAGGAGGACAACCAGGACAACCAAAGCAAACGGAAGGGCAGTCTATAGTATGCGATTTTTCTTGAGTTTTAGTTTAATTCTGCTAATTCTATTTGCGATCGCTCGTTGTTTTCGCCTTGTTTGACGCTTAAAAAGAGTACTAAGTCCATTTAATATTGTAAGTAACTTACGACGCCATTTTGATTTAGACATCTTTACATCCCATTTTTCAGTAACTTAGGGTACTAATAAGTATAAATCAAACACATTAATTCGATGCTAAGGGGGCATTAAATCAAGTCACTCCTAGTTATAATAATCACTTGTAGTGCTACTTTGCACTAGCTTGACAACATTTTATAAGTGGTTGTTTAGCTAAATTCTCTAAATCTACGGACTTAAGCAAATTCATCCACTCCACCGCTAGAGTTGGATCTTCAGGTTTGGCAAGACGCAATTGGGCCAGAGTAGTCAAGGCATCGTTCCAAATACCATTCTTAGCATAGAGGTTTACCCGTTGCTGAGGAGTTGCTTGCTTCGGGCTATTTACTAATTTAGGATTTAGATTCACCCGTTGCACCCATCCTTCCACATACTCCGGTTCTGGAGGTTGTTGTGGATTGCAAATGATTTTCATCTTAAAAAACCAGTGATACATCTTGTCTACTTGCAATGGGGGAGTAGTTGCGCTTAAGCGAATACTAATAATTCCTGGTTCTTCTGGTTTTATTACTGTTGTTCGGTAAAGAGTTTGACTTAGTTTACTTGACTCATCTTTGAGAACAAACTCAATGGAATTAATTACAGATTTTTGATAAGGGACAAAAAACCAAAAAGTTGGATATTCCTCAGTCGTCAAGCCCCAAACTTTAGTAACAGAAACTGCTTCTGTTTGTGCTTGCTTGAGTGTCTCTTTGTATACAGGTACAAGTGCAATGACAGACTGATTACTAACACCACAACCACGACTTGCAGCTCCTCCGCGATCGCCTGTTGCACCCCTGTCTGGAGGAGGTGGAGGAGGCGAAAATGTCAGAGGAGCGGCAGCAACTGGTGTCATGCAAATCATTGGAGAATAGCCGATAATTCCCAACCAAGCTATCCCGAATGTAGCGAATAATTGTATTTTTGTGCTATAGTTTTTCATAGAAAATTAGGAGTTACATAATTTGGGATTCTGGATTATACAAAACTTATACAGCAATACTTTTCAAAATTTATATTTTAATTTTTATGTTTAAGTAAGTTCTGACTATTAAAATATTACTTCCTAAAGCCAACATAGCAGGAATGAGGGGAACCCAACAACTATATGCAATGAAAAATATAAAACAGCTACCATATAAACTTGTAATAGCTATCCCTGCTGCCAAGCTTAAGTAAGTGAATCGGTGCAGATAAGCAGTAAGCAAACCGCCTAAAAAAGACCAGCCCCAAACCCAAATTACTTCACCCCAAAGTGGCCAAGTCCACAACAGAGGTTGTCCGTCCAAAGCGGCACTGAGCAGTTGACTGACCATTTGAGCTTGTAAAAATACGCCTGGTATTGCCTGTAATTTCCCTTGAGGAGTGGTGTAGGGAGTTAACCAGTAATCACCAAAAGTTTCTGCTGTTGTGCCAATAATAACGATCCTGTCTTTGACTGCATTGGCATTTAGCTTACCCGTTAGCACTTGTCCCAAAGTAATATGTGGTGCGTTGGCGAAGCCTGCCGAAGGTATCGCATCTGGGGAACCAGAGGAACGATAATTTAACAAAATTTGGTGTCCAAAAGCGTCAATCCCTTGATAACCACCGCCATGAGCTTCTATTGGTTTAAATGTCACCTTCCCTAATTGCCACGCGCCATCAGGGGTAAATTGCAACTGAATTCCCTTGGTGTACAAGTAACGCAATGCAAGTTGAACACTCAGGGCATAGGGCGCACTACAAGGAGATGAGGGTGAGGGAGTTAACGCTAACAGATGGCGACGCACCACATGATCTGAATCTATGACAATATCGCTAAAACCTAGACCTTGTGGAGAAATTTCTGCTGGTGGTTTCACACCTGGTTTTCCGGCTTGAGAATCGCTAAGTTGACACACCCCCACAAAGCGATCGCTTTTTCGCATTCGTTCTGCCAATGCTGGATAATCCTTACCCACTGGATAATCTCGGTATATATCCAAACCAATAACTTGTGGTTGATATGTCTCTAATTTTTCTAACAGTTGGGCAAGTGATTTGTCAGACAAGGAACCTTGAGGTTTTTCCTGTTTTTGCGCCTGCACATCTTCTTCAGTCACAGTCACAACCAGTAGGCGTGAGTCTGGTTTCTCAGAAGGACGCAAGCGTAACAGTTGGTCAAACGCACTTAATTCTAATGGTTGCATCACACCTAAATACCTTACCCCTGTTAATATTCCAGTCATTACCATGCTCGTCAGTAGGATCAATGAGAAGCCAAGCCGATTTGTGATTCTTTTAACAGCCGTGGTTTTAGACAAAGATGTGGGAAGATTGGCTGTATTTGTAAATAATTCCCCCCAATTCAATGGCATCTCTGCGGGATTTTGACAGATGACAGGCAACCATGTCGCACAGGGAAATTGATTTTCTAGCCCCTGTAACCTTTCTCGTGCCTCCCTCACAGCTAAATACAACGAGTCTCCCTGCGCGAAGGCTGACAAAAAATACTTTAAAAACTGCTGCGCCACCCGATCAGGTACAGGCTCTCGCATCACGATGATTTCGGGAATATACAAATCTGCAAACTCCCGTGCCAATCCCAAGCCATCACAGGAATTAAAAATCGCCAGTTTTAGACCCCGTTCCACTGCCTTTTTCAAGGCATACTTTAACTGGCTAATTGTGAGACTTTCAGTTTGATTAATGTAGATTTTTCCTGTTTCATTCGTTTCCTGAGTAGAACTGTGTCCGGCGAAAAATAGAATCTGCCAATGCTGCTCCCATAGTTGGTCAGTCAGGTCTTGGCATTGTGGCTCAACTAAAAAAGTGATGTCTGTATTAGGTAACAAATTAAGCAGCGCCTGGTCTGCTTTGGTATCAATTCCTTGGCTGTTACCCAAAATCGCTAAGATTTTTACTTTGTCGGATGTGGTTGTGATTCGGTTGACTTGTTCGTAGGCGGGAGCGCTGAGAGCTATTTCAGCTTGGGGATAGCGTTCCACCAAATCCCAAAGATGCCAGGGAAGTTTTTGTAAACCGAGGTCTTTAGTTTGTAAAAGCACACGGATATTATCCGCAAGCATCAGTTTTTCCAACCATTTCTCGCGGATAGGACGAAAGGAATCGGCAGCAAGCCAAGTATTAAAACGTACTTTAAATTCCTCAGTCACCTGCTGGCAGTCTTCTAGGCTGGCGGCTTGATTAAGTTCCTTAGGTAAACCAATAGGACGAGATGGCAACCTTAAATTACGATAAATAGATTGCCAACGGTAATAATCGCGGAGAATTTCTGGGTTGGGGGGAAGCGCACCCGTAATTTCCACACTAGGGCGGACATTTTCATCGCCAATCTGTAGCGTCACCGGAAACCCTTGTTCAAAGTTTCCCTCCCCTAACTTTAAGATGACTAACTTGCCCATAGCTAGTTCTCCACAGATGATGAGTTATATCTATTATCTGGGTTACTAAACACTTAAAACCGCAAAATCTCTCGGTCATAATCTTCAGGTGCGGGTTCTATTTCCCAAACCAATCCTTCTCCTAGTTCCAAAATGACTTCCAAGTACAACATATCTACAAAAGTTGTTGCCGTATCTTCATTATTCTCAAAAGTTTGTAAGTCTTCCGTTAGTAGGCGCAGCTTAAACCCAGCAGGAATTTGACCACCAGGAGTTGCACTTCGCAATTCAAAGCGCCAAACATAGTCTTCAGAAGCGCTTTTAGAGAAAATACGTAACTCGTATGTATGCTCTGCAACTATTATTTTGCGAGACAAACCCATAACTGGTGCTGCACTCCGCATTCCCGCAGGGACTACGACAAATTCTCTTTTTTCCCATCCCCACTGTTGAGCTAAATTGGCTACTCCTGTCTGCAACCATTGCGGAATTGACCACTGCATCAGTAAACCCTGACGCAGTTCATATAATTTTTTTCGCCAACCGCTATGTGCCAAGAACGCACCCCACAGTGAAAATGGAACCGCTAAACGCGGGAATTTCACATTGGGATTACCCAACCTTTCTAAAAGGTTTTCTGCTTGGGTTTTAAGAATAGGAACTAAAGATGTAATCTCGGCGCGTAAGGCTTGTGGCTCATTAAGTTGGCGTGTAACCCACAGCACATTGATATCTGAAATTAAATCTTCACTTTCCAAGCTGTAAGTACGATCGCCAGGATCATAAACCCCTTTTGTTTTTAGAATTTGATGGGTTGTGTAGCCAAAAATCTTCATCCAGCCATCATCGGGGTTAAGCTGTACTGCTATGTAGTAGTCAGCAACCCACTCTGGTATATCTACCCATTCTTGCGGTACGCGCAACTCATCGTCATCTATAGCGAGGGTAGGTATTAATACAAGGCGATCGCAATCAAAAGTAATAGCTGTGCCATTGACTACTTCCCAAAAACTCGGCAATGCGGCACTGTTAGGGTAAACCCTGGCGGTGGCAGCAATTTCCTCCTTGAACCAAGGCAAAAAAGCTTGCAAGCATTTTTGATTTATCCATCCACGTTGACAAGCACCAGCTGTTGAGTATGGTTGTTCTTGCTCCTCTGGAGATTGGGTAATTTCCAAGTATAAATGCTGTGAGTCAATGGTGAATGGGGGAGGTGGGTTCAACATAAATAATCTTAGAATGGCTTCATATAAAGACGATATTAGGGAGAGGGGAGAGACAAAATTATTTCTTGTCTACTGATTGAATTTGGGTATGGCTATATTGGACTTTCAGCCATTCCTCTAAACTTGTGTTTATGGCATCTACTACGTCGGATTTAGGGGAAATATGCAAAGTATTTTGACTCCATTGCGTGAGAGTCAGGAGCAATGACTTTTTAATGCTGCTAAGGCGACGGGAAACAGTATATTGCTTAATTTCTAACTGTGCAGCAATTTCTTGTTGAGTCAGTTGTTGAACGTAGTAAGCTTGTAGCACTTTTTGGGACTCAGCATCGAGTGCAGCGATCGCTTGGGACAAAACTTGGTTTAACTGAGTTTGCTGCGATCGCATATTCGCGGCTTCTTCCTCTTCAATAATTTCTGTGAGTAAAGATGTTTGCAAATCTACAGGCAATATATCTAATAAATTACCATCATCTTCTTTCAGGGGAGCGTCTGTGGAAACAAACTTAGGATAAAAGAAATTACGGGCAGCTTTAGCAGAAGATAATAGCCAGCTTTCTATGGTTTGCTGGTTGACTGCGGGAGTAGGTGAACTCAATCGGCTTAAACGTTCTACATTATAAAGATTAGTAATAGCTTCCGAAGTTAAAGCATCTGGTTTGGTCAACTGGCGAATTTTTGTGTTGTCACCTGTGTAGAGTTCTTTAAAGCATTCCCATGCTAAAACATAACTTTCAATGCTTTGAGCGTTAAATCCGGCATTTTGTAATGACTGCACTAGTCGTTTGCGGCTGAGTTTGTGCAATAATGCCCAGTCTGAACAAATGTCTACTTCCCGATGTAAGCGCAGTACATCTTTGATAATCGATTCAAAAGCTAATTCTGCATAGCTTTTTAAATGCGAACTGTATTGAGGATTGAAAGTTTTGAGTATTTTGTTAATATGAGCGATCGCCATCTGAAAACAATCTGCTACAGACGACTGTGTGGAAAAGTTGAGGGTAAATTTCCTAGCACTCCAATAGCACACCTCTTGTAAATAAGCAGAAATATGTGCAAGTGCTACAGCACTAGATTGAGTCTGCCAAACCCTATACCAATAAAGTGCCCAAAAGGCATCTGATTTCTTAGTTGACGACCCCTCCAGGCAAACTTTCATACTGCGTCGCAGTTTGGCATCTGTTGCCCAACCACTAAATTGGTCTGCCTCAAATTGCACAAATGTAGAAAAGATTTCAACAATGCCCTGTCGGGGTTGCATGGAATATTTGCCGTTGTTTGAACCATAGCTGATTTCAATTATACAACCATAGAGGCAAAAGCTAATTCCTTACTGCATAAGGATTTTACAGATTTTTACCAAATTTTCTATTCTCAGTGCATAAAAACTAAAAGTAATCGTAAAGAGTGATATGCAGAGAAGTTCATTTAGTAAGTATCACAAAAAAGATGGATCCTTTACTACCAAACATACAGATCGATACAGGTACTATCAGTTTTAATAATGGAGTTCCAGTAGGAGGCTATGCTCACCTGAGTTTGTTTCCAGATGGAAGTTATAGCTTTACAGGTCATTTCCATGATAGTGGCGCTACTAGCTATGATACATCACTTGTTTTTGCACTTAAAGATGACTTAGATGGTTCAGTTTTTACGTTCTCGCATACGGGGCGAACTCATGGCACTTTTGAGGCTGGTTCTAGAAATGATGATTGGGGTGTATCCGGTACTAATCCAGCGCTAGCTGCTGCTTGGGGTGGAATATCGAGTAACTACAATTGGTCTTGGGATGCTGGGGCAAATCTCGATTTAACGAGTATATTTGATGGAGCAACTAAGGCAGTAGGCTTGGCTGGAGCGGTAATTGCTATTGTTTGATATATAGCAATCCTAAATCATTCGTGAGAAATAAAATCGCTGAAATACTTATATATACGTACTTTCTAGCTACGTATTTTCTCACGTTTCAATTGCGATTGCTATAGCTGTTTTTCAGCACTTACGCAAATGAATAAGTTTTTGGGCGATCCATATTTTTCAAATTGGTAGAACTTTCCAGAAATAGCCCAGTACTCACAAGTCTAGGTTTAACAAACTAAATATCATCTCTAGTCGGGGTTTTCTCCCCGACTTCTTTTTTTCTCTTACCATTAGTCTTGAAAATGAAATACCAAATAGTTCTACAACACAGTAAAGAAGACTGTGATGCAGCGTTCCTAGCAACCATTGCCAAACACCACGGACGCACCTTTACCCTCAAATTGTACAAAGGTAGAAAAGATTTTAACAATGCCCTGTCGGGGTTGGATAGAATATTTGCCGTTCCTTGCTGGGATTGATGCGAGGAGCGGAAGTACTAGGATTCAATGCTCGCCAAGTTAAAGCCACTCCCCAACTAATCGATCAATTATACCAAATATCCCTACCAGTCATTATTATTCACTGGAAGGGCTACCACTGGGTAGTTTTATACGGGCAAAAAGGTAAGAAATATGTCATCGCTGACCCTGGGGTTGGTATCCATTACCTGACTCGCCAGGAGTTAGTTGCAGGTTGGGTAATGGCGTGATGTAACTGCTGACTCCTGATGAAAGCCGCTTTTATTAGGAGTCAGATAAAATTGGCGGTCTTGGGCGTTATATGCAACGGGTTTGGCCCTATCGCGATCGCTATTAACATCGCGATTGGACTGCTTTCTTTGGCATCTCCTTTCATGATGCAACTGCTCACCGATGATGTGTTAGTACGAGGTGATACCCAACTACTAACTACTGTGGCAATTGGCGTTATTGCTATGAACTTTATTAGAAGCGCCATTAGTTTAGTACAATCTCACCTCATCAGTCACTTTGGTCAAAGATTGCAATTAGGACTAATCCTCAAATACGGACGCAAACTTTTACATTTACCTCTCTCCTACTTTGAAGGACGACGCAGTGGGGAAGTTGTCAGCAGCATGCTGATGTCAAGGCCATCAATAACTTAGTTTCCCAAATCGTCCTCGGATTACCAAGTCAATTTTTTATCGCTATAATTTCCTTGGGCATTATGCCCTTTTACAGTTGGGAACTAACTCTAGCTTGCATAGTTGCATTTATTCTTGTCACGGCTGTTAACTTGCTTTTCTTACCCGCAATGCGCCAGAAAATCCGCAATATGATTGTTTCTGGTACAGAAAATCAAGGCTTTTTGGTGGAAACATTTCGCGGTTTCCAAGACCTTTGGCGGAATGTTTATTCTCTGCGTTCTAGGACTAGCTGTTCCAGTTGCTGCTGTTACTAAATAGACTTATCCACAAATAAACCTCAAAATAGCTGAAACCCTTACATAGCTGGCTTTTTAGCTTATATAAAACAGGAACCTCTAAAACCCTCTCCAGAGCTAGGTTTCAGCCAAATAAAGTTCTCATTTCCGGATAAGTCTAATATAAAGTTACCGTTCAAGGACAGGCGGTTGTGCGTCCGGCGGGTGAATTGCGAATTGTGCAAGCGGCGATTGAAGGTCAGGTAATGCACATTTATGTTAAAAAAATCAAGTTATCAAAAAAGGAGATGCGATCGCAATTATCGACGACTCCCGTCTGCAAACCAAAAAGACTATATTGAATTCGGGCGGTCGTTGATTGAATTCGGGCAGTCGTTGATTGAATTCGGGCAGTCGTTAATTGAATTTGGGCGGTCGTTAATTGAATTCGGGCAGTCGTTAATTGAATTTGGGCAGTCGTTAATTGAATTTGGGCAGTTGTTAATTGAATTCGGACAAACTCCAAGAATTTACATAAAGCCATTCCAGATTTTTGTAATAAATAAACTAATCTGACTCAGGGAGCCTTAGAACTTGCCGAAAAGTCGCTGATGGAACTAACAAAACATATGTTACTCAGTATTTTAAGTTTTAAGAACTTTACTCTCATCTATAGCAATCCTAAACGAGTTGTGAAAAATATAGAGAAGGAAACGAACCGCGTTCGCGCAGAGTTTTGTAGAGAAGAACGCAAAGGGAAGAAAAAAAAAGAGATATATAAATTTCACAAATGATTTAGGACTGCTATAGTTCAAATATCTGCTGAAATTAATTGTAGAAAAATTTATCAATAAATTGATTGCATATTCACAGATAAGAAATGAGCAGGCGAGGCTGGTTATGATATGGCAATTTGTGGAAATAGGAATTGGCTCTCAGGTTTATTAGGAGTTTTTAGGATTACTGGAGTGCTTGCTCATGTCATATTTTGTTGTGAAAATCACGCTTTAGCCCAGATTACCCCTGATAAAACATTGGGTAATAACTCTCCAAAAATTACTCCCAATGTCAATATTAAAGGTAGTGCTGCTGACCGGATTGATGGCGGAGCAATTCGCGGTGCAAACCTGTTCCAGAGTTTCCAGGAATTCAATGTGGGGGAGTTGCAGCGTGTTTATTTTGCCAATCCCACGGGAATCTCCAATATCCTCACACGGGTGACGGGAAGTAACGTCTCGAATATTCTCGGCACTTTGGGGGTAGATGGTAGTGCAAATTTGTTTTTTCTCAATCCCAATGGCATCATTTTTGGACAGAATGCGCGTTTGGATGTGAGCGGTTCCTTTATAGCGACTACGGCGAACTCATTTGTGTTTGGTGATGGATTGGAATTTAGTGCAACTAATCCTCAGATTCCTTCTGCATTACTAACAGTTAATCCTTCGGCGTTGTTTTTTAACCAACTTCAGGCTGGTAGCATTCAAAACAGGTCAATTGCACCAGCAGGAATAGACCCATCAGGTTTTCCAGTAATTGGTTTAGGAGTACCTGATGGAAAAAGTTTGTTGCTAGTGGGCGGTAATGTCAGCATGGATGGCGGCAAGTTAAATGCTTATGGTGGGAGAGTTGAATTAGGGGGGTTAGCAGCACCTGGAAATGTCAATCTTCTTTTTAATGGAGATAATCTCAGCTTGAAATTTCCTCTTAATGTGACTCGTTCAGATATATCGCTTACCAATCAAGCAGGTGTATTTGTCACTGGTGCTAGTGGCGGCGGTAATATTGCAATCAATGCCCGAAATGTAGACATATTAGGTGGAAGTATCCTTTCTGCTGGTATTGGGCAAGGGTTGGGTACACCTGAAACTGTTGCTGGGGATATTACGGTTAATGGGACTGGAGAAATCAAAGTTGCTGGTTCTGGGAGCAGAATTCGCAATTTAGTGGGCTTGGGATCAAAAGGCAATGGAGGTAACATAACTATCGATTCTGGTGACTTCTCATTACAAGATAGCGCTCAACTGCAAGCATTAACTTATGGACAGGGGAATGCGGGGAATGTGACAGTGAATGCAAAAAATGCTGTTTCCCTTGCAGATGCTGACATCTTTAGCAGAGTGCAAGCAGGAGGCGTGGGTAAGGCTGGCAATATCGATATTAATGCTACTTCCCTGTCACTTACTGATGGCGCTCAACTGCAAGCATTAACTTATGGCCAAGGAAATGCGGGGAATGTGACAGTGAATGCAAAAAATGCTGTTTCCCTTGCAGATGCTGACATCTTCACCACAGTGCAAGCAGGAGGCGTGGGTAATGGTGGCAATATCGATATCAATGCTACTTCCCTGTCACTTACTGATGGCGCTAAACTTCTTGCCTCAACTTATGGACAAGGAAATGCGGGGAATGTGACAGTGAATGCAAAAAATGCTATTTCCCTTGCAGGTCAATCAACTGTCATCTTCAGCACAGTGGAAGCAGGAGGCGTGGGTAAGGGTGGCAATATCGATATCAATGCTACTTCCCTGTCACTTGCTGATGGCGCTCAACTGAATAGCAGCATACATGGACAGGGGAATGCCGGCAGCGTATTTGTGCAGGCGTCTGACTCGGTTTCACTCACAAATAGCAACATCCTCAGCAGTGTAGATAGTGGAGCAGCCGGCAATGGTGGCGATATCAATATTAAAGCTAAGACACTTTCCTTAACTGATGGCCAACTAATTGCTAGCACCTTAGGACGAGGAAAAGCAGGTAGCATATTTGTGCAAGCCTCTGACTCGGTTTCTCTGATCAATAGCTTCATTGCCAGCAGTGTAGAAAATGAAGGGGTCGGCAATGGTGGTGAGATTAATATTACTACTGGGGCGCTTTCTCTAAGTGATAGCGCTTCTTTGTTTGTCAGCACATATGGACGGGGGAATGCCGGTAACGTATTTGTGCAAGCTTTGGGTAGAGTCTCTCTGGCAAACAATAGCTTTATTGGCAGCAATGTAACAAAACAAGTAGTCGGCAGCAATGGTGGTGATATCAATATCACAGCTGGGTCACTCTCCTTAACTAATGGTGCTTTTCTGAATGCCAGTACCTCTGGACAGGGGAATGGTGGCAACATTTTTGTGCAAGCGTCGGACTCGGTTTCTCTCACAAATAGCAGTATGCTCAACAGTGTAGATAGTGGAGCAGCCGGCAATAGTGGCGATATTAATATTAAAGCTAAGACATTTTCCTTAACTGATGGAGCTGGTCTACTTACCAACATCCTTGGAAAAGGGAATGCAGGCAGCGTATTTGTACAGGCATCGGGTAGAGTCTCCCTTGCAAGTGGCAGCTTCATCTATAGCAATGTTTTCGGAGTAGGAAGGGGGGGCGACATCAATATCACCGCCGACTCGCTTTCCCTAACTGATGGCGCTGATCTAGTTACTGCAACTTATGGACAGGGGAATGCAGGAAATGTGACGATTAAAGCTGATGGTGCAGTTTCCTTTGACGGTGTGCGGGTAATAGATGGCTTTCCTATACTTAGCGGGGCTTACAGTGGGGTGATAGCAGTAGCAACTCCAGGAAGTGTGGGCATTGGCAATGGTGGCGACATCAATATCACCGCAGGTTCATTTTCTCTAACCAATGGCGCTCAATTGAGTACTTTCACTGGTGGACAGGGGAATGCAGGAAACGTAACTATTAAAGCTGATGGTGCAGTTTTATTGGACGGTGCGTGGGAAATAAGTGGTATCCCTGTACCAAGCAGCGTTTACAGCGGGGTGGGAGCGTTATCAGCTAGCCAGGCCGAGGCTTTCGGATTTTTGGGAGTGATACCAGATCAAGGAATTCTGGGTAATGGTAGGGGTGGCAATATCAATATTACTGCTGGCTCACTCTTTTTAACTAATGGTGCTCAACTGGAAACTAGTACTGATGGACAAGGGAATGCTGGTAGCGTATTTGTCCAAGCGAAAAATTCGGTTTCTCTGGCAGGCAGTGGCACTAGTATCCTCAGTACTGTAAACCCTGGAGCAGTAGGCAAGGGTGGCGAGATCCATATTAGTGCTGACTCGCTCTTTTTGAGCAATGGTGCTCAACTGGAAACTAGTACTGGTGGACAAGGGAATGCTGGTAGCGTATTTGTCCAAGCGAAAGATTCGGTTTCTATGGCAGGCAGTAGTAGTCGCATCCTCAGTACTGTAAACCCTGGAGCAGTAGGCAAGGGTGGTGACATCAACATCTCATCCCGGTCTTTTTCTGTAACGGGTGGCGCTGAACTAGCTGCTAGCACTCAAGGACAGGGAAATGCAGGAAATATTCTGGTCGATGCAACAGATTCTGTTGAACTCTCCGGAGTTGCTTCGTTCCCAGTCCTTGAAGATGGTCGTGCAGGCGGATTCTCTAGTGGGTTGTTTACGTCCACCGACAAAGGAGCCAGTGGACAAGGTGGTGAACTGGAGGTCACTACTGGTATCTTACATGTATCAGATGGGGCGGTTTTGAGCGCCCGCAGCCAAAGCGGCTTCAAGGGTGGTAATATCACTGTTAATGCTAATGTCCTTGAAGTAATAGGTGGTGGGCAATTTCTTACCACTGCTTTCAACAGCGGCGATGCAGGTAACATCACCGTCAAAGTAAAAGATCGCAGCACTATTTCAGGCAGTGATTCCACTTTCAGCGATCGCTTTAACTCTGTTGCTAAAGTTTTTGGTGAGGAGGAAGCCTTGGCTACAATTGATCCTGTTGGCCCACAAGCCGGGTTATTTGCCAACACCGCGACTGGCTCTAGTGGAAATGGCGGCAGTATCTTCATTGACCCTATGCGGTTAGCGATCGCAGATGGAGCGGGTGTCGCCGTAAATAGCCAAGGAACCGGCAATGGTGGCAGCCTACAGGTACAAGCAGGCTTTCTCACCCTGGACAATAAGGCTTTCCTCTCGGCAATAGCAAACAGCGGTCAAGGTGGTAATATTGCGCTAACGGTGCAGGATATGCTGCTACTACGCCGCAACAGTCAAATTTCCACTACTGCCGGGAATCACGAATTCGGTGGCGATGGCGGTAACATCACCATCAATACCCCCTTCATTATCGCCGTCCCCAACGAAAACAGCGATATCAGCGCTAACGCCTTCACTGGTATAGGTGGTAGAGTTTACATTACAACAGACGGGCTTTTCGGTATTGTGCCCCAAAAAAGTCCAACCGGAAAGAGCGACATTACAGCAAGTTCGGAATTGGGAGTGAGTGGGGAGGTAACTATCAAAACTCTGGGTACTGACCCTAGTCACGGCTTAATTCAACTACCCTCTAACGTCGTGGAGGCATCCCAACAAATCACCCAAGGTTGCACTTCCAGAAGAGGAAAAAACGCCAGTCATTTTATCGCCACAGGACGCGGTGGATTACCCCTTAGCCCCAACGAGCCTCTGCGGGGACGAGCAGTGATTACAGGTTGGGTAGATTTGCCCTCACAAGCAACAGAGAGAGTCACGGATAAAAAACCTACTACATCTGTGACCAAATCTACTAATAAGATTGTGGAGGCTCAAGGATGGATTGTCGATGCTAACGGTAATATTATCCTTGTGGCTCAATCTGGGCAAAGTTCTTTTATTCCCTCTGCGATTTCCTGTAATCAATAATTCGTTACCCCAAGAGTATGGGGAGGAATTCCCATGAAACCGAAGATTCATAAAAACAATCAGTGGCAACGCATGGGTAACAGATGGTTCATTCGTCCTTTTAAAATCCATGACTTGCCTGTTTTCATTCTCTTGGTTCTAGCGACAGCTTTTTTGTGCGTTATTACTTTTCCTGTTGCTGCAACTGTACAGACACAACATAGGGAGCATTTCACTTTCGTAAAAAGCCTTGTAAAATCTCACCCCAACCCTTTCGTTGGTAAGGAGAGGGAGCAGGAATCTTGTTTCTCATCTGGTATGTTTGCAAAACTGAGATGCTCCCCACAACATATCGCAACTCTTGGAGTGTCAATCCAAAATCCGACTGCACTAACACAAGACTTGTTGCAACAGGGTAAAGTGCTATATGAGACAGGACAGTTTGCAGAAGCAGTTAAAGTTTTGCAACAAGCAGTTAAAAGTTATGGCAGCCAAGGCAATGAATTGCGGCAAGCTGTAGCATTAAGTAATTTGGCGTTGGCATATCAAAAAATGGGTAATTTGCCACCAGCGCAACAGGCAATTACAGATAGCTTGAAGTTGCTCGAAAAATCCTCTAATTCCCAAAATCTTCAGGTTTTGGCTCCAATTCTGGATATTCAAGGTAGTATTCAGCTAGACTTGGGACAAGCTGAACAGGCACTTAACACCTGGCAACGTGCAGAAGTAAGCTATAAGCAATTAGGTGATCAAAATGGCATTAACCGCGATCGCATCAATCAAGCACAAGCATGGCAAGTTTTAGGATTTTACCGTCGGGG
This sequence comes from Nostoc sp. S13, assembly GCF_029379315.1. GTDB lineage: Bacteria > Cyanobacteriota > Cyanobacteriia > Cyanobacteriales > Nostocaceae > Nostoc. The sequence continues at coordinate 77,825 of NZ_JAQYWQ010000004.1, forward strand.
TTTGACAATCTTAACTCAATTGCAGCAGCAGTCACAATTAAAACCTAACTCTATCATAAAAGCAGTAGAATTACGGTCTTTTGGCGATGCTCTACAATTAGCCGGAGATTTGAAACAATCGCGTCAGGTATTACAGCAAAGTTTGTCAATTGCCCAAAAATTGGATTCTCCCCAGGATGTGAGCGCTGCTTTGTTCAGTTTAGGCAATACAGCACAAGTACAGCAAGATTTTAAAGGGGCAATAGAATTCTATCAACAAGCTGGTGCGATCGCTCCTAACCCGATTAGCAAAGTTCAGGCTGAAATAAATCAGTTGAGCTTGCTAGTGAACATGGGACAAACACCAGCCGCGCAGACACTATTCCCGCAAATTCAAACTCAACTGGCACAACTACCTCCATCTGTGACAACTATCTATGCCCAGATTAATCTAGCTCAAAGCTTGATGAAATTTGGAACTACACCTCAAGCGATCGCTCAAATCTGCGCCACAGCCTTGAAACAAGCTCAAAATTTGGCAGATCAGCGAGCCGAGAGCTTTGCCGTTGGGACTCTGGGCAGCGTATACGAGCAAACTAAACAATGGACAATTGCCCAGAACCTCACCCAACAGGCACTGATCATAGCCCAAACAATCAACGCCCCAGATATCGCTTATCGTTGGCATTGGCAATTGGGACGCTTGTTAAAACAGCAGGGAGAGATTAAAGGCGCTATTGCCGCCTATGATACTGCGGTCAGTGAATTGCAGACTCTGCGTAGTGATTTAGTTGTTGTGAATCGAGATGTCCAGTTTTCCTTTAAAGAAAGTGTAGAACCTGTATATCGAGAGTCAGTAGAATTACTGTTACAGTTTCAGCAAACTGATCCGAGCGAAGCAACCCTAGACAAAGCTAGACAGAGGATTGAAGCACTGCAACTGGCGGCATTAGACGACTTTTTCCGGGAAGCTTGCATTAATGCCAAAACTGTTTTGCTTGACACAGTGGTAGATAAAGATAATCCTACAGCCGCAATCATTTATCCAATTATTCTGCCTTCTCAACTGCAAGTGATTGTCAAAATTCCTAAACATACACTGCGTAATTATACAGTAAATAAGTCACAGAAGGAAGTAGAAGGTACTCTAAGACAACTTAGAGAGTATCTTTTAGAACCTGATAGGACTGAGGAAGTACAGGCGCTCTCACAAGAAGTCTATGGGTGGTTAATCAAAGAAATTGAGTCAGATTTAAAAGAAAGTGGAGTCAAAACCCTTGTATTTGTACTGGATGGAATATTGCGAAACGTGCCAATGGCTATACTGTATGACGGTCAGCAATATCTGGTAGAAAAATATGCTGTAGGACTCAGCTTGGGACTCCAGTTACTTGCACCCAAACCTTTAACAGAAACAAAACTCAATGTCCTAGCTGCCGGGTTAGTGCAACCACCACAAAACTTTCAACAGGAATTTCCACCGTTACCAGAAATTAAATCAGAATTCAACTCTATTTCTCAAGCGATCGCATCTACCACCAAGTTACTAGATCGGGACTTTAACAGCAAAAACCTAGAGAGTAAGGTCAATACCGTGCCATTTAATGTGTTACATCTGGCAACCCACGGTCAATTTAGCTCCAGTGCTGAGAATACTTTTATACTTGCTGCTGATGGGCCGATCAACGTCACGCAATTTGATAGCTTGCTGCGCCGTCGGGATGATACTCGCTCAGAAGCCTTGGAAATGCTGGTTTTGAGTGCTTGCGAAACTGCTGCTGGTGACAATCGCGCCACGTTAGGGCTAGCAGGAGCATCCGTAAAAGCTGGTGCCCGTAGTACTTTGGCTTCACTGTGGCATATCAGCGATAAATCTACTGCGATCTTAATTGGTGAATTTTATCGTGAGTTAGTTAAAACTAAAGTGACAAAGGCTGAAGCTTTGCGTCGTGCCCAAGTAAAGTTGTTAAAAGATTATCCTAATTACAGTCGTCCTGGTTACTGGGCACCTTATGTTTTAGTTGGTAACTGGCTTTGACACGGTACAGTATTTCGCCAGCCTTGGGCACAAGCAAGATACTTTCATGCTCACGGTTAGCCCATTCAGTGGGTAGAATAGTAGCCGGATCACGATAGTTCAAGTTATGAGCAGCACAGCGTTCAGCAGAAATACCAGTAGCTAAAGTGACGCGAATCCGCGCTTGTTCCCCTTGTATCGGATCAAAAGTACCCATACCTTTTAAGTGAGTACTATGAGCCAGCACTCCACCGGGATAGGCTTGGAATTTATCCCACTGTTTGAGGAAGTAATCTCGCACATGATAGCCAATTTGGGCTAGGATTTCGCCGTGTGTATAGCTAAACTCGGTAATATGAGGAGCATATATAATTACTTCACCTTTGTCGGCCACTACTGGCTCTAGCTTGTACATTCCTTTAGCTGCTGTCCAAATGTCGTCATACATTTGGGGCATTACCGAAAGCACTTGTTTAAACGGCTGATCTACATATTGAATATGCAGTTTGGCTGATAATTTTGCAGCACCTTCCCAGGCTGACTCTGGTTTATCTATATATAGTCCAGCTAGCTGATTCGTTTTTGGGGCAACCACCATCGCTAGGCAAAGCTTCGGGGTAGAAATCAGGCTAGCGGCTCGGTTAATCAAGCGTCGAACTGGTGTTATTCCCGGTGTACCAATAATTTCGTAACAGGTGATTAAAGCACCCAACCAGTGTGATAAATCAATTACTTCTTGACCACCAATACCGGGAAAAAAGTATTTATTTCCACCAGAAAAACCGACAACTTCGTGGGGAAACACCGGGCCGCAAATCATTATTAGATCGTATTCTGTTACCAGTTTGTTAACACGCACTTCAACTGCTTGATGTAGCATTCCCCGGCTGATGTCTGCAATCTCATCTGCCGAAATTACGCCACAAGAAATAAAGGTATCCTGCTGATTCCAAAGGTGGTTAAAGATGCGAACTTTTTTAAAAGTTGTCTCTCGCTCCTCTGGTGTCACTCCTACCAAGTGATTGATTTGTTCTTGGCTCATGGGATTATGTGTACCCAGAGCGATCAAAAAATCCAGAGCCGCAACCCTTTTACCCAACTCCTGATGAAGCAATCGAAACATTTGAGGTATAGGAGCAGTGCGGGTGCCATCTGGAATTAATATTAAGATGCGCTGTCCATCCAACTTAGGGTCTGCCAAAGCTTGATGAACTAGATCACAAACTTGCTCATCTGAAAGTGTTCCGTTAGTTATAGCCAGTGAATACATTATTAAACTCCACTGTAGATACTAAATCCACCGTCTACCGGCACAACTACCCCGTTGACAAAACTAGAACCAGAACTACATAACCAAATTAAAGTACTGAGTAATTCCTCCGGTTTTCCAAAACGTCCGGCGGGGGTATGGTCAATAATTTTTTGTCCGCGTATAGTCAAGCTTCCATCTGGATTTAAGAGTAAATCTCGATTTTGCTCTCCAATAAAAAAACCTGGCGCGATCGCATTTACTCGCAGTCCATCACCATACTTTTGGGCGAGTTCTACCGCTAGCCAGCGAGTAAAGTTATCTATCCCCGCTTTAGCGGCTGAGTAGCCAACCACGCGGCTAATCACCCGAATGGCAGACATGGAAGAAATATTCACAATACAACCGTGGGGCTGATTTCTTTCCACCATTGCTTGACCAAAAACTTGGCTAGGCAGTAAAGTACCGAGTAAGTTGAGGCTAACTACTTCCTCAAAAGCTGCGTGTGGCATATCAAAAATAGTAGCATCAGCAGTAATTGTGGCAGCAGGAATATTACCACCAGCCATATTTACTAAGATGTCTATATTACCCCAACGCTGTATAATAGCAGCCCTAGCTATTTCTAATTGAGAGCGATCGCTAACATCTGCTACCACAGCCATACTTTCTCCACCATTAGCAGTAATTTCAGCCACTACCGCACCCGCCCGTACTTCATTGCGACCCAAAACGGCGACTCGCGCACCAGCAAGGGACAAACCCTTTGCCATAGCCGCACCAAGCACACCAGAACCGCCTGTGACTACTGCTACCTGCTCTTTCAAGCCAAAAAGTTTATTTAAAATCCAGTCTGGCATCAACGACTCCCCTACTTAGTACAACATTATTTCATTATTCTCTCCGTACCTCTCCGTACCTCCGCGCCCCTCTGCGCTTCCCTCTGCGCTCCTTTGCGTTAAAATTCCCCCCTCAATTTCTAGTCCTTAGTCCAATTTGTAAGCAACCTTAGCAAGGTCATAAGCCAAAGCGCGAGCCATATCATACCCTTCCTCCTCCTCAACCAATCCACGCGTTACCAATCCAGCTAACCAGTTACAAGCTACTCGCCGCCAGACATTGTGACGAGCCGGAATAGAAACGAAAGCCCGTGTATCATCATTAAACCCAGCAGTATTATAAAGTCCAGCAGTTTCCATTACCTGATTGAAATAGCGCTCCATGCCATTTACGCTGTCGTGAAACCACCAAGGTGGCCCGAGCAGTATGGTAGGATAATGACCAGCTAACGGAGCCATCTCCCGGCTTAGGGTGCTTTCATCCATGCCAAAAATGATTAAGTGGAAACGCTGATCATTACCGTAAGCTGATAACAACGGGCGCAGATTTTGAGTCCATTCTATTTTTAGCGGAATATCAGCACCTTTATCAGATCCAAACAGCTTAAATAAAGCCGGGTTATGGTTACGCATAACACCACAATGCATTTGCATCACCAAGCCATCTTCCACACTCATCCGCGCCATTTCCATGAACATATGACCGGTAAAATGTTCTACATCACCTGGATTCAACTTGCCGGTTAATGCTCTAGCAAAGATAGCTTCTGCTTCTTGGTCAGAAAGGCGTGTGGTATAAGGTGTAGCTGCACCTTGATCGGTAGCTGTCGCGCCCATTTTTTTAAAGAAAGCTCGACGTTCTTCTAAAGCTTGCACAAAAGCAGCGTAAGTATTAATTTCTCTACCGACAGTGCTTTCCAATTTGGTCAGATTTTCGCGCCAACCAGGAGCATCGAGGTTAACGACTGCATCTGGTCGGAAAGTTGGTCTGATTTGAGTAAAACCTGATTCGTGGAGCGATCGCTGATTCTCTAGGTTATCACTGGCTGCATCGGTAGTACAAAGCACTTCGATGTTAAAGCGTTTGAATAAAGCACGAGGGGAGAACTGAGGCAAAGCTAACAAACCTTCCAGGTAATCATAGATATGTCCGGCATTGCCAGAGTTTAAAGGTTCATCGACACCAAAGACGTTTGTTAGTTCATCTTTCAACCACAACCCAGAGGGAGTACCCTGGAATAGATAAAAATGTTCGGCGAACAATTGCCAGATTTTGCGGTGGTCAGTTTCTGGTGGTGAACCATCACTGGTAGGTATGCCCAAAGCTTGCAGAGGTACACCCCGACTATAGAGCATACGCAAAAGGTAGTGATCAGGAATAATCAGTAATTCCGTCGGTGAACCAAAACGGGCTACTGGATTAGCTAATAAGGCTGGATCTACGTGCCCGTGTGGGCAGACTAAGGGTAGCGCAGATATGCTATCGAAAAATTCATGGGCTAGTCGTCTTTGAACTGGTTCTGGAGAAAAGCAGCGATCGGGAGATAAACTCGGTTTTTTAGTTAACATAATTTTTGTTTGATTAAAATTTTTTCAAATTACTACTTCCCACTCCCCACTCCCCATCTCAGTCGTGGTCTAAATACCTGAAAATTACTCTAATGCTGCACTACTACCACGCTGTACTAGAAAAGGAGATAAAACGCGGTTTTCTACAGTTTTTTCTTCTAATAAATCGAGTAACATTTGCATGGCATAGCCACCAATTTCTAACATTGGCTGGCTGACTGTGGTCAGTGCTGGCGTAACATAACAGCCCAAAGCAATACCATCAAATCCGACAAGGCTTAAACTTCGCGGTACTAAAATACCTAGTTCTTGGCAGGCTAATAGAGCGCCAATCGCCACCATATCGTTGTAACAAAATATGCCTGTAACTTCAGCAGTTAATAATTTAGAAAGCATATTTTGTCCGGTAGCAACATCGCTGATTCTGGTATCATCCTCATCACTAATTGCAACCCAATCAGTATTTTGTGGTAGACCAGCTTCAGCAAGAGCCATTCCATATCCTTCCAGGCGCTGCTGGTTTGACCTGCTGCGATCGCCCACACCCAGATAACCAATAGCGGTGTGTCCCAGACTTATGAGATGCTCTACGGCTAATTTAGCACCTAAGCGATCGTCTATTGCTACTGAGTGAAATATTTCTGATTGATCTTCAGTCTGGCTATTAATCAAAACTGTTGGCACAGCAATTTGCGTTAGTTGTTTGGTATGCTGTTTACTAATTCGTGAGTCCGCTACTAAGATCCCGTCCACCCGGCGGCGATGAAAAGTATCAATAGCTGCTATTTCTTCCTCAAAATTTCGGTGGGAAGCACTTAACAAAACACTCAAACCTGCCGGTCTAGCTATCTTCTCAATTCCCTCTACTACCTCAGCGAAAAAGGGATCTGCGATAGAAGTCACCACTACACCAATGCTATTAGTACGTTTATTTTGTAAGCTTTGAGCAATAGCGTTCGGCACATAGCTCATCTCCTGCGCCAGTCGTTTAATTTCTTCTCGCACTTTCGGACTAATTAGAGGGTTATCTCGCAAAGCGCGTGAAACTGTAGAATGAGAAACACCTGCTCTTTGAGCAATATCTTCAATTGAAATTCTTCGTTTATTCATTTTTTATTTTAATGTTTTTATATTAATGCACACCTGTGCATTAATATGTATTATAGAAAATAATCATTATTTGTCAAGAGATTTAATACAACTCCCTTTTTAATGGAAAGGAGTCATGAGTCGTGAATTCTGCCTCCGTTTGAATAACTTAACTTTTCTTAAGAAAAATATGAGCAAGCAGTCAATGATTATTATCGTAATGGGTGTCTCCGGTTCTGGTAAAACCACCATCGGAAAACTGCTAGCAGACTCGTTAGAATGGGAGTTTAGCGACGCTGATGCTTTCCACTCGCCAGAGAATGTTGAGAAAATGCAGCGCGGTATCCCTCTGAGTGAAGCTGACAGGATGCCTTGGTTGCAAGATTTGCAAACAGCTATTAAACACTGGCTGGAAGAAAATCAAAATGTGGTGCTGGCGTGTTCGGCTTTAAAAAACAGCTATCGGCAATTTTTGCTATTGGATAGCGTTCGCATCAAGCTAGTTTACCTCAAAGGGTCTTATGAGTTGATTCAAATGCGGTTGCAAGAGCGTCGCAATCATTACATGAGCGAAAAACTGCTTAACAGCCAGTTTTATACTCTTGAAGAACCATTGGATACCATATCTATGGATGTTGCACAACCACCACAGGTAATTGTCCAAAACATTAGAACGGCTTTGGGAATTTAGCTTATTGGTAACAACCGTAAGATTAAGATTAATCACGCTTCTATGAAAACATCAAAGACGAAATGAAACTTAACACACATTTATGCACAGGTGTGCAAGGATAAGTTCAATACAGTTTTTGCATACCTGTACATAAAATAAAGTCCCATTTAACAAATCAATATCGACAAGTAAAAAGTTATGTCTCAAACTCTAAATAATGCAATTGCTCAAGCTCAAAACAATCCTTTACATTCCCTAGAAGAATGGGAAAAAGACTTACTTAATCGCTATCCAGACCCAGACAGCATCGTTAAAGAAGGTAAAACTACCCAAGAGTATAGGAATTACGAAGCGCCTACTAGAGAGACGGTGAAAGAGTTCTATCGGTTAAATCATATTAATCAAACGTATGATTTTGTATTAGAGAAAAAAGAACACTTTCTGAAGTTGGATAAGAAAGAAATGTCTGTTTGGGATGCATTAGAATTTTTGAATCAATTGGTTGATGATTCCGATCCTGATACAGACTTAGATCAGTTACAGCATCTATTGCAAACATCAGAAGCGATTCGCGCTGATAATCACCCAGACTGGATGGTACTTACTGGCTTATTTCACGATATGGGGAAGGTACTTTGCTTATTTGGTGAACCCCAATGGGCCACAGTAGGCGATACCTATCCTGTGGGTTGTGCATTTTCTGATAAAATTGTTTTCTCAGAATTTTTCCAAGAAAACCCTGATTACAATAACCCTCTATATAACACTACATATGGTATTTACGAACCGAATTGTGGTTTGAGTAATGTACACATGTCATGGGGACATGATGAGTATGTATATTACATAATGAAAAACTATTTGCCCGAATCTGCATTGTACATCCTCCGCTATCACTCATTTTATCCTCAACATCGCGAAAATGCTTACGAATATTTGATGGATAAACACGATAAAGAAATGTTTAAATGGGTGAAATTATTCAATCCCTACGATTTATATTCAAAGAACCCTAATCCTCCAGATTGGCAAAAATTAAAGCCTTACTATGAAGATTTAGTGGCAAAATACTTACCCAGAACCTTAAAATTATAAATCTCTACCATTTGCAAAAGCAAAGAATTTAAAAAATACCCTACAGATATTAGAACTGATTGGGGTTACTTTTTCTAATGATGAATTACAACTCTTCAGCAAGCCTAAACCGAGCGGAATATTTTGTAACAATGAAATAACTTCTTTGACTTTGTAAAGTTCGATAAACGGGGATCATATTTGGAATAATGCAGGTTAAACTAAAATTAATGTCTAAACCAAATACAAACTCACAACTTTGACAAGATTTAAGACCAGGCTCTACTAATTTTAGTTAAAAGCTGTTTTTCGCCTACGCACTTCCAAATTTAATTTCACAAAAACATGTGAGTTTTTGACGTAGTGTAGTGCTCATAGTTTTGCTTTAAAAAACAAAACATTTAAATTTAGGGGAATTAATAGCGCTAACTCCAATCAGGTAACAATATAAGACCTTTGAGATGAGTTGGAATTGCCAAAAGCAGCAGTACTGCTAGGTTATATCTGAAGTTTTCAGACCTAGCTAATATTGTGATAAATTGGCAAATTTATATTCTACTGACCTTTTTGAATCAAATTTAAATCCGTTGTTAGAAATAAATGAATATGAAGAGAATTGCGCTCATAGTTGGGATATTAGGTTTCGCGGTTGTTGGTTGCACAAATGGCGCTCAAAATGACAACACTGCTACTAATACTACTAACACCGCTACTAATATAAGTGCAAAGAGTCAGGTTAGTACTCCAAATAGAAAATTGCAAACAATCGGTGTTGCTCTTGGTGACTTGGGCAATCCCTTTTATAATGCAGTGCAGAAGGGGGCTGAGACAGAAGCCAAGAAAATCGGGGATAATATCAGAGTTAGTGCGGTTTCCAGTGCTTTTGACCTGAACCAACAAACCAATCAAATCGAAAATTTTACGGCTGCAAATACTGACCTAATTATCCTCAGCGCTGTTGACAAAAAAGGAGTTAAACCAGTTATTGACCAAGCAAGGCTTGCAGGTAAAATTGTCATTGCAGTAGATTCAGCCGTTGATGCAGATGTGGATGCGATGATTAGCTCCAACAATACCCAAGCGGGAGAGATTGGTTGCCAATATATAGCCGATCGCATCAAAGGTCAAGGTAGTGTAGTCATTCTCAACGGGACTCCGATGGACTCAATCAATCAGCGAGTCAGTGGCTGCGAGAAGTCATTGTCCAAATATCCGAATATTAAACTCATCTCTAAAGAGCAAAACGCTGAAGGGACTAGGGATGGAGGACTGAGAGTCATGAGCGATTTACTCACAACCTTTCCCAAAATTGATGCCGTTTTTGCCACTAACGATCAAAGCGGTGTGGGCGCAGATTTAGCAGCTAGACAAGCAAGACGTAAAGAATTTTTTATTGTTGGGGTTGACGGTTCACCAGATGCAACCAAAGCAATGGAAGATAAAGATGGTCTATTTGCTGCAACTGCTGCTCAAAATCCCGCAGGAATGGCCCAAAAAGCGGTTCAGATTGGCAACGATATCATTCAGGGGAAAAAACCCGACTCATCTAACATTCTAATTCCAGTCAACTTGGTTACTAGAGAGAATCTGAGCAACTACAAAGGTTGGTAATACTAATTCGTAATTAGGACACACTCGGTTCAAAATTTGGTGTAAGTAAGAATGAGTTTTAGGAGATATATGAATGTGAAAAAGATTACGTTCACTTCTGGTGTTACGCTTCGCGTAATCGCAGCTAGCCTACTAGGTATTATTAGTGGTAGTCTTGTTGGCTGTACAAATGGTTCTGCTGATCGCAACACTGCTACTAACACTGATACCAAACCGGCTACGAATATAAGTGCAGAGAATAAGACTGCCACTGGGAATACAAAATTACGATCAGTTGCCTTCACTGTTGGTGATTTAAGTAATCCTTTCTTCGTGCTCATGGGACAAGCAACTGAGGCAGAGGCGAAGAAAATTGGCGGTAAGGATGTCAATGTTAGCGTAGTTTCCAGTGCCTACGACCTCAACCAACAAGCCAATCAAATTGAAAACTTTACTGCTGCCAATACTGATATAATTATCGTAAATGCTGCTGATAAAAGTGGCATTAAGCCAGCAATTGAAAAAGCGAAACTTGCAGGCAGAATTGTCATTGCAGTAGATACTGGTGCTGAAGGAGGTGTGGATGCCACCATTACTACTAATAATGTCCAAGCTGGAGAAGTTAGTTGCAAATATATTGCTGACCGCCTCAAAGGGAAAGGCAATGTAGTAATAGTTAACGGGCCGCCAGTGGACTCAGTGATTCAGCGAGTTAGTGGCTGCGAGAATGTATTATCTAAATATCCCGATATCAAAATCCTTTCTAAAAACCAGAATGCAGAAGGTAGTCGGGATGGAGGACTCAGAGTTATGACTGATTTGCTCACAACCTTTCCGAAAATTGATGCTGTTTTTGCCATCAATGATCCGAGTGGAGTCGGCGCAGAACTAGCAGCTAATCAAGCACAACGTAAAGATTTCTTTATTGTCGGGGTTGATGGTGCGCCAGAAGCAATAACTGCGATCGCTGCTAAAGATGGTTTATATGCGGCAACTGCTACTCAAAATCCGCGAGGGATGGCCGAAAAAGCAGTTCAGGTTGGTAACGACATCTTAAATGGGAAAAAACCAACTAGTTCTACCATTTTGATTCCAGTTAAGTTGGTCACAAAAGATAATGTCAGCACAGAAAAAGGCTGGTAAGTAATAAAAATTGTGAATTTGCAATTTTAAATTATGTCTGATGTGAATCCTTTGGTGCATTTGTAAAGTTTTTGCACATACCTATAAAGTACGGCGGTTTTCACTTAAATTAATACAAAACCTAACCCCCAGCCCCTTCCCTACAAGGGAAGGGGAGTAAGATTCAAAGCCTCTCCCCTTTTAGGGGAGAGGAATGGAAGTGAGGTCAAAACTCTATGTACTGCAACCGAGAACCGTTATGTATCTGCATCAGCGTCAAGTCTGAGTGCCGATTTATAGCACTCAGAAATTTCAGAGACAGTCTCTATCAACTAACGTTAACAACGAAGTATGAAAATATCTCTTCCCCACTCCCTATTTTCAAACTACTAATCAGCTTTTAAAACATGACTTTGTGATCAGAATATGAGTTGATTAATTCCTAACTCACAATTGCGAATTTTAAATAGTTTTTACAGGAGATGTTCATGACAACAACTATTGAAACCTCATTTCCTGATGCACCAAGTAGCACCCCGGTGTTAGAAATGCAAGGGATTACGAAACGATTTCATGGTGTATCTGCGCTCCAAAATGTTAATCTGACGATTTATCCGGGAGAAGTTCACGCCCTCATGGGTGAAAACGGAGCAGGCAAAAGCACATTGATGAAAATCCTGGCTGGGGCTTACATTGCCGATGAAGGAGAAATTCGCATCAATGGTCAACCCTTAAAAATTACCGATCCGGCGACAGCACGCAAGTCGGGTATTAATCTCATTTATCAAGAGCTGAATGTTGCACCTAATTTAACCGTTACCGAAAATATGTTTATGGGTAGCGAGTTACAGCGAGGTCAGTTTTTAGACCGCAAAGGGATGCTACTGGAAGCAGAGGAAGTGCTGGAAAGCCTTGGAGCCAATTTTACAGCGCAGACTATAGTTGGTACTTTGTCAATCGCCGAACAGCAGCAAGTAGAAATTGCGCGGGCACTGAAAGACAAAAGCCGTGTTTTGGTGATGGATGAGCCAACAGCAGCACTATCTGACCGTGAGACTGAGCATTTGTTTGAGGTAATTCGCAAACTGCGGAATGATGGCATTGCGATTATTTACATCAGCCATCGTATGGAAGAAATCTATGCCTTAGCTGACCGGATTAGCGTGTTGCGTGATGGTCAATATATTGGCAGTCTCACACGCAGTGAAATTTCTCCACAGCGATTGGTACAGATGATGGTCGGTCGCTCCATGCAAGACTTTTATGAACATCAACGGCAAATGAATCCTGGCCCAGTCGTGCTGGAAGTCAGAAATATGAGCGACGCGCGTAAGAAGATTGAGCCAGCTAGTTTTAAAGTTCATGCTGGAGAAATTGTTGGTTTAGCAGGGCTGGTTGGTGCAGGACGCACAGAACTATCCCGGCTGATTTTTGGTGCTGACCGCAAGGCCAGTGGTGAAGTATTCTTGAATGGCAAAAAACTGGAAATTAATACGCCCAGTGATGCTATTGCTGCGGGAATTGGCTACGTCCCGGAAGACCGCAAAGACCAAGGTTTATTTCTGGAGATGAGTGCCCGGAAGAATATTGCCATCAACACACTCAAGCAGGATGCAAAGGCTGGAATTGTTAACTGGCCTTCAGTTAATCGGCTATCAACAGACGCGGTGGAAAACTTTAATATCCGCCTGGCCAATTTGGAAATTAGAGCGCTCGATCTTTCTGGTGGTAATCAACAGAAGCTACTACTAGCGCGTTGGTTAGCCATAAAGCCAAGAGTATTGATGTTAGATGAACCGACACGCGGCGTAGATATCGGTGCCAAAAGCGAAATTTACCGAATTATGAGCGAATTGGCAGCGCAAGGTGTTGCTATTTTAATGGTTTCCAGCGAACTATCGGAGATTGTCGGCATGAGCGATCGCGTCTTAGTGATGCGAGAAGGACAGTTGGTAGGCGAACTGGATGGCAGTCTTGGTCAAGAAATCACCCAAGAAAAGATTATGCACTATGCAACTGGAGCATCGGAGGTATTAGCATCATGAGTCAGACAGTCAGACCGCCTACCAATAAATTAGACAACAACCCCGTATCCTGCAACCAGAAATCAATTAGCACTTTCCTGCAAGTTGCGGGTATTCTGCCAATCCTAGTAATTATCTGCATCTTATTTGCATTCCTTTCTCCCAACTTCCTGACTGGCGGTAACATCGTTAATATCTTGCGTCAGGCATCAATCAATATTGTGCTGGCGACAGGAATGACCTTTGTGATTCTCACCGGAGGTATTGACCTTTCAGTTGGGTCAATCTTAGCTGTTTCTGCCGTAGTTGCGTTGCTGGTATCGCTACTGCCAGCTTTAAGTTGGGCGGCCGTACCTGCTGCTTTGCTGGCAGGATTGCTTTTAGGCTTAGTCAATGGCGCTCTCATCACCTTCTTGGATGTGCCACCTTTTATTGTTACCTTGGGTTCACTGACTGCCTTGCGGGGTGTAGCCTTTTTGGTTGCCAAGGGGACAACGCTGATTAACCGGGACATCAATTTTGCTTGGGTGGGTAATAGTTATGTCGGCCCTCTGCCGTGGCTAGTAATCATTGCGCTACTGACCGTAATCGCTAGCTGGTTTGTGTTGCGACAAACTGTTTTAGGAGTGCAGATATATGCTGTCGGTGGTAACGAGCGGGCAGCGAGATTAACTGGAATTAAAGTTAATCGTGTATTGCTATTCGTCTATGGTATTAGTGGATTACTCGCAGGTTTAGCCGGAATCATGAGTGCTAGCCGTCTTTATAGTGCTAGTGGCGTATTAGGTCAAGGTTATGAATTAGATGCGATCGCAGCTGTTATTCTTGGTGGAACCAGCTTCACAGGCGGTATTGGTACCATTGGCGGCACACTTTTAGGTGCATTAATCATTGCTATTCTCAACAATGGTTTAACTCTGTTGAACCTCTCTTACTTCTGGCAATTAGTCGTCAAAGGACTAGTAATTATTTTGGCAGTTATGATTGACCGACTCCGCAGACGTTCCAGACGTTGAAGTATCAAAGGGACTGGGGCGCCGAGAATAACTAACTAATGCCCAATGCCCCATGCCCAATTCCCAATGCCCAATGCCCCATCCCCAATGCCCAATATATAAACTATGTCTTCCACTACTGTTCGTCGTAAATCCAACACGTTTTATGTCATTTTGATTGCTGGTGCTGCTGCCCTCGGCGGCTTTCTGTTCGGTTTTGATACCGCAGTTATCAACGGCGCGGTTTTATCTATAGCAAAAGCTTTTAACATCAGTAGTTGGGTAACAGGGCTAGCAGTGTCCCTAGCGTTGCTGGGTTCTGCGGTAGGAGCTTTCTTTGCCGGACAGATTGCAGACCGTTATGGTCGAGTCAAGGCAATGGTGGTCGCTTCGGTGTTATTTACTATCAGTGCCATTGGCTCTGGGCTTGCCTTCAGTATCTGGGATTTTATTTTTTGGCGACTATTAGGTGGGATTGGAATTGGCGTTGCTAGCGTCATCGCCCCAGCTTACATTGCGGAATGTTCTCCCACTCATTTGCGCGGAAGGTTAGGATCTCTGCAACAATTAGCGATCGTAGTCGGAATTTTTGTCGCCTTATTAAGCGACTACTTTATCGCTGTGTCAGCAGGTTCAGCAGACTCGCCATTTTTGTTTGGGGTTGCAGCCTGGCGCTGGATGTTTTGGACAGCAGTCCCACCAGCAGTATTCTACGGGATGGTGGCTTTTACAATTCCTGAATCTCCCCGTTACTTAGTTGCCAAAGGACGAGAACCAGAAGCTGCTAGCGTTTTGACCAAGATTTTGGGGGGTGATGTGCTGCCAAAAATCGAAGAAATTCGGCAGACAGTGCTTCGTGAACGCCAGCCTAAGTTTTCTGACATGTTGGGTAGAAGTGGCGGACTCCTGCCCATTGTTTGGATAGGAATAGGCTTATCTGTATTACAGCAATTTGTTGGTATTAATGTAATCTTCTACTACAGCAGCGTTTTGTGGCGGGCAGTCGGGTTTTCCGAAAAAGATTCCCTAACAATCACAGTGATTACAGGAGCCGTCAACATTATTACAACATTGATTGCGATCGCCTTCGTGGATAAATTTGGTCGCAAGCCCTTGCTCATACTAGGGTCGATTGGCATGACCTTGACCTTGGGGACGATGGCTTATCTTTTTGGCAATGCTCCCCTCGATGCTGCTGGCAACCCCAATCTCACCGGAAGCGCAGGTACAGTCGCTCTCATCGCAGCCAACCTTTATGTGTTTTGCTTCGGTTTCTCCTGGGGGCCAGTGGTTTGGGTGCTGTTAGGAGAAATGTTTAATAACAAAATTCGAGCTGCTGCACTTTCAGTTGCTGCTGCCATGCAATGGGTTGCCAACTTCGTTATTTCCACAACATTTCCTCCCATACTGCAATATTTCGGTCTAGGTTCTGCCTATGGACTCTATACAATTGCCGCAGCGACCTCATTCTTTTTCATTCTCTTTTTTATTAAAGAAACCAAAGGAATTGAGTTAGAAGATATGTAATTCGTAATTCATAGTCCTGATTTTGCCATAAGTATTATCACAGGTTAAGGGAGTTCGTAGTAAGTACTTTAGTACTTAGATAAGGGTTAGAGCTACCCACTACGAACTTATCAAAATTAATTTGGTGAACTAAATACAAACTCTCGCTTCAGTCAATCACTAAAAAGATGGAAACTATCAATACGGCTCTTTGTTCTTCTGGTTTGTCTGGAATGGTATTTCATGCGCCGTTTATTGATTTGCATCCCGGATTTAAATTAGCCGGTTCTTGGGAAAGAAGCAAAAAGCTAATACAGCAACATTATCCTGGAGTAAAAAGCTATCCTTCTTTGGAAGCATTACTAGCAGATGAGCAAGTAATATTGGTGGTGGTAAATACACCCACTTATACGCATTACGATTATACTAAACAGGCTTTGCTTGCAGATAAACATGTAGTAGTAGAAAAAGCATTCACCACAACGGTAGCAGAAGCCGAAAAGCTGAAAGACTTGGCACAACAACAAGGAAGGAAATTATCTGTATATCAAAATCGCAGGTGGGATAGTGATTTTAAAACAGTTAAAAAAATTGTACAGGAAGGCTTGCTAGGTGATATTGTTGAAGCAGAATTTCAACTTCAAAAATATAAACCAACTCTCAGCCATAAACAACATGTAGAAGTTCCAAGTCCAGGGGCAGGAACATTAAACAATTTAGGCCCACACTTAATAGATCAGGCTTTGCATTTATTTGGAATGCCTGATGCTGTTTTTGCAGACATCCGCATAACCAGGCTGCGATCGCAGGTAGATGATTGTTTTGAGTTGATACTATACTACGACAAACTGCGCGTCAAATTAAAAGCAAGTTTCCTTGTGCGTGAGCCTGCACCTGCCTATATCATACATGGCACTAAGGGTTCTTTTCTTAAAAGCAGGGCCGATAAACAAGAAGAGTATTTAGTAGCGGGTATAAAGCCTAACACACTTGATTGGTATACAGAGCCGGAAAGTGAATATGGCTTGCTTCATACAGAAAAAGACACAAAAGTAATTCGGGAAAAAGTTAAAAGCTCACAGGGCAGTTATTTAGGTTATTACGATGCGGTATACAAATCCATTGTTAATAATCAGCCAATTGCTGTTACTGCTGAAGACGGAATTAATGTAATGCGGATTATAGAAGCGGCTACTAAAAGCAGCAATGAGCAAAAAGTTATAGCGCTGCTTTAAGTGACCTTAAACCTCAACTCAAAATATGTAATTTTAACAAAGTATGTTCAGTTTAATTCCCCTGCCTCTATAGGCAGCAGGAATTGAACGCCTAATTCAAATCCCCGTCACAAAACGTAATTGCGAATTGCGAATTGCTTTAATGCTGATTAGCTGATAATCTAATACAGTTCAGTTAAGGGTTTCTTCCTTCTCTTCCTTTGCGTTCTTTGCGTCCTTAGCGGTTCGTTAAAAAATTAACTTCGACAAAGAATTAAGCCTTAACTCAAGCGTATTAGCTCATAATCTCGAAGCTTTTGTTCGACTGCAATCTCTTTAGTTACAAAGTCAAAATTCAACCATTTTCAAATAATAAGCCAATGCTAAAAATTATTTTTCATAGTTTTTTCATCTTCTTTTTGGCAATTCCAGCAGTTTGGGCAGCACCTCCTGAAGATGATTCTAATGCAGCAGATGCTAATAGGAATTTGCAGGGACAAGTCAATTCTGTTTCCCAGTTTTCCGATATTAAACCGAGTGATTGGGCATTCCAAGCACTGCAATCGCTAGTGGAACGTTATGGCTGTATTGCAGGTTATCCTGATGCAACCTATCGCGGCAACCGTGCTTTGAGTCGTTATGAGTTTGCAGCTGGTTTAAATGCCTGCTTAGACCGGATTAATGAATTAATTGCTGCGGGTACTAATGATTTAGTCAAGAAAGAAGATTTGGCAGTGCTGCAAAATTTGCAAACAGAGTTTGCAGCAGAATTGACAACTCTGCGTGGGCGGGTGGATACGCTGGAAGCACATACAGCAACGCTGGAGGGGCAGCAATTTTCCACCACTACCAGGCTGAATGCTCAAATTATTACCGCCATTAGTGATACCTTTGGTAATAGAGTCGGTGGAAATCGCGATGAATCCCGTATCTACTTTGCAAATCGCGGTCGTCTCAACTTTGAGAGCAGCTTCACCGGCAAAGATTTGTTGCGAGTCCGGCTGGAGTTTGGCAACTTTACGAATTCCAATGGCTCAAGCCAAATTGCCGCAGCCACAGGCACAGGGATGACACGCCTGAACTTCGATTATGACAGCAACGATACACTTTTTGTTCCCCACATCCGTTACTACTTCCCAGTCGGTGATTCTCTTAACTTCGTTGTTGGGCCCACAGGCATTGGTTACACCGATATTTCAACCACCGTCACTCCCGCCACAATCGCTGACGACGGCAATGGGGTTCTCTCACTTTTTGGGTCATACAGTCCCTTATTCCGGCGAGGTGGCGGCGGTGCAGCCGCTAACTGGAACATTAGCAAAGACTTGATTCTCACCTTGGGCTATTTAGCAAGCAGTCCCAATGTCCCATCGGCTAGCAACGGCTTGTTTGATGGCGGTTACAACGCCCTGGCGCACTTAGCTTATTATGGTAAGCAAGGAGCCATTGGTGTGGCCTACTCTCATGGCTATAGCCCTGCTGGAGTAGTCGATATCGCTGCTGGGACGGGTAGTGCGCTGTCAAACGCTCCCTTTGGCAACAACATTGCTACTTCCAACGATATTGTCGGCGCACAGGGATTCTATCGCTTTTCCCCGAATTTCCAAATCCACGCTTGGGGTGGATATATCTGGGCAAATGCCAAGAACTCTGGTTTGAGTGATATTTCCAATGGCAGAGGTGGGACAGATTCTGTATTTGTGAACAGTGGTGACAATGCCAATGTCTGGTTTGGGGCGATTGGGATGTCGTTTCCAGATGTCGGGGGTAGGGGTAACTTGCCGGGAATTCTCTTTGGTATACCGCCGCGTGTCTCTAACAGTGATGTTCGTCAAGACCGAGACAACGCTTATCATATCGAAGCATTCTATCGCTACCGACTAAATGATAATATCTCAGTGACTCCTGGTTTTTGGGTGATTCTCAACCCGGAAAACGACAGCAGAAATGATACGCAGTATGTGGGTGTGATTCGCACAACCTTTGATTTTTGAAGAAGAAGTCAGAATTCAGAATTCAGAATTCAGAAGTCAGAAGTCAGAATTCAGAAGTCAGAATTCAGAATTCAGAATTCAGAATCAATACTTCGGCATACTTCGACTGCGCTCAGTACAAGAGGCTCAGTAACTTTACCAAGTTGGGTCACTAAACAAATTAATCGTCAATTCTTCGCGTGGCGGTACTGCGGTGATACAAGCGCGGATGATCTCTCCATCCTCTAATTCGACGGTGCAAGCGTGACAAGACCCCATGAGACAACCTGTGGGAATAAATACCCCAGCCCGGTCTGCTACATCTAACAGGGCTTCTCCCACCTCAGCATCTACTGTGACATCATCTGGTAAAAAGCGGACACGAACAATCATCAATATTACGCATTTAATTTAATATTGTCATTTGTCAGTTGTCAGTTGTCCTTTGCAAATGACTAATAACAAATGACAGTTGGAACGAAAAAATGTGCGATTTTTAAGCACTTTAGCTTAAGACAAAAACTGAGTTAAGTCTAAATGGCTTTCAACTTCAGTGGCTAGGGAGTCTAAAATCTGCTCTCGCTGTTCCCGGTAGTTAGCAACACCTGTGGGCAAAGATTTTAAACCTCGCTGTTGACGGAGGCGATTTAACCAAGCCCGTCGCCAAGGCCCATTGTCAAAAAGTCCGTGCAGGTAACTTCCCCACACCGATTGGCAACTATCTACTAACCCTAAATTAATATCGTCAAATAGGGCATGGTAGGATTGGGGATCTATGCCTTGCTGTTCAATGCGCGATCGCCCTTGGTGGATTTCAAAGCCATTGACTGGCAAGCCCTGTTGCGGAAAATTTGAGGTAACTTGGCGCTGGCGGGCAATTTTTTGTCCTGTAATTACAGTTCTAATTGGTAAAAGATTTAACCCCTGAAATCTGCCAGCTTGTCCCTCTATCCCTTCTGGATCAGCGATGATTTGACCGAGCATTTGATAGCCGCCGCAGATACCTAAAACTGTGCCACCGGAGGCAGCATAGTGTTGGATAGCTTCTGCCATACCGCTTTTTTGCAGCAGTAGCAAATCAGAAATTGTGGTCTTTGTACCAGGGATAATCACGGCATCAGGATGTCCCAAATCTTGCTTAGGGCTGAGGTATCTCACTGAAACTGAGCTTTCTGATTCCAGTGGGTCAAAGTCGGTGAAGTTGGCAATTCTGGGTAAGCGGATGACGGCAATGTTGAGATCAGTTTGGGGTTTATTAGCCGACGATTGACGTTCTAGCAGGTCAAGGGAGTCTTCTGCGGGAAAGACATCTTGTAAGTAAGGTATAACACCGATAACGGGGATACCTGTACGTTCTTCTAACCATTTTATTCCCGGATCTAGGAGCGATCGCTGTCCTCGAAACTTGTTAATTACTACACCCTTAATTAAGGCGCGTTCATCTGGTTCTAATAACTCTAAAGTTCCAACGACATGGGCAAAAGCACCACCTCGATCAATATCAACTACTAACATCGTTGGTGCATTTAAATATTTTGCTACCCGCATATTAGTTAAGTCGCGGTGTTTGAGGTTAATCTCTGCTGGACTACCAGCACCTTCACAAACTACCAAGTCAAATTCTGTTGCTAAATGCTGTAGGGATTCTTCAATTGTCCGCCACCCCAGTTCAAAATATTGCTCGTAGTAATCTGAGGCACTGACTTTGCCTACAGACCTACCTTTGATAATTACTTGGGAAGTCATATCCCCTTGGGGTTTAAGTAAAATTGGGTTCATTTCTACCCAAGGTACTACTCCCGCAGCCCAAGCTTGCACTGCTTGGGCATAGCCAATTTCTCCACCACTGGCAGTGACATAAGCATTTAAAGCCATGTTTTGACCTTTAAAGGGAGCCACTCGCCAGCCACGCCGCGACAAAATGCGACAAATAGCTGTAGTTAAAAGTGATTTCCCTGCATGGGATGTTGTCCCCACCACCATAATTGATTTCATAGTCGCTATTAGTTAGTTTTTCCAGATACAGGGTGAATTTTTAGGAGCAAATAACAGGGGAGCAAGGGAAGATGAGGGAGATGAAGGAGATGAACTATACACGATGCCCAATACTTCTCTACGAGAGGCTGCGCCAACGACAAAGCTCAGTACAAGTGCCTAATACTTCAACAAAGCTCAGTACAAGTGCCCAATACTCAGCATCACAAATTTCAGTCAAATGGTTATGGTAAAGACTTCATGAATAGATGTGATGTTTCCGTATATATTGTTCCCTTTGATTGCCTAATCCTAACTCTTTAGTTTTTTATTCTAAAAAGGTATCCGTAACCAACGAATCACAGCATCGGATAAATGATCGCGCCATGAAGGAGTCCGCCAATTTTTTCCCTGATATTGTTCCACCAACTGCCGTCCCAAGGGAGTGAGGCGATAACTATCTGTAATTCCCTGACCATCGACTTCTCGGCGTAATATACCCACTTGGATCAGCCAGCCCAAGGCGTTGTCACACGCTAATTCTGATAAAGGGCGTTTAGTATAGCCCTGCTTGAGTCCATTTTCCAGAGCGATCGCACTCAATGAGACACTCTGGTGTCCCATGACTTCAAATAATGATAGATTAAAGGGCGAACACATTAGCGATCGCTCGGCTCTTTCTACTGTGCTCCGAGGATAGACAAAAATATTTGGGTTTTGGGAATCAACAGTAGCCATTGTGTATCGGGAGAAATTTTTCTTATAAAGATTAATTTCAGAATATATTTTTTCTTGTAACAGTTACCTGATTTAACCAAAATTAGTTATCTCAAGTATAGTTAACGCGATGTGCAACTTATTTTTAGAACCATAAATTAATAAATTAATGTAATAATGTAAAATTTCAAGTGCATCAACAATCTCAAACAGGAAAGGTTAATTATGTCTCTAGCAGTTGGTACGGATGCACCTGCATTTACCGCCAAAGATACAAACGGCAACACAGTCTCGTTATCTGATTTTGCCGGTAAGACGCTCGTTTTGTATTTTTACCCCAAAGATGACACGCCAGGCTGCACCAAACAAGCGTGTAGTTTTCGAGATGCTCAGTCTCAATATCAAGGTAAAGATATTGTCATCTTGGGAGTAAGTGCAGATGATGAAGTCTCCCATCAGGCATTCACCCAAAAATATAATTTGAATTTTCCCCTACTGGCTGACAGCGACAAATCTCTCATCAAAGCTTTTGATGTGGATGGCGGCGGTTATGCCAAGCGCGTTACCTACGTAATCGACCCCAAGGGCAAAATTACCCATGTTGACAGTGCTGTAAATACTACCACCCATGCTAGCGATCTTTTAGCTTCACTTGGGCTGTAGTTTTTTACCTGATAACTAAAGATTTTTTAAATAGTCTGAACCCCAAAGCCTAGAGGCTTGGGGTTCTTTGTTTGAATTCAGTTACCTAATGGTGGTGTAATTGATTGTGGTGTACGTGGTGTAAGTGATGGTAGTGTAAGCCCTGGCGAACCAGGAGTTGCTTGTTGCTGACCTGGAATTAGTTTTTGTTGCCTTGCTTTAAAGGCTGCTGCTGCTGAGTCTAGTTCTTGGTTCTGTTGGTCAGAATTCCAGTTGAGAGTTCCGAAATTCGCCCGATGAATCAGGTCAAACATGTTGAAATTGTCTGAGTTGGAACGGGAGAAGGGATCGGTATTTTGGTCTGTTGTACTATTACTGGGAAAAGCATCTGATGGATTACTGATTTGAGCCGAACTCGGTTGAGCCATCAGCAAGGAAGCAAAGCTAATTCCTGCTACGGTAGTTACAAAGAGTCTAGTAATTTGTAAAAATGGTTTTTTCATGGTATTTTGACCCTAAAATTACTCTATTTTATCTTAAGCAAGAGTTCGACGCAGTTGGGGTTGAATACTCAGTAAGGCGACAAGGGCAAAGCTAAACAATACCAGCAAGGCTCCCCCAAAGGTAACATTACCCCAAGGAGCCTGCATCACTACACTACTTAATCCCCAACTATTGTGGAGATATAGATAGCGAATTGGTTCGATCGCATAGCTGAGAGGATTCAGGGTAGCCACAACCTGCAACCACTGAGGCATGAAGGATAGAGGAGCTAAAGCAGTACTAGCAAACAACAATGGCAGGTTAGTCACGAAAATCACTGCAATTAATTCAATGTGTCCGGGTAGAGTAAAAGCTAAACCGAGGGAGATGGCTGTTACACCCAAAGCTAATAGCAAAACAATTAGAGCGATCGCACCCAACCCAGCTGCATCTGGTAGCCCAGCACCCAAGAACGCCGCCGCTACTACAATTACTGCTGCTTGCAGCAAACTTTGGCTAATAATGAAGATTGCCGAAGCAAAAACAATGGAAAACCGCGATGCTAAGGGTGCTACGAGTAAACGATTCAAAAAGCCGAACTCGCGGTCAAACATTACGGGCAAACCAGCATTCAGCGCCCCAGCAAAGGCTGTAAACACGATTATACCGGCAGCCAAAAATTGCCCGTAATTTGTTGTATTGCCAAATATACCTTTGGGAGCATTTTGGAACAAAGCACCAAATAGGACTAACCACATCACTGGTTGAATAATTCCGGCAATCAAAGATGAGGGACGGCGTTGCAACTGAATAAACAAGCGACGAGTTAAAGCCAACGTCTCTTGTACCAATTCACCGAAAAAGTTAGGTGCAGTATTAGCGTCAACTTGTGGTAATACTGCCGGCTGCCAATTTAGATCAGATTTAGGAGTAACACTCATAGGAATTTTGGATTAATTGGGCATTGGGCATTGGGCATTGGGCATTGGGCATTGGGCATTGGGCATTGGGTATTGGGCATTGGGCATTAATTATTTTCCTTTGCTCCTCTGCTCCTCTGCTCCTCTGCTCCTCTGCCCCATGCGCCATGCCCCTATCTCATATTCTGCTTTTTCTCAGCCTTAGGATCGCGGATGCCAACGGCTGCGAGTTCTGCATCTAATAAGGTGCGTCCTGTAGCGGCGAGATAAACGTCATCGAGGCTGGGGCGAGATTGGGCGATACCAAAAATTGGCAAGCCAGCAGTATTCAGCGCTTGCTGTATGTTAATCAGAACATCATTCTGAGGTGTCACCACCAAGTTGAGCGAATTACCTTGAGCGCTGTTGATGATCACTTCTTGCACAAACGGCAACGGTTGCAAGAGGTTTTTAGCTTTTTCGGCTTCCTCAGTCGGGGAAAACTCGCGGATTCGCAAGGTGATGCGATCGCCGCCGACTTGATCTTTCAACTGTGAAGGTGTACCACTTGCAATCACAACGCCGCGATCAATAATTGCCACGCGATCGGCTAGAGCGTCAATCTCTTCTAAGTAATGGCTGGTAATTACTACCGTCGTCCCAGAGGCGCGTAATTTTCGCAGGAATTCCCATACCACAAAACGAGTTTCTATGTCAAGTCCCACAGTTGGTTCATCCAATACCAAAACATCCGGTGCATGGAGCAACCCAGCAGCTAAGTCTAGGCGCTTGCGTAAACCGCCAGAGTAGGTTCCTGTCTTTTTATTAGCGTATTCTTGCAAACCGAGTAAATCTAATACCGTCTCAATGCGCTGTTTGGCGATCGCGCCTGGGAGGTGATAAAGTGCTGCTTGTAATTGCAGTAGTTCTTTTCCAGTCAACACCTTATCGATAGCGACTTCCTGAGCTACATAGCCTAGTCGTTGTCTTGCCACTCTCGGATTATCTAACACAGAGATGCCAGATATTTCGATTTTGCCAGCATCCGGTGTGGTAAGTGTACACAAGGCACGCAAGGTAGTAGTTTTCCCAGCACCGTTGGGGCCCAATAAACCAAAGATTTCTCCTGATTCTACCTGAAAGGAAACATCTTGGACGGCGACCACTGTACCATAGCGTTTTTGCAGATTTTGAATTAAAACGGCGGGAGCCATGACAGCTTATCCCCTACTATACAAATCTCAACAAAGTCTATCTTTATTGTAGAAGGTGGAGAGCAAAGTTGATCTGGGTTTAAAGTTGCTTTATCAAGCAATTCAACAATAGGTACAGCATGAGCAGAAGAGCAAAAAAATCTTTCTCCTTTGCCCCTTTGCTGCTTATTGACAGGATTGGTAATTGAGCTGAACCTAAAAATTACCTATTCCTAAATTAAATTTAACATCATACACTGGTTCATTGACTAGGGCGGATATATCCTTCGGCTTCCAATTTTTTTAAGGCTCTTTGGGCTGCTGCTCTTCCATATCTTTTCCCAACATCATAAGATTCCTGATAAAGTTGGGGAAGAACAGTAATTGTTTTTTGTCCTACAGGTGTCTGATAAAATGTCAAAAGTTGTTTAATTTCTTCATTACTAAAATATTTATTATAAATAGGAATAATCTCATTTACAATATCATCTGATTTGATTTCAACAGCAAAATTATCCCAAAACTTTTGAGGTACTTGAGGATAATTGGACTTGAAATCATTTAATAATTGAGTGATGATCTGTCGAGAAAGATTTTTCACACCAGTTATCTCAAACAATTTCTTGATATTATTAGTTTTTTCTATTTCTTGAGCGTTACTACTTGGTGCAATAGTATTAGTTGGACTTTGAGCAAAAGCGGCTCTATTGAAGCTCGTTACTAAGGAAAGTACAATTGCTGCTAAGAAGAAAAAATTTATCTTCATTGATTTAAATTTATTTTTAATAGAAGATTATTTAGGTAAGTTTGACAAACGAGGAATCATTATAAGCAATGGACTCAAATTATTAACCTTAAATTTACCATAGAAGTCATTCTTTTACTACCTTTAGGGTGCGTAAACTACTATCAGCACAACCACTGATCAATCCTCCCATCGCCTGGATTTGTTGCAGATAGTCAAGAACGGGTTTAGTGATCACTTCTCCCGGCATTAACACGGGAATTCCTGGGGGATACGGACAGACGATTTCGGCACAGATGCGTTCGCTTGTTTGTGCTACAGGCAATGTTTCACTAACAGCAAAAAAGGCTTCACGGGGGGAAAAATGTAAAGGATGACTCACTTTACTTACAAAATTTTGCCAGATATTGTTGTTAACAGTAAAGTTGCTTCGGCGATATTCTTTGGCAAGGGTGGTAAAACCTTGTACTAATTGCTCAATATCGGCTGGGGTGTTGCCCAAACTAATGATAAAGGTGAGATGTTGCAGTGAGGCGAATTCAGCAGTGACAGCAAATTTCTCATCCAGAATTTCATCTGCTTCAAATCCGGTTAAGCCTAAACCAGAAACAGTGACAGTTAGCCGCGTTTTATCTAAAGCCACAAAGCCGGGAAATCCCTGCAACCGAGGCATTTCCAAAACTGATAATCCCGGAATTTGGCCGATTCTGGTTCTAGCTTCGTCAGCAAGTTGTAAAGTGCGAGACATCAGAATTTTGCCGTGGAGTGCCATTTGCTGACGCGCTGCATCTAAAGAAGCTAAAAGTAAATAACTAGGACTGGTAGACTGTAAAAGTTGCAAAGCTTTACTGATGCGATCGCCATCTATCCTGTTACCTTGAATGTGCAGCATCGATGCTTGTGTCATTGCACCGAGTACTTTGTGGATCGATTGTACAGTTAAATCGGCATCTGCGGCTAAAGCTGGAGTGGGGAATTCTGGATGAAAGCTAAAGTGTGCGCCGTGTGCTTCATCTACGAGTAGAGGGATATTATATTGATGGGTAATGTTGGCGATCGCATTCAAATTTCCACAAACACCGTAATATGTGGGGTAAACTGTGAACACGGCCTTCGCGTCGGGATGCTGTTGGAGTGCAGATTCTACAGTATTGGGCGTGATGCTGTGGGCAATATCTAAAACTGGATCATATTCAGGATTAAGAAAAATGGGTATTGCACCGGAGAAAATTAAACCAGCGATCGCAGAAGAATGCACATTCCGAGGCAAAATGATTTTATCGCCGGTACCACAGGTAGCAAGAATTGCTGCTTCAACACCACAGGTAGAACCATTCACAAGAAACCATGTTTGCGAAGCCCCAAATACCTCAGCCGCTAGCTGTTGTGCTTTTTGAATAACGCCTTGGGGTGCAAAGAGATTATCTAAATCTGCTAATTCGGTTAAATCAGCCCGAAAGACAGCTTTGCCAAGTAAATCAGTCAAGGGTTGAGAAATTCCCTCACCTTGTTTATGTCCTGGGGTGTAAAAAGGCGCATGGGATCTTGCTGCATTAACTTTTAAGGCATCTAATAAAGGTGTTTGGTTTTGATTAAGCATTTTTGGAGAAAAAACCGCAGAGTCGCGGAGGACACAGAAGAAGAGATTTGTTAGGGATTTCCAACAAATAAATTACTACTACTTGTGGGGTGGGCGAGATGCCATTGGTGTCAATTTAAGAAAATTAGAGTCTTGATTCTTTTGAAAAGCACTCTTGCCAGAGTTATTACAACTCACAATCAACATAGAGCAAAAAACTAATGTAAGTAAGTCCGCAAGAAAATTTCCATACTTGTAAACAAATATAAATTAACGCACCCGACAATTTAATTTTCTTAATATAGTTACAATGATTCACATTTACTTATTTAGCCTCTCTTTTATAGCAATCCTAAATTATTCGTGAAAAGTTAGATCCCCGACTTCTTAAAGAAGTCCGGGATCTGGAAACTGCGAATTTTCATAAATCAGATAGGATTGCTATATTACTTTAGTAAGTGAAAAAGCGGGAGAAAACTATGCCGCTTCTGGCAATAACACCCTCGACGGTGGCGCTGGAAAAACAATTTTGTGGTTGTTTAACCGTGATTAAGGCTCTGCGATCATTCTAAGTATGGGTTGCGAGGTGCTATTCTAAGCACGTCGCATTCGATTGCTCAAGAAAAGCAAGTTATTTATTTCGACATGGTAATTAAAAAAAATATCTAAAACTAGGCTCTACTATATTTAGAGTTATCCCTTTCTTGAAACTGTTAGTAAAGTCTGCTGTTCAAGCCGAGTTTGTAAATCTACAATCAGATTCTCTCCACTTCGTCGAGCTTCCCATAACCCAGAATATTGAAAACCTATATTCCACTTTCCTTGCATATAATCTTCATTTTCTGAAACTATGCCTATATATGTGACTGACGCAGGTGAGGTGACTAAATAGCGCTTAGTAAAGCTGATACTACGCCCAATTACCTCGCCACTAACAGTCGCTTCTCCTAAATAGTTGTCGTCTAGAATAGAACCACTTAAAGTATTCCCACTCTGAACAAAAGCTGCTTCAAATCGATTAGGCATTTCATCTTGCCAGTAAGTTCCTAACCAATTACCGTTTATATCTGCCATATTATTCTCTAATAAGTTTTTTCTATTTATATCTGCCACTAAAGTTTGCACCAGTCAACCCCTTCCCTACGGGACGCTACGCGAATGAGGAATTAAAAATTAACATTCCCATAAATAAATTTACTCTTCTTGAAGTCAGGATGCCGTATTTCTCTCTACGAGATGCCAAGGGCGAACGTGCTGCGAGTCTCGAAATACATTTTTCCTTCTTTTCCATAAATAGACTTATCCGGAAATGAGAACTTTATTTGGCTGAAACCTAGCTCTGGAGAGGGTTTTAGAGGTTCCTGTTTTATATAAGCTAAAAAGCCAGCTATGTAAGGGTTTCAGCTATTTTGAGGTTTATTTGTGGATAAGTCTAATGAATTCAGCGCAAAGTCTGAGCGGAGGTTTCCGACGCTCGCGGACTCGCTAACGCTGCGCTATCCGTTGGCACAGCCCGCCGCAGGCATCAGAACTTTGTAAGAGAGGAGCTTGTATCATTTTTTAATTTTTAATTGGAGCGTTCGCTTTTGGCGTCTTGTAGAGAAGCCACTGTAAAATCTTTACCTTTGCTTGGAGGCAATGCCAAGAAAACGCATCAGTAATACTATTCATTGAAAGCGGCAGGAAACTCCATCCCCTCCCTACGGGACGCTGCGCGAACGTGGGTGGAGAGGGATAGTCGCCCCAACCCTTGGGGCATAGGGCATGGGCCAAACAGGTAACTTCTTCCCCATGCCCTATGCCCCATTCCCCATGCCCAAAAACTCTATCCCCTTGTGGGTGGAGTTTTTCATCAATGTCCATCACTAGACCAGTGAGGACGATCGCTAGATAATTTGATTACACCGTAAGAACGGCCTACCTGCCATAAAGTAGAATTTTCATAACTCGTTCGTGGCTCACTAATACTGATAATAGTTCCACTAGCGTTTTTGATATTTAAAGTTCCTGACCAAGTAATTTCCCAATCAATTGCTAATCCTTGGGTATGACGAGAGGTAAGAACAGGTCGAAAAGCAATATTATAAGCAGACACCATTTCTTTAGCAGCAAGGACAGAGATAGCTTCCGTATAATGCACCCAATTAATATCTACATTCGGCATGGAAGGAACATCTTTAGCAGTAATTTCATAATTACTGATACGGAAAGCATGGTGCATTAAATAAGCTCTTTCTGGAGAACGTAATACTGAAGCAATACTGATAGTAGCTCCGGCATTTTGTAAGGCTCCCTCAAAAGCTTGTACTTTTTGACGGAAGGGAGAAGCCAAATCATCGATTAAGTCGCTGTTTGGGAAAAATGTAACCCAGTCCTTTCCACTAAGTCGTTGTCTTAATCTTTTTGCGTATTCGGTTATGTTGTCTAAAGCCAGATCCAAATCAGTGCCTAGCTTGGTTTTTGTTGCATTAGAAAGCTGTTGAGCTAACTCGGCTCGAAAATTAATGTCTCTTTTTTTATAAGTTTCGCTTAGTCCCCTTATACTGTTGAGTCCAAAGTCTCCATCAACTGTTAAGGGAGGGTTCAATCGAGCGATCGCAGTTAAACTTTGTTGTAAGTCTTTGACCTCATTCTCGCCAAAGTTAAGATAAGATAATAGTTTTTTTACGGCATTGGTATAAATAGCAAAATAAATTGCAAAACCTTGCTCTAGTGCTTTTTTATAAGTACTAATATCCACAACTCCTGTCACCGTTAAACTATTACGGCTTTGATATTCACGGGTTGCTTTATCTGTAATATTACCAAAATCACCATCAACGGCGGCAATCGGGAATTTATTATCTAAAAGAAATTTTTGCCAAGCAGTTACAGTCAGTCCCTCAGACTGTTTCTGGAGAGTAGAAAGTTGTAAGGCTTGAAGATTAAAACTCATAGTTTTTATGTAATGACACAATTGTTTTAAGGTAATTACTCTGCCAATATTTGTCGGAGAAATTTAGTTATTGTCTTTGCCAAATTTGAATCTCGTAGTTGATTAAAGCCATTGCGAGTTCAACAAAGGCTGTTTGACAAAACCCACTTTGCATTCTAACACCCCCAGTTATGCTATCTTTTAGCGCCAGTACTCAAAAGAGGAAATAGCGAACAGCTGGCGTTGTTCGGGGCAGTAAAGCCAATCCTATCTCCTTGAATCCATCATCTGTACCACCTATGCCTCGGCGTAATTTACTGCCGTAACCATAATGCTTCATAAGCTGTTACACATTTAACTTGCATAATTAGGGCAGCAAGATGCCCACCCCACAAGAGTTATATAAATTTTAGATATGTAAACTAGATGTGGTTTAGCTTAGACATCTCCAGAAATTAAATATGCGTTATCTAGAACCCTTGTAGAGACGCGAAATTTCGCGTCTCTACATTCTTTTTCGGAGATATCTAATAGACTTATCCGGAAATGAGAACTTTATTTGGCTGAAACCTAGCTCTGGAGAGGGTTTTAGAGGTTCCTGTTTTATATAAGCTAAAAAGCCAGCTATGCAAGGGTTTCAGCTATTTTGAGGTTTATTTGTGGATAAGTCTATTGGGCATTGGGCATTGGGCATTGGGCATTGGGCATTGGGCATTGGGCATTGGGCAATTCAATTTTAGATTTTGGTGAAGCAGCGCGGGAACAGGGGAGCCAGTGCTTCAAGTCGGCGGAACCCCGCAACGCAGTGGCTCCCCATGAGCCAATACAGTTCAGTTAAGCATTTCTTGCTTCTCTTCCTTCTCTTCCTTTGCGACGGCAGTCGCTACAACTCTTAGCCACCCCCTTGCGGAGGTTCCCTCCGTTGGGGGGAGTGGCGTGGGAACCCCCCTTCGGGTTCACCAGTCGCCTACGGCGGGAAACCCGCCTACAGCGCTGGATTCACCGCAACGCGCTGCCTCTTTTTTGCGCCCTTTGCGGTTCGTTAAAAAAAAAGACTTTTACAAAGAGTTTTAGCCTTAACCCAAGCGTATTGCCTCCTAAATCATCTTTACTAGCTGAAACTTCAATGACTGATGATTAGCCCCAAATGTATTAACCGCTTGAATCTTTGGCACATCTAGGATACCAGTTTTAACACAGTGATACTACAATCCTTGATGGCTGGAGAGTGTCAACCCCAACTCTTGGAGACGCTACGCGAACGGGGAATTAAAAATTAATAATCCCCATAAATCAATTTAGGGGCTTGTAATAATGACTTAGTATTTCGAGACGCAGAGCGCGAGAAATACATTTTTTCTGTTCTCCATAAATAAATTTAGCGCAAAGTCTGAGCGGAGGTTTCCTCCGTTGGCACAGCCCGCCGCAGGCATCAGAACTTTGTAAGAGAGGGGCTTGTACCCTTTTTGTTTTTGGTCAGTCGAACGCTTTTAAATTTTGGATAAAAATACATCCCTTGGTTAAGGTGGTTAATCTATTAACCACCTTAACCAAGAAATTGAAGGATAACCTTGAATGGTTGAAAACTTAGACAATTGAAGAAGAATACATTCGTCAGAATCAAGACGCTCTCTGCGAGACGCTGCGCGAACGCGGACACGAGAAAGCGTGACGCTATCAGTCGGGGATTCAGACCCGCGACTACGAAAGTTGACCACCAAATTTTCTTGTTTTGTGGGTGTCTTAAACCCGATTATTCATCCACCAGTCGTACAGAATACCTTTCCTGTATTCTGACTCCTGACTCCTGAATTCTGTTCGATAAAATAATTGAAAATAAGCTCAAATCCAACCAAAAAGAGTTGGATTTGAGAACATTTACAGTATGAGTCGACCGGACAAAATATAGAAGAGCCAGACTAGAGTTTCAGTGCGTATTTAATCAGGTCAGGGATATCGAATTTCTGCTTTTTGCCGATTTCGGGTGTCCATCTAGGTGCTTGACGCAGGAACGAGTAACTATCGTGTAACAGCAAGCCGACAAATGTCTCCAGGACTATCCGGCTACCAACTTTGCCAAGGCTAACTGGTGTTTCAGTCTTCCCACCTTTTTTTCGCCAATCATGGGCAGCTTCAGCTAATATGTAGTACCAGAGCGGAGCCTTGCCAATAAAGTCTGTATGGATAGAATCCAGAATTGGCAGTTTATCAAACTCATCAACATTAGTGGCTTTCCCTACTTTTAGTTGTTCATCGCTAAGAGGCTGATACCCCATTGCCCTTGCGACATCTTGCCCTGATGGCAGACCCATAGACATTCCACGCAGAAGGTTACGGAAGGCTAGATTGTTAAATTGTCCTGCTTGAGGCTGAGGCTGAAGTTTACTGATGTCATCTAGTGGAGGTTGCTTATTTATCTGAGAAAACTCTGGCAGGAACGCCAACGGATTGACCAAAGAAGGATCGATTTTGTAAGCAGGCTGAGTGCGATTCTTGTTTTTACGAGAGTCTTTATCTCCTGTTAAGTCAAAAAATAAATTCCAGTCAATTCCCCATTCCTGTGGAAATTTGTCGAAGCCATTAAGTCCACGTTCTTTTAGACCAGCAAAGATGAATTGCCGTCCGTCAATGCCTCGTGCCAGCTCATTAGGATGAGTAGTATCAGGATTGTTGCCGCCTGTAAGCTTAGTATTGAGACGATAGATGGGGCGCACCATTGAATGTCCAAAACGATAAGCCGCAACGGCAAACTCAATGGGCATAAAAGCATCATTACGCGGTTTATAGAAGTGTAAACGTGGAGGATGCTCGAAAATCGAGTCATTATTATTTAAATGGGGAAGGATATCCTTGTATACATCAGAAGAGGTAATTCTCGGTAGAAAATCGTGGAGTACTACATACTGATAATGCCAGCGTACCTGACGCTGAATTTCGGCAAAATTCCAATTTGAATGCTCGTCTGCAAGTCGGTTGTGGAATTGCAAAAATACTCCGTGTAATTGAGAAACAATCACATTTTCGTCATTGCGCTTGTCTCCAATGAGTGCACGATGATGTTCACCATTATCATCAGTCCAGCTATGACGTGGTAAATCTTTGGTAATAGCCTTGCCTTTTAAACCTTCTAATAGATCGCGTCCCAACTGAAATTTGCGACCGTTTGCCGTATACATATACGGTTGATCGTCAGGGCCACTGCCATAAACAGAATCTAAATCTAGGGCTGGGGTTCTAAAATCTACTAAGGCATTGACATCGTTACGTTGCTGTAAGCTGCTGGCAGGATCAAAGGTAATGTCGTGGTCAATAAACTGACCGAAGTAGGTATAGCCTGCATCAATACCGCTGTTTTCTTCATCATCGTGAAGACGACTTTCACGGGGTTTACCTTGTTCGTCAACATCTTCACGAGGAGCTATGGGTAAATTCTGAGCATTTTTTTCTGGCTCTGCTGACATTCGATTTTCTTCTTGACCATCGCCAGCTAACTTCCGTAAAGCCTCTTCAGACCAAGTGGCTGGGGGTAAGCTGCGGAAAATTCGCCCAAAGCGTCCCTCAAATTGTGGAGAACGAGGATTAAAGCCTGCTCCACGAACTCCGCCGTGTGAAGAACTGGTTTTGTTTGGTAAATGAGTACCCATATATTCATTCCTGAAAAACTAAGATAGTTGCCAAATTATTTACAGTATTTAAAAGTTTGAGACTCAAGGTGAGTGCGAAGTTTTTGATGTTGATTGACTAAACCTTGTATTGCGCCTACACAAAGAAAAAAAGTCAACCCTGTTAAATGTAACAGAGGTTGATTGAGGAATTATGCAAGAGCATTTGAAATAACCAGATTATATGTCAATACAGTTCAGTTAAGCATTTCTTTCTTCTCTTCGAGAGGCTTTGCCAACGCGATCGCTATCATTTCTATATGTCAGACTGCAACACAGATGTTTGATGAATTCAGAAAAATAAAATCCTTAAACGTATTACTATTCATCTGATGCTGTCATTTGTCAAGGTTAATTTTAGTTTCAAGGTCAGCGAAGCTAGGCAAACTTCTGCCACAGTGTACTAGTAAAGTTCTGGTAAAAGTGCTAAAGGTAAATGATTGGTAGCTTGAGAAGTACACATGAAAATCACTGATATTCATCATGTAGCTATTATTTGTTCTGACTACGATCGCTCAAAAGATTTTTATGTAGAAGTTTTAGGCTTTTCAATTATTCAAGAGACTTTTCGTGCCCAGAGAAATTCTTATAAATTAGATTTACGAGTTGGAGAAAATGCTCAAATAGAGTTATTCTCTTTTCCAAATCCTCCAGAACGTGCTAGTAAACCAGAGGCTTGTGGTTTAAGACATCTTGCTTTTGAAGTTGATGATGTTGAGCAAACTGTTTTTTATTTAAAATCGAAAGACGTAAAGGTAGAAAATATCAGAGTTGATGAAATTACAGGTAAGAAATTTACTTTCTTTAAAGACCCTGATAATTTGCCGTTAGAGATTTATGAGCCTTAACCTAACGAACACTAGTTGTTCTATGCTTAAGATAAAAAATATGTTATTAGGATTTAAATAAAGCTATTTATTAAATCCTTTGCCTCTAGAAACTTCCAATTCTTGATAGCTAGACATATAAGCGTATCCATCTCTAATTTCTAATCCTAAAAACTTGCCAAAACGTACAGAATCATTTCCTATTAATTCACCTTTTCGAGGTTTACCTTGATAGTTAATTAAAGCTTTTTTAGCATGGCGCAACGAATTTATAGGCACAAAAATATCAGTTTTATTATAGCTATAAAACCTGACTTGTTTCTGGATGCAAACAGCAACTCACCTAAATTGTTATTTTTTATATCTTGGTTATATGTTAAAGCAAGATACTCATCTACATAGATAAATCTACCTGAATTTATATTTTCTGTAATATCTAATGAATCAATTAGCTTTTTTAAAAAACCTGCATGTTCAGGATATGTAGCAACTAAATAGTAGATACTACCTAGTACTAATCGTCTAGCTCCTATCTCCCTATTAATTTGATAATTTTGGTAACATTCTTTGATGATTATAACATAAAATTCATTGAAGGGAATCTTGAACATAGACATTAGCTTTTGTAGATAAAAAGCAATGAAAAATTTTTAAAAGATTTTGATTCTTCTAAAGTTTCCAGGCAATCAGAATGATAATATTTCTGTGGATTAGTTCGGTATTGATCCCATAGCATTGCAAATAATGCTCTAAAATCTCTACTTTGAGTTAATAAAAACTCATTTGCTTTTTTGTGACCGTATTTTGTAAAAATATTTATATTAAATTGGGTTAATTTTTCACTAGTTTTAATTACAACGTTACCAATTTGCGTTCGATTAATTTTAGTCATAATCCCAATTTCTTAGGTTAATTATAGATTTGCTATCGGCAAATATAATTTAGGGTTTCTGGTGTAACGTATCGGCCTTTCGCTTTTTTCAGCAAAGCTTGAATTTTAAGTAGTTGATTTCCGATCACTTCAACTACAATTACCTGTTCATTTTCGTAAATATCAAATACAAGCATTTTATTTTTTAATCCCAATAATAAATCTTGATTTACTGTGAACATATAAGGAGCATAAAATTCACTAGGCAAGCTTTGTAAAAATTTGTTAATTTGTTCTCTCGTTTGAAAAATCCCAGCAATTTTTATAAAAGTCATATTTACCTCTACTTGAGACAAGATTTTTCTAATTCTTACACTTTAAAATTTAGATAGTTGCTCGGCTAGCAAGTATTATTTACATTTCTTAATTTTACGAGAGCTTGACTGGTGGAGAAAGGTACAAAAAAGACTGAGACTAAAATAAGTTTGAATTCTACGTAAATGCGATATAAATTGAGTACTTATCGCTTTTTCTGAGCTTTCCACGTCCCACCGTAAACATAAAATGGGTTGTTTTCACTGACATAAGTCCAACATTTAAAACAGACAAAAATCCACTTGTTACCGTCTTGATATTTCACCCTATACAAAATCGGTGCAGGTTGACTGCACCGATGGCATAATTTAACTCTAATTGCACCTGACATTTTCCTCACGCCAATGCTGAAGCTTGGGGTTTGGCAAAAATCATTCTTCCGGCTGTGGTTTGCAAAGCACTGGTAACAACTACTCGCAGTTCACCACCCACATAACTACTACCTTCTTCAACGACTACCATTGTGCCGTCATCTAAATAGCCAATACCTTGACTGGGTTCTTTGCCTTCCTTGAGAATTTTCAAATCCAGGTTGTCACCAGGTAAATAACTGGGACGCACGGCATTCACTAAATCATTCACATTCAAAACAGGTACTTTCTGAACACTGGCAACTTTAGATAAGTTGTAGTCGTTGGTTAGTAGTGTGCCGCTAATTTCTTGGGCGAAGCGCACTAACTTGGCATCCACTGTGGCAATATCTTCGTAATCAAGAGCATTGATCAAGATACGATCGGGGTAAGTTTCCTTAATGCGGTTGAGAATTTCTAGTCCTCGCCTTCCCCGCACGCGCTTTTGGTCTTTGCTAGCATCGGCTACTTGTTGCAGTTCTTGCAAAACAAACTGCGGCACGATAATTTGCCCTTCCAGAAACCCTGTTTCTAGCAGGGCTTCAATGCGACCATCGATAATGCAACTGGTGTCTAAAACTTTGGTATTGGCGGGTTTTAGCGTCCCTTCCGCTACCATTGATTCTACAGTGTTGGGATTAATGAACCGCAATAAGCCTCGTCCGTGGGTATCTGCCAAATTCATACCAGTGACAGAGAGGATAATACTGCCGACAACTGCCACCAATGGCTTAATAAATCCAAAATCTGCCGGTATAGGTAGCAAAAATAATGGGGCTAGCATCAGGTTAGCTAGCAATAGCCCAATCACTAAGCCAATGGCACGAGTTAAGATTACTTCCAAAGGCATTTCTTTGATTTGTGATTCTAGGCGACGATATGTCGTCTGGAAACTCAGCCCGATCGCACCACCAATAATAGCGGCAAAGACGGCAACAACTAAGCGTAAAGCTTCAACATTTGTTACCTGATCTAGCGTGCCATTGGGTAGTAGTTCGATGCTGTAGAACCCTATTCCGGACGCTGCTAGGATAAATGAGAAAATAATAATGGCATCAAGCATGGTTGTCTTGTTTTCCTGCAACTGTGTTAACCGATAAAGTTAAGTATTTTTTATTTCATCGGTAAGGTAAACTAATCAATATTGACTTACACTAAGGGTTTAGTAGCGCAATATCTGCAATTATTATAACGAAAGGCTTTATCTTAATATTTTTCATTGTTTCGTTGTAAAACGACAAAAACTTGTAAAGAAACTACTCATTTTGGAAGAATTTAGAAGTCAGAATTAAAAAAACATTGGTACCCAAACTTAATAATTTTAATAAAATTAAGAAGTTATTGCACACTTGATTTTCCAATTATTCTGGATTCTGGTTTCTGACTCCTGAATTCTTCCCTCATTTTCATTATCTCTAATTCGCAGTTGGGTTAACTTAAAACTTTTCTCAAAATGAGTCAAAAATTTAGTATTTCTGAAATTGCGAGTTCTGCTTATGTACATATACCCTTTTGCAGACGGCGGTGTTTCTATTGTGATTTCCCGGTGTCTGTTGTGGGCGATCGCTTGCGGGGCGAAACATCTGGTACTATCTCCCAATATGTTGAGGTGCTATGTCAAGAAATTGCGATTACACCAGCATTCGGTCAACCCCTGAAGACAATTTTCTTTGGTGGTGGTACTCCTTCGCTGCTATCAATAGAGCAGTTACAACGTATAGTAACAGAGCTAGAGAAGCATTTTGGGATTGCCTCTGGGGCAGAAATTTCTATGGAAGTAGACCCAGGCACCTTTGATTTAGTACATATAGCAGGCTATTCCAGTGCAGGCGTGAACCGCGTAAGTTTGGGTGTCCAAGCCTTTCAAGCAAAATTATTGCAAACGGCGGGGCGATCGCACTCAGTTGAAGATATCTTTGCAGCTGTGGAACTAATCCACCAAGTCCAGATTCCCGAATTTAGTTTAGATTTAATTTCTGGGTTGCCGCATCAATCTTTGGATCAATGGCAGGATTCCTTAGAAAAAGCGGTAGCGCTTGTACCTACTCACATTTCCATCTATGATCTTACCATTGAACCAGGTACAGCCTTTGGTCGTTACTACAAACCTGGTGATATTCCTTTGCCCACGGATGAAGCCACAGTCAAAATGTACCAGATGGCGCAGCAAGTTTTGATTAGTGCAGGTTATGAGCATTATGAAATTTCCAATTATGCCCAAGCTGGCCATCAGTGTCGGCATAATCGTATTTATTGGGAAAACCGCCCTTATTATGGTTTTGGGATGGGTGCGGCGAGTTATGTTGAGGGGAAACGCTTCACTCGTCCGCGCAAGACTAGGGAATATTATCAGTGGGTACAAGCTGGCGGTGTGATTGATTGTGATGTGACTCCCCCAAAGGAAGTATTGTTAGAAACGTTAATGTTGGGGTTACGTTTGGCGGAGGGTGTGAGTTTGGCGGCGTTGGCGGAGGCATTTGGGGAAGAAAAGGTAAAGGAAATTTGCAGCTGTTTGCAAGTGTATTTTGAAAAAGCTTGGGTGGAAGTTGCAAAGGGAAGGTTGCGTTTGATTGATCCGCAAGGGTTTTTGTTTTCTAATGTGGTGTTGGCGGAGTTGTTTGAGAAGTTGGGGTGATCAACTGCTTATGCATAAAAATCAAGTTAAAAAAGCTGTGATTCCGGTAGCTGGTTTTGGGACTCGGTTGTTTCCAGCTACTAAAGTTGTGAAAAAAGAACTTTTCCCGATTATTGATCAAGATGGTAGAGCAAAACCTGTGATTCTCGCAATTATTGAAGAGGCAATCAGTGCTGGAATTGCAGAAGTGGCGCTCGTAGTGCAGCCGGATGATCAAGAAATATTTGAAAATTTATTAAAAAATCCACCCAAAAAACAACTTTTACAAAAACTTTCACCGCAAAATCAAGAATATAGTCAATATTTGCAAGATTTAGGTAACATAATTACCATCTTATTGCAAGAGGAGCAATTAGGCTATGGTCATGCGGTATTTTGTGCCAAAGATTGGGTGCAAAGTGAGCCGTTTTTGCTATTGTTGGGCGACCACATTTATACATCTGACATTGAAAAATCTTGTGCGCGTCAAGTTTTAGATGTTTACGAACAAGTTAATCAAAGCGTTGTTGGCTTAACTACAATGTCAGCAGAAATTATTCATAAAGCTGGGTGTGTAGCAGGAGTTTGGCAAGATTTAAACTCGATTTTGTCAGTTACACAACTCTATGAAAAACCTACCATTGAGTATGCACAACAGCATTTGCGTGTAGAGGGAATGGCAGAAAATGAGTTTTTAGGTATATTTGGCTTGTATTTACTTACGCCGAAAATTTTTGACTTTCTGGCAGAACATATCAATAAAAATTTCCGAGAAGGAGGTGAATTTCAGTTAACATCTTGTCTTGAGAGATTGCATCAGCAAGAGGGAATGACAGGATATGTTGTTAAAGGCAAGTGTTTTGATACAGGATTGCCAGATGCTTATCGGCAGACAATGATTGATTTTAGAAAAATATAAGTAAGTCGGCGAGAAAAATTCTATGTATATGAAGAAATATACATTTCAATGTAGGGTGCGTTATGCCGTAGACGAACGCATCCTACATTGAAATTTTTTAACATAGCTTGAAATCTTAACACCGACTTACTTAGATTAATTTCAATTCAATTCCTTTGTCTGGGAGCATCTCACTTTTTAAAGTGGCTCAAGCAGACAGTAATTTATTGAGATCAGCAAAGCGATGGGCTTTGTGTGAAGTTGAAAATAAACCTAAATCAATCACAAAACTACCTCAAAACTAGCGGTAGTTAGAGCCGGAAAATAGGTAGCACCTAATTGTGCAAATTTACCCCCCAAATTAATATTAGTATCAGCAAAACCATCCGCCGAACGATTAGGATTATAAAAGAGACTACCGTTTACGCTATTATAAACAATCTCCGCACTACTACCTGCTGCTAAACTATCGTCCGTGACTGTGGCAAAGTCTGCGGAATTTAATGTAGTTGGGAAGACCGAGTTAGTTAGAGCGGTAAAGGTAGATTTCGATAGTTGGATCTGGTCTTGATCAGGAGTGAAGTCATTAATAATATCAACTCCTAGTTCCCTAATATCAAACTTTGATCCTGTTGCAAATGCAAACTTATCTGAATCTGCGCCTCCTATTAAGATGTCGTCCCCGCTATCTCCTTGTAGGTAATCGTTGCCGTTGTCCCCGATCAGAATATCTTTTCCACTACTACCAAACAGAGTATCATCACCGTTGCCCCCCACAAGGCTGTCATCATCACTACCCCCGTCTATTTTGTCCGCACCAGAACCACCAAAAAGGATGTCATCACCGCTCCCCCCATCGATGTAATGGTTGCCAGCAACACCAGAAAGCGAAATATTGTCATCACCGCCCCCAGCAAAAATAACCTGATCGCCTGGCAAAAAATCGTTCTGACTCAAGGTATCGTTTGCATTTGTTGTAGTAACATCAGTACTTATCACATTTCTGGATCGAGCAATTGCCTCTTTTATGGCATCAGCAACATTCTCACTTTCAGAACCAAGAGTCAGTACACTACCTCGACCAAGCTTGGTAACTAGTCCCTCGTAATCGACTACAACATCACTCGTAACTAGAAAAATTGGAATAATGTTATTTGCTTCCAGCGCAGTTTTTACTTGTTCTATCTCTGGATAATCTTCATTAGGAGTAATTGCGCGATCTCCATTATTGGCAATAGTATTACTTGGACTAACTGCTGCCCGATCTCCGGCAACGTGATAAATACTATCGGTGGCTAGGAAAACAATGCGAAATGAACCTACTCTATAACCGAGACTGGCACCGCTATCTAAAGCTGCATACAAGAGTGCGTCTAATTGTGATTCGGGCCCATCGTTGCCACCAAAAGCTTCAAAGCCAAAGATTTTGTCTTTAACTGTTGTGACATTATTTGTTAAAGGGACTTCTGCTCGATATACATAGTCAGCATAACCTCCAAAAGGCGGAATTGGCTTATCCTTGAAAGAGGCAATACCAAATTTCAGGTCATCACCAAAGATACTCGCTAAAATCGGATTGGTTAACCGATTTACCGTTGTAGGAAGTACGGCTTTTAGCTCGACCAATTGGTCATAATTTGACGCTGTTAAGTCTTGTAGCAAAATAATATCAGATACTGGAGCCATAGTTTATGCCTCTGACTATATTTACTTAATGGGTTGTATTTAAAAGTGCAGGAACGCATTTCAGCTTGATACTAGCAGGATTAATTTATTTAGGATAGTACTTAAACTGATGAAATATAATCTCTTTCAAAAAATATTTGCTGTGTCCTGACTCAGCCTTGATTCCGTTAGTCTGGGGCTTGTTATGCTGAGTTACTTAATTTCGTTGTACCCTACTAACGTTATGGTCGCAGACTTAACGAGAGAGAATGTCACAAGATATGAGTTAAGCTAAAGTGCGTCAATGGGTCAGCAGTGAAGATAATGCTTTGGATTAGAGGATGAATCAGTATTTTGCAACCGTTGCTCGCGGATTAGAAACCCTCGCGGCTCAGGAGTTAGAGCAACTCGGTGCCCATTCCGTGGAGCCAGGGTTTTGCGGTGTAGCCTTTGAGGGCGATCGCACCCTACTTTATCGCGTCAACCTCTGGGCTAGGCTGCCGTTCCGAATCTTGGTGAATATCCATGAGTTTCCTTGCCTTGATGCCAAGGATCTTTATCGCGGCATCCAGACCATCGATTGGGTAAACTATTTGACGCCAGACATGACGCTAGCGGTGAATACCACGGGCAAAAACGATCAGCTCAACCACACCCACTTCACGGCTCTCCAAGTCAAAAATGCGATCGTTGACCAGCAGCAGGAAAATCTGGGCGAGCGTTCAAATGTAGAACTTTATGAACCAGATGTGCGGATCAATGTTCATATTGAACGCGACTTTTGTACCGTTAAACTCGACAGTTCTGGAAATAGTCTGCACCGCCGAGGCTACCGCCCTGCGGTTGGAGCAGCCCCTCTAAAGGAATCTCTGGCTGCTGCCCTGATTCAACTTTCGGGCTGGCAGCCAGACCAGATGTTCTATGATCCTCTGTGTGGATCTGGCACTTTACCTCTGGAAGCTAGCTTAAAGGCACTTAACATTGCACCAGGGCT
The DNA here is from genome assembly GCF_029379315.1 of Nostoc sp. S13. GTDB lineage: Bacteria > Cyanobacteriota > Cyanobacteriia > Cyanobacteriales > Nostocaceae > Nostoc. The sequence goes on from NZ_JAQYWQ010000004.1 coordinate 120,140, forward strand.
GTTTCGCGATTGTTTTGGATTTGAAAATTGGCTCGATTTTGATCTGTCCCTTTTAGAAAAGCTGCTCCAAGAAGCTAAGGACAGCCAATTGGATACCCTGACCGCACCTATTTGGGGAAGCGATCGCGATGAAAATATAATCGAGCAAGCGATTAACAATGCTCAAAATTGCGGCCTTGATAACCATGTATGGTTTTCTCAAATGGAGCTTGCCGATGTTGTCGCCCCCGCAGATAGTGGAGTTTTATTCTGTAATCCACCCTATGGCGAACGGCTGGGGCGAGATAGTGATTTAGGGGCATTCTATAAACTTTTGGGCGATGTGTTAAAACAACGCTTCAAAGGCTGGACTGCATTTGTGCTGAGTGGCAACAAGGAATTGTCTCAATCGATTGGACTAAAATCATCCCGGCGCATTGCGGTGTACAACGGAGCGCTGCCCTGTCAGTTAATGAAATATGAGCTGTATTAAGGGAATCCCAAATAAATTCTTTACTAGTAGCAATTGTCTTGAAAGTCAAGCGATGCCTACGGCGGTAAACTACGCTCTCAACTACTTTAACACTAGTACAGCACGGCATAAATAAGCAGACCATTGAAAAGCCCTAAAGAGCTGATTCCATAATACTTTTGATTTTTGACTTTTACTTCTCTACGAGAGGCTGCGCCCTAAGCGTAGCTATGCCGCAGGCTTTACGGCTACGCTCAGTACAAGTGACTTTTTACTTCCGCCTTGCGGTACTAGCCCTTTCAAGGTGTGTTATTTTCAGTTTTTTCTGGTTCACAATCTTAAAAGTTGAGACATCAGGTCGATTCTTGAGATAAATCCGCTTTGCTTGAAATTTTTTTGGATAAGAGGATGTTTGAAAAGTCCTATTGTCGGTATCAAATAGTTTTAGATCCCCCTAAATCCCCCTTTTTAAGGGGGACTTTGATTCCGGTTCCCCCCTTTTTAAGGGGGGTTAGGGGGGATCTAAAAGTGCCTAAAGTCACAGCAAAACACTTTTCAAACAACCTCTAAGAGCGGATGACGACGAAAAGCCCTCACCTTAATAAGACCCGCCCTCCGGTTTGAGAATTTGCGATAATTCTGTGAAGGTGGCGAAGGTATTGCTAAAAGTCCACATATTTATGTATTTTGAATACATGATAGCTATGACACTTTAGGAAATTGATATGAAAGTTTGCGTTTTGCAACCTGACTATTCCCAATCTACATTAGACTATAAAAACTACGACCCACCTCGCAACCTGTCTCATCTATTACCCGAAGATCAAGTAGACCATGTATTTCTCAATAAAGCTATAGCCTATCGTCAGTTAAAAGAGCTAAAAAAGCAAGGGTACGATATTTTTGTCAACCTGATTGAGGGCTATCGAGATTGGGATATTCCCTTTTCTTACGATGTTGCTACTGCCTTAGAAAACCTCAACTTACCCTACACGGGCCCTAAATCAACTCCGTACGATCCTCCCAAGGATGTAATCAAATATGTTGCTGAATCGATGGGAGTTAAGACACCAGCGTTTGTAGTAGCTGAAACTTTAGATGATGTGAAAAACACCTTTCATAATTTAAAATTTCCTCTGTTTGTGAAGCCCGCAGAAACAGGAGACAGCCTGGGAATTGATCAGAAATCTTATGTAACAACAAAAGAAGAACTTCTGAGCAAAGCTGCGGATATTCTAGCTAACTTTGAGCGAGTTTTGATTGAAGAGTATATTGATGGACGCGAACTTACCGTGCTGATAGCAGCTAACCCAGACGATGCCGGATCGCCTGTAGTATATAAACCTGTTGAGTTTTTATTTCCCAAAGGTGAGCATATTAAAACCTATGAACTAAAGCATAAACAACATCATTCAAAGTGCTATGTTCCTTGTGATGACGAGCAACTTGATGTACGTTTAAGAGAAGCGACAAAGCTGATTTTTTTGGCTATCAATCCGACTGGATATGGTCGAGCTGACTTTAGAATCGATGGCAAAGGAGAAGTCTTTTTTTTGGAAATTAATTTACCATGTACTGTTCTTTGTGGTGAAGTTTCAGAAAATTCTGCTGACTATATCCTGAAATTTGACGAGGTTGGTTTAGATGGATTTCTCAAACATATTATTACTGAAGGAATTGCCAGACACCAAGGCCGCCAAAAGAAGTATAAAGTGCAGAATGATCCGATTTCCGGCTATGGTATCTATGCACTGAAAGATTTGAAATCTGGTGAAGTTGTATTTCCAGGAGAAGCTAGATCACAAAAAATTATCACTCGTTCTTATGTCGAATCTCATTGGGATGCGATACAAAAAGAAGATTTTCAACGTTACGCCTATCCCATTAGTGAAGAAGTTTTCATTTTGTGGGATGATAATCCCATAGAATGGAGTCCACAAAACCACTCTTGCGACTCTAACATTGCTATTCGGGGACTTGATTTTGTGGCAATCCGAGATATTACTGCGGGTGAGCAACTGACCTTAGATTATGCCACATTATACGATGAAAATATGTTGGAATTTAACTGTCAGTGTGGCTCACTCAATTGTCGAGGTATCATTCGCGGAATATCTGGAAATTCCGTAACTCAGCGTGAAAAAGTCCCCAAAATGTAGGAAGATATATTGTCTTGATTATTCCATACAAAATTCATTTGCGACTATTCGATGAAAAATCAGATATTCTCTACCAACGAAGAGCTAACTACTTCCCAACATGAAATCACTAAAGTTTCATCTTTTGCTGAAGTTTGGGAATGTCCTTTAACAGGTGAAAAATCGCTTCATGCAACTGTGAACTTTTTCCCAGGTGAGGTTATTTCCAATCTCATAACTAAAGAAATCTTGAAATATCCAAACTATTTAACAGTGCAATTGAATGAGCAGGAACATATTATGTTCACTTCCGAGTTTTTACACTATATAAATCACAGTTGTGACCCGAATGTTTTTTTTGATATTACAAATAGGGTTGCCACCTGTCTGAGAAAGATTGAGGTGGGTGAAGAAATGACCTTCTTTTACCCATCTACGGAATGGTCTATGGCTCAAGAGTTTGATTGTAACTGCGGAACTCAAGCATGTCTGGAACGCATTCAGGGCGCAGCACATTTACCCCCAGCTATTTTGCAGAGCTATCAGCTCAGTGATTATATAAAACAATTAGTTTTTAAAGAGGTTGATGAGACTAACTTGATGGCAGACAAATAATAATTGAATAGCTAAATGTCACTTTCACCATCAAGTGTCCAAAAAGGTGAGTGCCCAGTTTATGCTTCAATAGGTGGTATAAGGGTTGTTTAATTAGTGATGATAATCGTGTAGATATCAGAAGGGGCTAAACTCGCCTAGCCCTTCTGATATAATTATGATTTTTATTTACTTGAAGCCATAGTCTGCGATCGCTGTTGTTTGTTGTTGCGATCGCTCCTGATTATACTCTGACGAGAGTGAGATTCATCGCGTTAAGCAGCGATTGATGCCTTCGTCATACAAGATTTTGTGAGAAAATGTAAAAATTGAAATATATACTACGATGTTAAGCAAATTCATAACCGAGAACTTTGGCGGTAAGCGCATCAGGACTATTGCGTCAAAGCTCACAGGAGAATACAGATATGACTTCGTAACTCGCTACTTCCGACTGGCGATCGCCAACGTCCTCTCCAATATCATGATACCACTGGCCAATTTAGTCAGTGTCATCTTCTTAGGTCATCTTTCGGAAATCCACCACCTAGCTGGAGTTGCCCTAGCTGGAAACCTGCTTAACTTTCTCTACTTCGTTTTAATCTTTTTACGGATGGGCACCACTGGGCTAACAGCACAAGCTGTTGGACGAGATGACCGAGAAGGTGTGTTGTTGGTGGGACTGCGTAATGGTTTAATTGCTGTTGTGCTGGGTGGAGCGCTCATACTGTTGCATTACCCTTTGGGATATCTAGGGTTTGCTTTGCTAGATGTCGCTCCAGAGGTTAAGGCTTCAGGGCTTTCCTATTTTAACACCCAGATTTGGGGAGCGCCTGCGATTTTGCTCAACTTCGTCCTGCTTGGCTGGTTTCTGGGACAGGAAAAAAATGGCATAGTTGTGCTGTTGTCGGTCGTGGGCAATGCTGTCAACATCGCACTCGACTACCTGTTTATTATCCACTTGGGCTGGGAAAGCATGGGGGCAGGAGTGTCTTATGCTACAAGCCAATATCTATCTTTATTGGTGGGATTGATTTTTTTGTGCAAAGAAATCCAGTGGCAAGAGTTACGAGAGGTAGCTGTTAAAATTTTGGACACCTCAGCTATACGCTCCACCTTGACTTTCAATGCAAATATCTTTATTAGCAATTTAGTTCTGATGTTTACCTCCTTAATGTTTAACTATCAGGGGGCACAAATGGGAACGATTATTTATGCTCAAAATGCCTTGCTCTTACAGATATGGAATTTGAACTTCTATTTTGTAGAAGGATTGGGATATGGCACAGAAACTCTGGTCGGAAACTTTAAAGGAAAAGGAACTTTACGACAGTTAGCACCCCTGGTTGGACTTTCTATCTTAACTGCTCTGCTGGTGGGATTATCTTTCAGCGGAGTGTGTTGGCTATTTCCTGATACGGTTTTTGGGTTGTTAACCAACCACACCGAAATCACCGAAAACATTCATATTTTTGTTCCCTGGTTGCTACTTGCCCTGATATGCAGTTCAATAGGTTACATGCTAGATGGGTACTTCTTGGGTTTGGCAGAAGGGCATACTCTCCGCAATGTTAGTTTAGTTGCTCTTGTCGTGGGATTTTTACCTGCGGATGTAGCCGCCATTAAGTTTGAGAGTAACCATCTTTTGTGGCTGGCTTTTCTTTTATTCGACGCCATCAGGATGATAATGCTTGGGGTACAGTTACCCAGAACATTTGCTGGTGATGTTGATAATGGTAGTGTCTCCCTTCCCGCTATAGAAGCAGATCGCAACTTTCCTCTAAATATTGAAGTAGATCGTAAACAGATGCTAGCCGAAAAAGTGGAAGTTTGCCCGGATGAGAGGTCATTACTAAACTAATACGCCACAGCGTAAATAGAGCAACCATTTAAAATCCCTAAAAAGTCCATTCCATAATACTTTTGACTTTTACTTCTCTACGAGAGGCTACGCTGAGTACAAGTGACTTTTGACTTCCGCCTTGCGGTACTAGTGCTCTGTCAAGGCAGCTTTGAAGAGTTCAAGTGTTAGAGGTATTTAATCCTCTTTCAGAAATTTAACTTGAGCTAAAAAAACTTCAACCCTTCTCTGAGCATGGAATTCAGACAGTTAAGATCACAAATGCTTTAAAAAACTGCCACTATGATCTGTGACTAACAATCTGCAATTTATTTATCGCTAAAAGGCTATTTATGTCAGACCTATTCACCTTTACCGTTACCAATAAAACCGAACTGGCAATTAAAGAGTTGTGGGTATCTGTCGATGATGAAGAGTGGGCTTCATTTAGCTTGGGTGAGTCAGGGATTCCATCAGGTGAAACAGCAACAATTGCTTGGGCTGAATATAAGAATGGTTCGCCCTGTGAATGGTACATCTCTGCTGTATTTGAAGATGAATCAGAAACTGAGTCAGCCCTATTTAACTTCTGTAAAGAACCAGATTTAACAATTGGATAAATTCCTCACTGCGATCGCCTACGGCGTGTACGCCATCGCGCTTGATAAATGATTGTATATCGACTCTAGACATAAAAACAAAAGCCCTACCTCGAAAGCATCTAGGTGGGGCTTGATATTAGAATTGACATTGGCATACCAGATAATAGACTTATCCGGAAATGAGAACTTTATTTGGCTGAAACCTAGCTCTGGAGAGGGTTTTAGAGGTTCCTGTTTTATATAAGCTAAAAAGCCAGCTATGCAAGGGTTTCAGCTATTTTGAGGTTTATTTGTGGATAAGTCTAATGATGTAACAGGCGATCGCTCTCAACTTAAAATCAGATGCTGAGACTGCGACCGCAATTCCTTAAAATACTTAAAGCCACTGCCTCCGCCACCTTAATCCCATCGATACCAGCCGAGAGAATTCCCCCTGCGTATCCCGCTCCTTCACCAGCCGGATAAAGACCGACTGTATTCAAACTCTGATAATTTTCTTGGCGTTTAATCCGAATCGGTGACGATGTGCGGGTTTCCACCCCAGTCAATACGGCATCGTCCATCGCAAATCCTTTAATTTGTTTGTCAAAAGCGGGAAGTGCTTCACGGATGGCAGCGATCGCATAATCTGGTAAACTCTGGTTCAAATCACCCAAGTGTACTCCAGGTGTATAAGACGGTTTAACAGTGCCTAACGTTGTAGAAGGGCGATGGTTGAGAAAGTCTCCCACCAACTGCCCTGGAGCTTCATAAGTCCCACCGCCCAACTCAAAAGCTCGTTCTTCCAAGCGCCGTTGGAAGTCAATTCCCGCCAAAGCATTTCCCGGATAATCTTCGGGGGTGATGCCCACAACGATCGCACTATTAGCATTGCGCTCATTGCGAGAGTATTGGCTCATCCCATTGGTGACAAGTCGCCCCGGTTCTGATGCGGCTGCAACCACCAAGCCCCCCGGACACATACAAAAACTATAGACGGAGCGACCATTTTGGCAGTGGTGAACCAGTTTGTAATCGGCAGCACCTAAAAGCTTATGACCAGCTTGAGCGCCGAAACGACATTGGTCGATGAGAGACTGGGGATGTTCGACCCGAAAGCCGATGGAAAAAGGTTTAGCCTCGATGTAAACCCCGCGCTCAAATAGCATTTGGAAGGTATCGCGGGCGCTGTGACCGACTGCGAGAACTACATGATCGCTGGCGATATATTCCCCATTAGCAAGGGTAACTCCCCGCACTTGTCCATTTTCGATATTGATATCTTCGATCCGACTTTCAAAGCGAATTTCACCACCGAGGGATTCGATTTTGGCACGCATACTTTGGACGATTCCGACCAGTTTGAAAGTACCGATGTGCGGTTTGTTGATATAGAGAATTTCCGGTGAGGCTCCTGCATTGACTAATTCCGTCAGTACTTTACGCCCATAATGCTGAGGATCTTTAACCTGACTGTAGAGTTTGCCATCAGAGAATGTACCCGCCCCACCTTCGCCAAACTGGGCATTGGATTCGGGGTTGAAATTTGATTTTTTCTTCCAAAAGCCAAAAGTATCAACGGTGCGATCGCGAACTTTTTTCCCACGTTCTAAAATGATTGGACAAAAGCCCATTTGCGCCAGCATCAAACCCGCAAACAAGCCACAAGGCCCTGTACCAATGATAATGGGGCGAATCGCCAAATTGCTGGGTGCTTGTGCCACTGGGCGATAACTCATGTCTGGCGTGGCCATCACATGGGGATCTTTTTTCAGGCGCTTGAGTAGATGAGTCTGTTGAGTCGTTTCTACATCGAGAATATAAACAAAGGTGATCTCTCCTTTCTTACGGGCATCGTAGCTACGCTTGAAGATGGAATAGCTGATCAATTCTTCGTCTGTGATTTCCAGCTTTTTGAGGATGGCAGCTTTGATCTTATCTTCAGGATGATCAAGCGGGAGCTTTACTTCTGTTAGTCGTAACATAGCGAGGAGAAATTCATACTATCTTTCAAAATATTAAACAAAATCACTGTGGCGCGTTAGTAGCGTAGTTCCCGTAGGCATCGCTGATTTCCTTCGGGGCTTAAACAAACGTGAGTTTGATAAACTTTTCCCTACCTTGAACTAAAGTTTAAGTCTGTCGCTCTCCGATTCGGCTACGGTCTACACACAAGTCCTAAAAATTTAGCTTGATAAAGCTTTCCTTATTCTCATGCAAAGCATTGTCAGTCAATGCATTGGCATTGTCAGTCAATGCGTTGGCATTGTCAGTCAATGCATTGGCATTGTCAGTCAGTGCATTGGCATTGTCAGTCGATGCATTGGCATTGTTAGTCGATGCGTTGGCATTGTCAGTCGATGCGTTGGCATTGTCAGTCGATGCATTGGCATTGTTAGTCGATGCGTTGGCATTGTTAGTCGATGCGTTGGCATTGTCAGTCGATGCGTTGGCATTGCAGGTTAAGAGATTTGTGTACACTCTAGTTCCGATTCAGAGAGGGAAGGATGTTTGAAAAGTCGCAAAGTATACTAGACTTATCCGGAAATGAGAACTTTATTTGGCTGAAACCTAGCTCTGGAGAGGGTTTTAGAGGTTCCTGTTTTATATAAGCTAAAAAGCCAGCTATGTAAGGGTTTCAGCTATTTTGAGGTTTATTTGTGGATAAGTCTACTATAAACCCCTCTCCAAACCTCTCCCCGAAACGGAGAGAGGCTTTGAAACCCCCATTCCATTGTAGGGAAGAGCGGTTAGAAGGATTAGGTTTGGGAGGCTTAGATGTTAGCAATAATACTTTTCAAACAACCTCTTAGAGGTCTTTTTATAATGGCTAATTAGATAGATAAGATACAACTTCTCGAACTCACGTTAAACAATAAAACTTACGCAAAATATCTCTCAAACTCTGATTTCCACCATTCGCGCAGCGTCTCCCCTTGGGAGAAGTTCAGCCGCCGCTCCGACTTCTCTCTGTGCCGCGCCAGTTGCTGCAATGGGGGGAACCCCTGCAACGCACTAGCTTCTCTGTGCCTGGAGCGGTTCGTTATTCCGTAACTCTTGCGTAAGTTCTAAACAAGACTGACAGCCGCCTCTAACATTCGTATTATCCCAACATCAGCATCTATTTCCACTTCTAGACCAATTGGCAAGGTAAATTTATCTTTAATATGACCAATCATTGAACCATACCAAGCAGGAATTTTTAAAGGAAGTATATGATCTTGCAATACTTGCATTAAGGTAAATGACGGTTCATCCCCAAGACTACAATTAGTGCATTGCCCAAAGATAAAGCCAGCAATTTGATTAAGTATCCCAGCAGTTTTTAACTGCGTCAGCATCCTATCTACACGATAAACATCCTCGCCAATTTCTTCCACAAACAGAATGCTTTTGTTCCAGGAAGGTAGATAAGGTGAACCTACCATCGCTGATAGTACTGATAAATTTCCACCCACAAGTTTACCCCTCGCCTTTCCCGGTGCGATTATCTCCACTCGCACTTCGCTAGGGTTGAGATTTTGCATCATCACCGCTTCGCCATTAAATAGGATGCGCTTGAAGTAATCCACTGTAAACTGATTCCAAGTTGATGTGGCAACTGGCCCATGAAAAGTAATCACTCGACTACGGGCATTAATTGCCAACAACAGCGTCGTAATATCGCTGTACCCCATGAGAATTTTCGGATGGGAGCGGATTAGCGAGTAGTTTAGTAAGGGTAAAATGCGATTACAGCCCCAGCCACCACGCATAGGAATAATTGCTTTTATGGAGCGATCGCTAAACATCAAGTTTAGATCATCAGCGCGATCGATATCTTTACCGGCTAAATAGCCGTAACGATCTAAAATATGTGCCCCCAGCTTGACTTTTAATCCTAACTGTGAAATGGATTGCTGCGCTGCTTCGATGTCTTTGGCATCAACGATACCCGCAGGAGCGATTAATCCTACGGTATCGCCCACTTGCAGGCGGGGCGGCTTGCGGATGGTATTTAGGGATAACTTACCTTCAGCGCTAAGTGATGGTATCTGGGTGGCTAAGGTAGCCAGCCCAGAAGTTGCGAGAAATTGCCGACGCTTGATAGTCATAACCATTGAGTTGGGGATTAGAGACTGTTTTCCTAATACCTAATACCCAGTTTTGTAAAGAGTAGTTATAGCAAGCGTAAATCATTCGTCAACAACAAGATTCCTGATTTCTCATAGCGGTTTTCATTTGGGTGCAAGACTAAACCTCTACAACTTCATCAACTAACCCATCTGAAATCACAAATCCATTAGTAGCAAATTTGCCATTAGCGTCTAATAAACCAGGCGTAGCATAATCTGCATTAGCAATTACAGGCAAAAGATGGTCATATAATTGCATTGACTGCAAACAACTATTAATACTAGAAGCTGCTGAATTATATGCTTCAATATTTTCTTCAACAACACTCAATAATCGCCGATTATTCGCAATTTTTTCTTCAGCTTCTTGTTCCAATGTTTTCTCTAAATAAGCACGCGCCTGTGGGTATTGCTGCAAAATTTCATCCGCTTGCTGATCTGCCATTGGTAACAACTGAGTTTTAAGGATTTGGTTGATGGTTTGACGGAAAGATTTACGAATAGTTTGGGAAACTTTTGGCTCAAAATCTAACTTCAATAACTGCCTAATTGCTGGCTCTGCTTCTACGATACTTTCAGCGTCGTAACCTTGAGAAGTTTGTGATAAAGTCTGGCGAAATTGATATATAGAAAAAGTGCCTTCATCATAAAATCTCGGACTTTCTCGCACAAAGCGATCGCACTCTACGCTAGCTGCACTCATCAGTGTTTGAGTAACTCCTTTTTCTAAAATTCTGAGCTGTTGTTTAATTCCGCCATCATGATCTAATAAACGATACAACTGGCGATAATATTCTGACTTGCCAATCTTTTCAATCAATCGCTGGAAATAATTCGTAACTACTTGCTGAGAAGATTCAATCAAAATATCTTCTAATTGATTTGCTAAGTAATAAAATGCCTCTACTAAAATAGCAATTAAAGGCGCGGTAGCGTTGCGAGGATGGCTGATAGTTGCACGTCGATAAGCATCAGCTACAGAAAAACTATCTAGTAACTCATCTAGACGGCGAATCAGTCGTGATTGTAATTGCTTAAAATCTGCTTCAAAAGCATCACAGGAATTATTAATTATTTGGTTAACTTCTTCTGTGATATGCTCACTAAATTCTCTCCCAATTTGCTGAAGTTGCTGATTTAGGCGTTGCAATTCTTGCGCCTTCATAGTCTCAATTTCTTGCGGCTGACTATCTAAATTACGTTGTACACTCTGATAATGTTTCTTCAGTTTAATACAAACATCTTTCAAGTCATCAGCAAGATTTTTAAACAGTTGTGGACGTTTTTCTTCAGCAAGATAGCGAGTAATAGCTCTGCGAAATTCCTCAGTACCACTATCTTGAATTAGCTTTTCTATAAGTTCATTTCCCCAATCTCCCAGAATCCGCACATAATTTTCATTTGGGGTTTCAAAGCCGTTAACAGAGACACGGAATTTAGTGGAAGACAGCTTTCCTGAATTTACACAGTAGTTGTTAAACGCATAGACATATTGTGGTGTTTCTTCTTTACCATTTAAACCTTTAATATTTTCTGCAAAAACAGAATCTAAACCAAATCTATCTCGTTGACTTGTCTGTTTAATTTGACTACCGTAAAAGCCTAATAATCCACTCGTTTTATAAACCTTGTTTGAATTACGAAATTGCCCACTAATTAAATCATCTAATCTTTGCCGTAGTTCAGTATTATACCAGGTTTCATCGATCCGATTGAAGATATAGAAAACGCGATCGCGTACTCCCCCATTCTGCCGCATTAATTCCAAAAGTTCTGTTTCTTCTTTTGTCATGTCACCCGCCGAAGCAGGTTTTAGTACACATACCACCGCCGAAGTATCAGAATTTTGAATTTTTGCATAAGTTAGCTGTGCATCTTTCTGTACTGGTGCATCTATACCAGGGGTGTCAATAATTACATTACCATCTTGTAGCAGAGGATGATTACAGTAATATTCTATCCGCTTCAATACTGCACTATTACTACCACGACGGGCATATCCAGCAGCTTCCTTGAGGTTAAAAAAGTTAAATTGCTCCATCGAATATGTAGCATTATTAACGGTGTTGATGCGATCGCGGTTTGCTATATATCCCTCTAGCAACAACATTAACGCCTTCGCCTGTTTTGCACGTTCTGATTTACTCTCACCACCCTCCTGCTGAATAATAACTTCAGAATCTTGACTTAGCAAGTTAATTACATCAGCTTGGTTAATATTAGGTACTGTCTTAAATCCTAGCTGCTGACACAAATAAACTGCTTGTTCCCGAATCTCTGCTTCACTTAAAAACGTCAAAACAACACGTTCTTTATTTAGTTCTGCATACTCAATTCTGCATTCTGTACCTGTAGCGTGTCCCTCTGCGCTGTAGAGTAATTCTCTCTCCAATAGTGCATTGATTAGCATTGATTTACCGGCACTAAACGCACCCGCAAACACAATCTCAAACTTTGGAGAAATTGCCTTACTTAAGGAAGTTTGTATAGGTATAATATCTTGGGAACGTAGCGCTGGTTCTTGGTGTAAAAGTTGTAATATCGACTCAACCTGCTCTTTCAAATTTTGGCACTGAAGCGGTAAATCTGACATATTTAGCACCCTGACAATATTTATGTATATATTATTAATATTTATTGTCTTGATGGTTCAGTATAATTATTTAGATACTTGATGCAGTTTAGCTGCTGGATATCACCTAACCGACAAATATCATGTCCGCTAAATTGTCCATAATGAAAAACTCCACCCACAAGGGGATAGAGTTTTTGGGCATGGGGAATGGGGCATAGGGCATGGGGAAGAAGTTACCTGTTTGGCCCATGCCCTATGCCCCAAGGGTTGGGGCGACTATCCCTCTCCACCCACGTTCGCGCAGCGTCCCGTAGGGAGGGGATGGAGTTTCCCGCCGCTTTCAATAAAAGAACCTCACCGAATTTTAGACTTTCCTGCCGAACGCTACGCGTAGCTTGCTTCTGTGTTTACGGAGCGTCTCGTAGAGAAGGAGTAGGGCGTGAGCGCTCAGTCGAACGTAGGACTTACGCATTGACAGACATAACCAAATGTGGATTACCTCTCGTTACAAGGCTCTGCCTTGTAATGCTCTTGTGGGAGGGCTGCTGCCTCCTGTCAAACTGGGAGGCAGCAGCCCTCCGAGTCACACTTCGACTTCGCTCAGTGCGGAGACCTCAGTCGAACGCTTTTAAATTTTGGAAAATAATATCAGGTACGGAATTAACTTTTGGAATCAACAGTAGAACAGTGCGATCGTAATTTTGATTTCCGATCCCTTTTTGCGGTGAGTGTACTTTTGATATGATGAACTTCATGCAGATGGGAACCGCTATAAGGAATTGTTATGTATCCTGTATCTGCTGGTTAAAGGATTGGGAAACAGTATCATAGACTACAAAATTTTAGCGATCGCTCTTCTCTTAAAAACTTTTTGGTTTACTGATTCTGTTTACCTTGTTTTTTTCGTTCTTACGGTTATGTGTTGAGCCACATTTAGGACACTGCATAAGAATTGACCTTAATTCCTACTGCTATTATGCAACGCTGCATTTTATTATTGGTAAATACCTAGAACATTCCTGATGTATAAAATATCTATCTTTAGACAGAGTTTTTTTTAATGCTTGTTAGCCATTACACTTCGCATGGTGGATTGATTTAAATGTATTTACATATGTTATGATTCGTATTATTCTAATGTTATGATTTGTATTGTATTTCTAAGTTACCAACTAGTAGATTTTTTGCTGGTTGAAGCTAAAACAGCTTAAGTTAGGAGTATAAAGGCAATTCAAGCAAACTTAGAAATTTTTAACATACACAACTGTTCCTTAAGAAAATTAAAGTTTTGTTACTAGTAACTCAGATATTATATTTAAAATCTGAATTTTCAGACGTTACCGAGGTATGTGTGTTGAATACTGAGCAGTAAGTTGACTAAACGAGGAATTGTACTGGCATTCTGAATAGAATGTAGTGAGTCATGTTTGTTTTTAGCCATTTTATGGTTTGAGACTAATGCTAAAAAACAGCTAGGTGAGGATTAATCATGCCTGTAATCTCAAATTTCAGCCTGGAGATCGACAATATGAGTAGTTTCCTAACATAAGAGTTTTGCAAAATCGAGCGGACGGAAAGTTGCTAGAGACAAATATAGTGGAGTTAATAAAAATTCAGATAAACTTCCTAAAAGTCCAGTGTCATTCTGAACTAAATAGAATAGACTTATCCGGAAATGAGAACTTTATTTGGCTGAAACCTAGCTCTGGAGAGGGTTTTAGAGGTTCCTGTTTTATATAAGCTAAAAAGCCAGCTATGTAAGGGTTTCAGCTATTTTGAGGTTTATTTGTGGATAAGTCTAATGTAACGAGTTTAGCGATATAAGGTTTGATAGTAATGCTAAAAAACAGCGAGCTAAGGGTTAATCAGGGTTCTAATCTCAAATTAAAGCTTGGAGATATACAATACGATCATTTATTCAGGACAGAATTTTTACGAAATCGAACAATCGGAAAGCCACTAAAGTTAAACATAGTGGAATAAATCTGAATTCAGATGAATTTTCCTCTAATTGTCAAAAATCCTGAAAGAAAGAGTGCAAGTGTTATGGCAAAATATTGCTAGTGGGACTAGTTGACTAGTTTGGAGGCAATCCTAAATTAGAGATTAACCACCTACAAAATTCACTCCAATGAACGGTGTTTTTTAATAACATCGCCAGTCAGTAATACAAATAAGCTTTTAATAAAAAAGCTTATTTCATGGTGCCTTTAATCTCAAACGAGAAAGAGCATTAGTTATTGCTAGCAGACATTAGGGTCAATCGGAATTATTACCGAAATCTCACAATTTTTTAATTTGGAATAGGGCAACAGATATGAATAAGGTTCAAGCATCGTTTGAAGCTACGGAAGCTGCGTTTCACGTCCAAGGTTATGAAAAAATCGATTTTAGTCTTGTCTATGTGAACGGTGCATTTGATATTAAAAACAGAGAAATAGCAGATAGCTATGCCAAATTTGGTCGCTGTCTGACTGTAATTGATGCCAATGTCCATGAGCTTTATGGTGAGCAGATCAGGTCATATTTTAGACACTATGACATTGAACTTACAGTATTTTCCATCATCATTACAGAGCCAGCTAAAACCCTTGCAAGTTTTGAAAAAATTATTGACGCTTTTTCGGACTTTGGCTTAGTTCGTAAGGAACCAGTGTTAGTCGTCGGTGGTGGTTTAATTACTGATGTGGCTGGATTTGCTTGCGCTGCTTATCGTCGCAAGAGCAACTACATTCGCATTCCTACCACGTTGATTGGTTTAATTGATGCAGGTGTAGCCATTAAGGTTGCAGTTAATCATCGCAAGGAAAAAAATCGCTTGGGGGCATATCATGCACCTTTGAAAGTGATCCTGGATTTCTCATTTTTGAAAACCTTGCCAACGGCTCAAGTTCGTAATGGGATGGCAGAGTTAGTGAAAATTGCTGTAGTTTCTAACTCTGAAGTCTTTGAATTGCTATACGAATATGGCGAAGAACTTCTTTCCACTCACTTTGGACATGTGAATGGTACACCGGAAATTAAAGAGATTGCCCATAAACTCAACTACGAAGCCATTAAAACCATGCTGGAGTTAGAAACTCCTAACTTGCATGAAATAGACCTTGATCGCGTCATTGCTTACGGTCACACTTGGAGTCCTACCCTAGAATTAGCGCCTCACATACCCCTATATCATGGTCACGCGGTGAATATAGATATGGCTTTGTCTGCAACCATTGCAGCACAACGGGGCTATATTCCAACTCAAGAGCGCGATCGCATCCTAGACTTGATGAATCGTATAGGTTTATCACTCGATCATCCTCTGCTAGATGGGGATTTGCTGTGGAATGCTACCCAATCTATAAGCTTGACACGAGATGGTAAACAACGCGCAGCCATGCCCCGGCCTATTGGTGAGTGCTTCTTTGCCAATGATTTGACTCGTGAAGAACTTGATGCTGCCTTAGCTGAACATAAAGGTCTTTGTGCTAGATACCCTCGTGGTGGGGAAGGGATTGACGCCTACATTGAAAGTCAAGAAGCCAAGCTATTGGGGGTATGAAGAGATGACCAGTGTTGTGGGACTCAAAACAGCTAGACCGATAACGCCACATAGCATCTTAGTAGCCCAGCTACAGAAAACCCTCAAATTAGCACAAGAGAGTAACATTCCCGTAGAGATATTAGATTCTCTGCGGCAGGGAGTTGAATTAGCGGCGGGTTTAGATCCCTACTTGGATGATTACACTACCCCGGAATCGAGCGCATTAACAGCATTGGCGCAAAAAACCAGCAAGGAAGACTGGAGCAAACGCTTCAGTGATGGTGAAACAGTACGCCAACTAGAAGAGGAGATGCTCTCAGGACATCTTGAAGGACAGACATTGAAAATGTTTGTTCACATCACCAAGGCAAAGCGCATTCTAGAAGTAGGAATGTTCACAGGGTATTCAGCCTTAGCAATGGCAGAAGCATTACCAAGTGATGGGCAACTCATAGGTTGCGAAGTAGATCCCTATGTCGCTCAATTTGCTATTCGTTGCTTTGGTGAGTCTCCCCACGGCAACAAAATCGTTGTGGAAGTAGCACCTGCACTAGAGACACTCCACAAGCTGGCTGCGAGAAAAGAAGTATTTGATTTTATCTTCATAGATGCGGATAAAAAAGAGTATGTAGAGTACTTCCAGACCATTTTGGATAGTAACTTACTGACTCCCGACGGGTTAATCTGCGTGGATAATACTTTGTTGCAGGGACAAGTTTATCTACCACCAGAACAACGCACCGCCAACGGTGAAGCGATCGCTCAGTTCAATCGCGTTGTCGCCACCGATCCTCGTGTAGAGCAAGTTCTGTTACCCATACGAGATGGTGTTACCCTGATTAGACGCGTTGTGTAATCGAGAGATCAGGGAGATAGTCATTAGTCATTAGTCATTGGTACTAATGACTTCGATTTCCTCACGGCGATGAAAACATCGCCGTGGGATGAATTAATTTCTTTATCTCTGTTTTAGTTTATCTGTCGCCAAGTCTTTTAAAATTACAGATTTTCAACAAGTTATCAATTTCGATTTTAATCAATCAAGCCGCAAATATACTGAAAAAAGTATTTCTTACGACTCCGTTCGCCGTTTAAATTTAACCATAACAGTACTTAGGAAGATGAATCATGCCAGTACTCCGTATCCTTCATTTAGTTGGGTCTGCATACAATGATTTTTACTGTGAGTTGTCACGCAATTACGCCCAAAGCTGTCTGATAGCTACGGCAAATCCATCACTCTATGACTTTCTGATTGCATACATCACACCTGATCGCCAGTGGCGATTTCCTTCCTCTCTCAGTCCTGAAGATATTGTTGTAGCCAAACCGATGACTCTATTAGATGCCATAGAGTTTATAACAACGCAAAACATTGACCTGATGTTGCCACAAATGTTTTGTATCCCGGGAATGACTCACTATCGGGCACTATTCGACCTGCTGAAGATCCCTTACATAGGCAATACTCCGGATGTCATGGCAATAACGGCCCACAAAGCCAGAACCAAAGCAATTGTCGCAGCAGCAGGGGTGAAAGTGCCTTTTGGAGAACTGCTTCGCCAGGGAGACGTTCCGACAATTACACCTCCAGTAGTCATCAAACCCGCAAATGCTGACAACTCTTTAGGGGTGTCCTTAGTTAAAGAGGCTAGTGAGTATGACGCTGCCCTGAAGAAAGCATTTGAATTTGCAGATGAGGTGATCGTAGAAACATTCATTGAAGCCGGTCGAGAAGTCAGATGCGGCGCTATTGTCAAAGATGGGGAGCTAATCGGTTTACCCCTTGAAGAATATCAGATAGACCCCCAAGTGAGACCGATCCGCGGCTATACTGACAAATTCAAAATACCAATCGAGGGCGACTTGGATTCAACTGCTAAAAATTATGTCCCAGGTTGGATTGTAGATATTAATGACCCGATCACCCAAAAGGTTCAGCAAGAAGTTAAGAAGTGTCATTTGGCTTTGGGCTGTCGCCATTATAGTTTATTTGACTTCCGGATCGACCCACAGGGACAACCTTGGTTTTTAGAAGCCGGGTTATTTTGTATTTTTGACCACAAAGCGGTGATTGCCTGTACAGCGAACGCGGTGGGAATTCCTTTAAATGAGTTATTTATGACGGCGATCAATGAAGCGTTGGGCATGATCTGATGTCGGGTAAATCACCAGCCACAGATTGCACTATCATGTCACAATTACAAGTATGAGAAAGCAGATTTTTGCAATGTTCCAAAACTTGGGCACTCTTGCATTACTGGCGATCGCATTTCCCTTTAACTGCACCGTCGTACTCGCATCGCTGCTCTGGAATTTTTTCAGCCGTTCCTATGCCAAGCAAGTGGTTTTGAACGATAATCCTAAAAATATCTTGATCGGTGGTGGTAGAATGACTAAAACCCTTCAGCTAGCACGATCATTTCACGCTGCTGGGCATCGAGTCATTTTATTTGATCTCGACAAATACTGGTTCAGTGGTTATCGATTTACTAACTCTGTGGCTGGCTTTTACACAGTTCCTGACTCGCAAGAAGACTTAGAAGGCTATACTCAAGCCGTGCGGGCGATCGCCAAAAAAGAAAACATAGATTTTTTTGTCCCGGTAGGCATTTTTGCTGCCAGCTACTTTGATTCCGAGCGCAAACCAGTGTTATCAGGCTATTGCGAGAATTTCCACTTCGATGCTGATACAATGAAGATGCTAGATAACAAGTTTACCTTTGCAGAAAAAGCACGCTCACTCTCGCTATCTGTCCCGAAAACCTTCTTAATTACAGATTCAGAACAAGTTCTTAAATTCGACTTTGCCAACGAAAAGCACAAATATATTCTCAAAAGTATTGTCTATGACTCTGTTTTACGCTTGGATCTAACTAAGCTACCAATGGAGTCTTACGAAAAAATGGCGCTTCATCTTAAAAGTAAGCCAATTAGTAAAGATAACCCTTGGATATTGCAAGAGTTTATTCCTGGAACCGAATACTGTACTCACAGTACAGTGAGAAACGGTGAATTAACAGTACACTGCTGCTGCAAATCATCTGCTTTTCAAGTCAATTACGAAAACATTGATCACCCAGAAATTCAGGAGTGGGTGAGTCATTTTGTCAAAGAATTACAACTGACTGGACAAATTTCTTTTGACTTTATTCAGGCGGAAGATGGAACAATTTATGCGATCGAGTGCAACGCTCGCACTCACTCTGCAATTACAATGTATTACAACCATCCAGATTTAGCGGATGCCTATCTCAATCAACAGCTTCAGGCTGAACCTCTGCAACCCCTGAGTAATAGTAAGCCTACTTATTGGCTTTATCACGAACTTTGGAGACTTAATGAAATTAGATCGTTAAAGCAGTTGCAAAAGTGGTTTAAAAATATTTGGCGAGGAAAGGATGCAATCTTTGAAGTTAACGACCCACTACCGTTCTTAATGGTACATCACTGGCACATTCCTTTACTATTACTCGATAGTTTACGCTCCTTAAGAACTTGGGTGAGGATTGATTTTTGCATCGGTAAACTTATCCAGTTTGGAGAAGATATAAAATATAAAACCTCTACCTCTGCAACCCCTAAGTGATAGTAAGCCTTATTGGCTTGAACAGGAACTTTAGAGACTTAATCAAATAAGCTCGTTAAAGCAGTTGCAATCATTAGTTTAAAAGTATTGGGCGAGGAAAATGTCACAATTATAATTATGAGAAAGCATATTTTTGTAGTGTTCCAAAACTTGGGCACTCTTGTATTATTGGCGATCGCATTTCCCTTAAACTGCATCATCGTCTTAACGTCGCTACTGTGGAGCTTTCTTAAGCAACCATTCAGTAACTCAATTATTGTTAACCCCAATTCCAAAAATATCTTGATCGCTGGCGCGAGAATGACTAAAACCCTTCAGCTAGCGCGTTCATTTCATGCTGCTGGGCATCGGGTGATTATAATTGATATTGACAAATTCTGGTTAAGTGGTAATAAATATTCTAACTCTGTTGCAGGTTTTTATACTGTTCCCGATCCCAGCAAAGACTTAGAAGGATACATTGAAACTCTACACGCGATCGCCAAAACAGAAAAGATCGACTTTTTTATCCCGGTAGCCATTTTTTCCGTCATCCACTATGACTCTCAAGGTCAGCCACCATTACCAGACTATGTAGAGTTTTTCCACTTCGATGCTGATGTCACCAAGAGCCTAGATGACAAGTTTGCCTTTGCCGAAACAGCGCGATCATTCGGTTTATCTGTCCCCAAATCCTTCAAAATTACCGATCCCGAACAAGTCCTCAATTTCGACTTTTCTAAGGAGAAGTGCAAATACATTCTTAAAAGTATCCCTTACGATCAAGTGCGTCGCTTAAATCTCACTAAGCTACCTTGCGAAACACAATTAGAAACAGCAGCATTTGTCAAGAGTCTGCCCATCAGTGAGGAGAAGCCCTGGATTATGCAGGAATTCATCCCTGGAAAGGAATACTGCACTCACACTACCGCACGAGATGGAGAGTCAAGAATGTACTGCTGTTGTGAGTCATCCGCCTTTCAAGTCAACTACGAAAACGTTGATCAGCGAGAAATTATGCAATGGGCGAGTCATTTTACCAAAGAACTGGGAAAAACCGGGCAACTTTCCTTTGACTTCATCCAGGCAGAAGACGGAACTGTTTACGCGATTGAGTGTAACCCCCGTACTCACTCCGCCATTACTATGTTTTACAATCACCCAGGAGTAGCGGATGCCTATCTTGGTAAAGAGCCTCTGGCTGAATCTTTGCAGCCTCTTGGTGATAGTAAGCCAACCTATTGGCTGTACCACGAAGTTTGGCGGCTGAATGAGATTAGATCGTTTAAGCAACTGCAAACCTGGGTAAGAAACATCAGGCGGGGGAAAGAAGCAATTTTTGAGGTGAGTGATCCCTTACCGTTCCTGATAGTACATCACTGGCAGATTCCCTTACTGATTCTCGACAATTTACGAAGACTCAAAGGTTGGATAAGAATAGATTTTAATATGGGTGAGCTTATAGAGTGATACCAATCCGCATTCTCAAGTGTATAGTTGAGCATGGAACTCGGCAACTATTAGTAGCCCATGTTGGACTTTAAGATTGACTACTTTACTTTATGAGTCAGTATTCCCTATGATATTTCTCGTTCAGTTCCAGTCAAAAATCTGACCTTAGTTACTATGCCTACTGTTGCGATTATCTATTTTTCTGGTGCAGGTCATACTCATCTTATGGCTCAAGCTATTGCTGAAGGTGCAAACAAAGTTGAAGACACCACTGTTGAACTGCTACGGATTACTGGAGAGCAGATTATCAATGGTCGTTGGAAGAATGATCATGTAATTGAAACCCTCAATCAAGCTGATGCAATTGTTTTTGGCTCTCCTACCTATATGGGTGGTGTTGCGGCTCAGTTCAAGGCATTTATTGATGCCGCTAGCGAAGTTTGGTTCCGACACGGATGGAAAGACAAAATCGCTGCGGGTTTTACCCACTCTAGCTCCCCTAGTGGTGACAAGCAAGGAACGCTCTTATACTTAGCTACCAACGCAGCCCAACACGGCATGATTTGGGTAAATGTCGGCGACTTGCAAAGCTTCTTATCTGGTAAAGATGATGGGGTAAATCGACTAGGAGGATTTCTAGGTGTAATGGGTCAAAGCCAACTCGACATCAGCGGCAAGGAACCAGTGCTAGATTCCGGTGATTACCTTACTTCACTAAGCTTTGGACAACGTATTGCAGAGGCAACTAAACGTTGGGTTAAGTAGCTTTTGACACTCATAAGCTGAGATATATTTAATTTTTGAAGCTGAAAACTTCACAGCAAGGTTTTTAGGCTTCAAAAAGTACAATTTAGATGCGCGATAGCTTATTAGGTTATGGCATCCTTGGATATGACAAAAAATTCTTTTCCAGTGAAAGTTACACCTATAGTGCGATATTTGTGTTGACGTTGGCATCAAGTGTTCTTCATAATTACCAATTACAAGAAGCAACCAAACTAGCCACTATCTCAACTAGTTCTTCTGGAGCAATCGGTTTAGATACATGAGTGTCAAAGCCAGCTTTTAAGGCACGGATACGAGCCTCATTATCAGTATAGGCTGTTAAAGCAATAGCCGGGACTCGTCCACCATTCTTTGGGTTGAGCGAACGGATTTTGTAGATGAAAGTGTAGCCATCCTCCCCAGGCAACCCGATATCAGAAATTAAAACATCGGGTTGCAATTCGGATAATACTTGGCGTGCCGCGGCTGCTGAGATTACTGCTATAACTTTTGCTCCATCCATTTCCAAAACAGTAGTGAGAAAAAACCGAGTATCATCATCATCCTCAACTACCAGGATATCTAAACCAGCAAGAGTTCCAGAAGATTGCATAATAAATGACATTTTAGCGATCGCCAATTTGAGTTGATGAAGCAATCGGCTCAGATAGCTCAATACAGCACGAGGAAGTGTTGTAGATCCAGATTCTCTGTATCGTGCCTTTGCAAATGGTCAAATCGCTGCTGCGGCTATGTTACACAGCCAGAAGTGATCCCCACCCATAGCCCATTGTCTACCCTAGATAATCTGATTATTGCACCTCATATCGACACTGCTAGCCGTTAAACGCGCTCAAAAATGGCAACAATGGCGATCGCGAACTCACAAAGTTCAAAATCATTGGATTGGCAATCTCGTAATCTGACTTTTCCCGTTATCTTTTTCCCGAAGAGCGATATCTACGATGTGAATTCCTCCGCACTAATATTTAGAAAAAGCATCTACTCAATCTTTAAGTTGAATGGCAAGCGGGCATAAACCCCCTGTGGATCGTTCATCTTTTGCAGAATCCCTACTTCCTGTTGCAATTTCTGGAATTCATCGGTGAGGGGATTCGCTGATTTGAGTTGCGTTTTCTCAATTCCTAAAGCAGTCCGCACCTCTTCAGTTCCACGTCCAAAAAAGCGTTCTCCGAAGTTGTTAGTGCGAGGATATTCTTGAACTTCCCAATCTTCTCCTAGTTTCGCCTGGTTGGCAGCATAGGCGATCGCAGTCTTCAAACCGCCAATTTCATCCACCAAACCAATTTCCTTGGCCGCCACACCCGACCAAACCCGTCCTTGGGCAATTTCTGCCACTTTTTGTCCTGGCAGTTTCCGACCTTGAGAAACTTTATTCAGAAACATATTATAAATGCGGTTAACACTGCGCTGATAAAGTACCAACTCTTGAGGCGATTTCGGACGCGAAACTGTTTGACTATCAGCATAGCGTGCGGTTTTCACCGAATCCCAAGTAATGCCATTATCAGTGGCGAGCTTTTGCCCATTAAATAGCATCCCAAACACCCCTATCGAGCCTGTAATGGTATTTGGTTCGGCAAAAATGCGGTTAGAGTCGCTAGCAATCCAATAACCACCAGAGGCGGCCACATCACCCATTGAGACTACAACTGGTTTCGCCTCACGAGTTAATTTCACTTCTCGCTGCATGACTTCGGCTGCGGTTGCGCTACCACCAGGACTATTAATCCGTAATACAACAGCCTTTACATCCTTATCTTGTCGCAGTTTGTTGAAGATTTTCGCAAAGCGATCGCCTCCTACTTGCCCATCTTCTCCTTTACCATCGACAATCTCGCCCTCAGCATAAACCACGGCAATTTTATTTTTGGAGTTACGTTCTACACCTAAAGAATTGCCAGAAACTTGTGCGTAACTATTCAGGCTAATTTGTCGGAATGTTTTATCTTTTTTATCGCTATCTGTCAACTTTTTGAGGTCACTCACCACTTCATCGGGGTATGCTACTCGATCAACTAAACCGTTGGTTTTCGCTTCTGTGGCTTCCAGTAGCACCTGATTATCTGCGATCGCCTGCAACTGGTTAGGCTCAATTTTCCGACTTGCGCCTACAGCAGTGCGCCACTCTCCCCAAACATCATCCAACAATTTCTGAGTTTGTTCGCGGTTTTCTGGACTTAACTTTGTCAGGATAAACGGTTCAACTGCTCCCTTAAATTTCCCTACTCGCACGACTTGAACACCAATACCATATTTCTGCAAAGCTCCCGCAAAGAACATCGGTTGTGAACTCAAACCGTTGACTTCCATCATTCCCAGAGGATTAACTATAATGGAATCTGCCACTGAACAAAGGTAATATTCCTTTTTACTCCAATCACTGCCATAGGCGACAATCTTTTTCCCAGCAGCGCGAAACTCCTCCAGCGCTTTCCGAATTTCTTTCAGGGAGGCATAGCCGACGTTACTAACTTGGCTTGTGCTACTTGCATCCAGATAGATCCCGACAATTCGCGGATCGCGCCGCGCCTTTTCCAAAGTTTCCACAACTTTGCGGAGTGCCATTCTATCGTCATCCACACCTGATATTGTGCTTTGAAACAGTTCGCCGGAACTAGGTTCGCTATCAGTAATTTTCGTTGACAAGTCAAAAACCAGTACTGACTTATCTTTCACGTTTGGCCCACTATCTTTAGAGGAGGTAGCAGCCAATATCAGCAAAAACAGTCCAGTGGTTCCCAGACCACCGAAAATAATTAGTCCTAGTAATGTGCCAATTAAACTAGCAAAAGTTTGTTTGATAAAATTACGCATTAGTTATTAGTTATTAGTTATTGGGCATTGGGCATTGGGCATTGGGCATTGGGCATTGGGCATTGGGCATTGG
>NZ_JAQYWQ010000118.1 GCF_029379315.1 Nostoc sp. S13
CTTGGAGAGTTTGTAACAGTTGCCCGTTGCGATTCCACAGCTTCACCGTCTTGTCACTACTGGTAGAGGCAATGGTTTGACCGTCGGGGCTAAATGCCACGCCCCAAACCGAATCACTATGACCTTGGAGAGTTTGTAACAGTTGCCCCTTGCAATTCCACAGCTTCACCGTCTTGTCACCACTGGCAGAGGCAATGGTTTGACCGTCGGGGCTAAATGCCACGCTATAAACCAAATTGCTATGACCTTCTAATCGGTTACGTTCCCTGACTCCATAAAGCACCTGCTGGACTGTGGCTACTCCCAAAATGCGGGTATCTGGTTCTACATTTTTATTTGGTGTTTTAAGTCGTTTTCCTACCTTCAAGCCTGCTACTAAAGCATCAAGCTCTAAATTTGCTGCCAGCAGGTTTTGTGATTTGAGGCTATCGGCGATAATTTCGGCATTTATCCGACGTTTATCCGCTTCTGCTTTTGCGGCGATTGCTTCCTGTCCTTTTACCTTTGCCAAATCTCGTTGCTTTTCAGCGTCTACCTGTCTGTCCTTAGCTAATTGTTCAGCAGTTTTTGTTTTATCAAGGGCTTTTTTTAAGTCTGTTCCCCTTTTTTCAGCTAATTGTTGTGCAGACTTTGCTTGCCCCTCTCCTTTTTTAGCTCTTTCACTTTCATGATTAGCAATCCGCTTTTGCTTTTCTGCCTCCCGGCGTTGTTCATCTGCTTTTTTCTGCTGTGTTCGCGCATTTTTAGTTTGACGGTCTGCCTCTTGTCGCTGTATTTGTTCTCTTTTCAAGGCAGCTTGGGCAATTAGACGTTGCTCTTTTTCACTGTCGCGGGCATCTTGGGCAATCAGATTTTGGTTGTAAATATACCAAGCGACTCCCGTCGATAATATCGAAAACACTACCATTACAATCACATAAGGCAGTGCAGGTTTAAGCTGTTCCCACCTATCCCGCAAGTTGAACGGCAAATGTTTATTAATCCACTTGTAATCAAATACTTGCCGATAGATTTGATTCCGCACCCGCAAAACATTATTCTCCCGCCGCACCACGCCCGATAGCTTCAAGTGAGATTTAGCTAAAGACTGCTCCTCATCCACAACCGCCTGCTTACCCCAGCGAATCTCGCGGTAAATAGTCAAAACCTGCGGGTCTGGTGAGCGTTTAGTCAGCATATCGCGGACAAACTGCAAGTTATTGTCTTGCTCACTCATCGCCCCAAAAAATGTCCTGCTAACTATCTTGTCTACATCGGCTGCGGATAAAACTTGATCCCCCCTAACCCCCCTTAAAAAGGGGGGAACAATAGAACTGTTGTTAACGGGGACTGTGGGAATCTCCAAAACTGGAAGTTGATTGCCCCCCTTTTGAAGGGGGGTTGGGGGGATCAAAACCAAGGCACCACAGAGACGCTGCGTCAAATAAGGATGTCCCCCCGTCCACTTCAACACCTGGCGTAATATCTGGTTGGCATCATCGCTGGGTAATGCCAATCCTTCAGCCAAAGGTAAAGCTTCATCAAAGGTAAAATCAGTTAAATCTACACGCTGTCCGATATTAAACGGTGTGCGTTTGGCATCACGAATTAAATCACCCGGAGTCGCTACCCCCATTAAGACAAAAGAAAGCCGCCCAAATTCCGGATTAGTCGCACGAGCAACATAGAGATAACGAATGGCGATAAAAAAATCATCGGTAAAATCCAGGCTGAGGGTAGAGTCAATTTCATCCACAAAAATCACAACTTGCCCTTCAACCTCGGCCAGCAAAACCTTCTCAAAAAACTGTGTCAGCCGTTGCGATACTCCTAGATGCTCGTGTTGTTGCCACCAACTCACCACATCTGTATCAAACATGAGTTGGTCATCCAATTTGACCAAAAAGCCAAAATACCACTGTTCGGCTGTGACACTTGCCCCCAATTCCTGGAGGTCAACAATTACCGAGGGAATTCCCTCCTCCATTAGGGTTTGCGCCGTGCGTACCATCAAGCTAGACTTACCCATTTGGCGCGGTGTCAGCACATAAGCGAAAATTGCTGACCGACATAAACTGAGCAATTCTTCATCAGCTTGACGAGGAATGTAAATGCCACCGCCAGCCTGTACTGTCCCGCCTACAGTATAAATGGTTGGATTAACCATCTAAAGAACTCCGGGACAAGGGGGACAAGGGGGACAAGGGGGACAAGGGGGACAACGAAGATTTGTTTTACTCATGGATAATCCATTGATTGGGATTGTTAATCATGTTTACTAAACCACTTAAAACTTGATTGTAAGTACCGTATAGTTCTCTTCCTTGTTCTATATCTAAATACTCACATTTGACGGCAAATTTTATCCATACCTGAGTTTCAGCAGCCTCAGCTTGTCTGCGACACGCTCCGCGAACGCAGTCATTTAATTTAGCAATAAAAGCAGCTTTATATCTACGCTTTCTCCAAGCTTCCGCTAGATTGGCACATACAGAGCGTGACGAACGCCGCATTTGGTCTGTCAAAGCGTATTTTTCTTCTATAGGAAACTTTTTTGAGAGTTGAAATATCTTCATAGCTGTATCAAATGCCAATTTAAATATCGCTAAATCTTCATGGCTCTTAAATCTCTTTTTATCCACTCCTTTATCTCCCTTGTCCCCTTGTCCCCTTGTCCCCATCGTCCTCCTTGTCCTCCTTGTTCCCCTTATTCCCTAATTAACCACGCAAATGCTCCCGGAAATAATCGGTGTAAAGTTGACAACGGGGAAACACTACACGCCCTTGCCGACGCACTAAACCTGCACCCCGCAAGCGGAAAAAGATGCGCTCATCTTCACAGGTGTTTTGGCGAATTACTTGGAACATACCCTGAACCAACTCCTGTTTGTTATGCAGCCGAAAAAGGTGGTTACGCAGATGATTGCTAAAGGGGCCATTATCTGCGATCGCATTGGCAAATAGTTCGGTAGGATGGAGGCGATCGCTAGCAACTAAATAGAGTGCAAGGCGTACTAAGTAAGGATGTCCACCTAGCAACGCCATTAATTGCTTTTCTTCGCTGGCGTTGAAGGGTGAACCATGACGGCGGTTTAAATCAGCAACCTGTACTGCTGTAAAGTCCTCTAAATCAATTACTAGCCCAACATTAAAGGGGGATTGGTTGAGATTATCAATTAGCTGGTAGGGTTCGGTGGAAGTAACCAGTGCTAAATCCAGTTGCTTCCAGATAGGAGTGGTGGCGCGGCTATTGTGCCAGCTTCGCAGCATTCCAAAGAAATCAGAGCGAAAATCAGTATCAAAGACCCTTTCAACTTCATCCATTGCTAAGACAATAGGGTTGCCAAACTCTTTAAGCAAATAGCGCCCAACATAGCGAGTGCAACGCTGACTATTGCCCAAGGGCATATTCCAATACTCATCAACTTTGTCTATCATTTCCAGTTCATCAGTTAACCAAGTACAGAACTGACGAAAGAAAAGATCAGCATTAGTTAAGGCCGCTTTATCAAACAATTGGAAATCCAGTAAAGCAACCCGCTTCCCTGCATTCACAGCAGTATTAATTGTGCGAATTAACAGGGAACTTTTGCCCATTTGCCGGGGGTCTTTAATTGTAATTGTCACACCTTGCCGCTCAATAGTCTGCAAAGTAAGTGGATCAGATGAGCGTTCCACGTAAAAAGCAGATTGCGATTCCATTGTCCCTTCGGGCATTTCCAGCGAGACGGGCTGTGCTGAAGGAAAGGGATGGGGTAGGAGTGACGGCTGACTCATCTGGATTAAGTCTGCTTTCGATTTTTCTTCACTAATAGCCAATGCACCGCCAGAGACAGCCTGCAACAACTCTGCAATCAGGCGCGGCGTATCATTCTCATCTTTCCAGAACGCCCAGTTAATCCCATTTAAGTAAGCACTCAAGGGATACAAGAACGGTTCTTGATACGCCAGACGCACTGGGAGAATTATCGGGCGTCCTTCTTGTGATTTTGCCAAGTGGTGTGCTGTCTCTATTTCTGCAACCACCATTTCGCTGCTGGTTGACAAGGCTGAAAGGAAAGTAATCAGAAAATCAGCTTGGCGGATTTCTGCTTCAATACATTCAGCCCAGCGTGTGCCAACAGACATGGTTTGGTCAATAAAAACTTTGTGCTGTTGCGATAGCGCCTGGAAGACTTGCAGCGCCACCGGTTCATCGGGGCTAGCATTACGCTTATAGCTGATGAAGATGCGTTTAGCCTGTGAGTTTAACATTACTATTAACCTTGTCTTCCTTCAGCTTTTTGAGTTGAAAAGCTTGTCTAGTTGCAAGTCAATCTGGTACAGAAGTTGGGTAATTCTGTGCTTCGTCATCCAAGGGCAGTTTTTGCCTATTTCGAGGATCAGCTAAACAAATTAGGATTTTATTCACAGCGCTATCAATTAGATATACTCTACTACAGCGCAGTTGCAGCCAATTACCGACAGCACAAAAAACTCATTAACGGAGTTCAAAGACTCATTAATGGAGTTCAAAGACTCATTAACGGAGCTAAAAGACTCATTAATGGAGTTCAAAGACTCGTTAACGGAGCTAAAAGACTCATTAACGGAGCTCAAAGACTCGTTAACGGAGTTCAAAGACTCGTTAACGGAGGTCAAAGACTCATTAACGGAGCTAAAAGACTCGTTAACGGAGTTCAAGTCTTCATTTCCCATTTCCGAATATTGGTGACAACTCCAAAAACAGGTAAGCTAAAAGACATCTAACTTGCATATTAAAATTTTCTCAATATTTTGTGGGGTGGGCCGAAATGCCCGCCCTGATTATGCAACTTGAATGCCATCATTGCAAGTCAAGTAAAGCAATCCCAGTCTTAATGAGATTGTTTCGCTCCGTACCCTTCTTCTGACGGAGACGCTACGCGTAGCTTGCTTCCACGTTCGCCCTTGGCGTCCTGTAGGGAAGTGGTACGGGTCATTGGTGTCAACTTAACGTGAAAGCCTTTTAAAACCTCGTTTCCAGCCTCTGGCTGGAAATGCACCTCATCGCGGCTCTGCCGCAAGTCTTGAGGCAGAGCCTCTCGGAATGCGTTAAGAGTCAGAGACTTCTTTTCGAGATAATCTCTAAAAGCTGCTTCTAGAGTAACTTTCACTTTAAGTTGACACCAATCGGTACGGGTTCTCCAAAGGAGTACGCAATGATTAATCACCACTGCGTAAGTACTACTGCCCACCTAAAACTAAACAAAGCCTGCTTACGCAGGCTTTGTTTAGGTAGCCCCAGATTTTAGTCTGTGGGCGCTTTCATATTTTTGCAGGAGATTGAATAACTAATTTCAATCAACGTCTTTGACTGTTCTCTTCACTGCATTACCAGCATCCTCAGCTGTGCGCTGAACATTTTTACCAGCATCCTCAGCCCCACGCTGAACATTTTTTGTCACGTCGTCGGCAGCATTCTGGGTATTACCCTTAATATTTTCAATTCCTCGCTGAGTCCCCTTAACAAGACCTTTGCGAACTTCTTCAGCTGAACTGCCGATATCTTCACCCAGGTTCTTCACTCTTTCACCAAGGGGTGTCCCTGACTTAAAATTCTGGCCATATTGTTCTCGGCTGTCAATTCCCTTCTGCTCAATATTTCTTTGAGCATTTTTTGCCAGCGCATCACCTCTGTCATTCGCTGCCTTTTCATCTTGCGCTCTAGGATCTACATCACTAAAGTTATTTATCCCACCAGTCGGAGAATTCAGAGGATAATCTTTTGTGGGATCATATCGTTTGATATTAGGTGCTTGAGCGCCAGGTTGTGGCGGCTGTGTTGCTATTCCTGGAGCACCACAAGCCTGAGTCAGAAATAGAAATATTCCTGCTAAAAAAACAGTTAAAACTTTCAAGGGACGAATGTTTTTCAGCCAACTACCTACTTTTTTCATAGTTCTACTCCTTGCATTTTTGTGACTAAGTTAAACTTCAACCAAGATGGCATTCGCAATTAATTTTACATCCAAAGCATTCAGACAAAATAATAATTTTATCTGTCTACTGCTGGATTTGGTTGTAATTAAGGTCTTACTTTAGCTTCATCTGGCTTATTTTTCAAAAAGCCGGAAGCTTCTTCAACAGCCTCTTTTACAGTCTCAAGACGATCTTTAACCCGATCTCCTACATTTGTTTCATTCTGAATCAAACCACCGGGTTCAGGTTGGCGGAAGTCTTTATCTGTGATGAAGGGCAGTTCTGCTTCTTTCTCGACTCGACCTGCTGGTGTCTCCCCAGAAGGATAAAGTATCTCGGATTCTCTATTTGTAGCAATCAACAATTGCGAACTTGGTTGTAAGCTAGCTTGGTCGCGTCCCTGACTGGCTTTTGAATTTGCACCTTGAGCATTTGCCCCACTACAAGCAGTGCTAACTATCAACAAT
The DNA here is from genome assembly GCF_029379315.1 of Nostoc sp. S13. Taxonomy (GTDB): domain Bacteria; phylum Cyanobacteriota; class Cyanobacteriia; order Cyanobacteriales; family Nostocaceae; genus Nostoc. Next base: position 6,387 of record NZ_JAQYWQ010000118.1, read on the forward strand.
AGTCCAGCTAAAAAGATAGTTAATATCTGGCGCAATCTTATTTGTTTCCAGAATTCTTTCATAGCATTCACCTAGTCCTCCTTACCAAAATATTAATAAACTAAAAATTTGCTGAATCATTGAATTGGTCAGCAAGTTTATTGTGCTTGTTTTGGTTCGCTCACTTTCGATAACCTTTATTCAGAATATAAATAATAAAATGCACTTTACCTCTAGCGTAGGTCACATTTTAAGTAAGATAAAAGTAATATTTTTATCTTACTCTAGAGAGATATAAAATAAAGTAATATAATTTTCGTAAAAAGAACTACATTAACTTGTTTAATACTTCAAAAGCTTTGAATAGGTAGCTGATGTACTGTAATAGCTGAGGTATTCAGCCCTTGTTGCTCTAACCGTTAAATTACTAAATTCATGAAGCAATTTTTACGCTGGATAATTTTGGGCGGAACGCTGTTTTTTTTAGGAAAAGCTCTGAAGGATAATTGGATTCAGGTAACTGCTATCCGCATTGATGGGGTAGGATGGGCAATTATGGCGATCGCTACAGGCGTGACTTTACTAGCACATACTTGGGCTGGCTGGATCTGGACTTGGATTCTGCAAGAGTTAAATCAACCTGTACCATCTACCCAATTCATCCAAGTTTACCTCAAAACTAACATAGCTAAATATTTGCCAGGTAATATCTGGCATCACTACGGGCGAATTGTAGCCGCCAAAAATGCCAATATTTCTGCTGGTGCAGCTACCTTAAGCGTATTACTGGAACCGCTACTGATGTTAGCGGCTGCTTTAATTATCATTGTCCTATGCAGTAGCCAATTTGCGGCAGTCAATACTACCCTTGTTCTGCAAATACTACAATTCCTGAGTTTAGCTGTAGTTCTTTGTGCTATTCATCCCTGGTTTTTAAACCCAATTATTCGTTTTTTGTACAGATTGAAAGCAAAAAAGTCTGCTACTAGCACTGAGTCAATTGTTCCGTTCAGTCTTAAAAGCTATCCCCTACGACCTTTGTTAGGAGAATTGGGCTTTATGGGACTGCGTGGAACTGGGTTTATATTAACTATGTTCGCCTTGGGTTCGTTGAATGTGAATCAAATTCCTTTGTTGTTAGGGGCTTTTAGCTGCGCTTGGTTGTTAGGGTTTATCATTCCGGGTGCGCCTGGTGGATTAGGTGTATTTGAAGCGACTGCATATGAACTTTTGCGACACCACTTTCCATCTGCCCTAGTATTTAGTGCGATCGCTCTATATCGCCTCATTAGTATTCTAGCTGAAACTGCGGGTGCTACTTTTGCTTGGTTAGATGAACGCCTTGCTAAATCATGAATTAGGCGACACTCATTTTTGTCTATCTACCTTCATCTGTGAAAACACACGATAACCATCCGGATTTAACTGCGGATTACTGCTTTGGTTTTCTTCCATCTTAATCAAGTTATATTCTACGTTTTCTGCATAAATTGCAAACGTGATATTAAAAATCTCCATAAAATTGATTACCCACTTACATTCATCTTGAGGATATTTTTGGTAATAACGAATTAGATGAGCAATCCTAATTTCTAAATGCCTGCGGGAATTTCTAGAAATTAAAATAGTTTTCAGCAGTATAATCACCAATGTTAGAGAGTGACCCCGAATCAGCAATAATATAAATAATGACGAAGGTTCTTTGCCATCTTCTGTTGTAAAATAATCAATCACCCGATTACAGGTTCTCAAGAACAATTCTTTAGTGATAATTTCTTGACTATAATCTTTTTTCCATAATGATAAATTCTCTGCGAACTCCTGCCGTAAACTCTCGACTAATTTTTGATTATCGACAGAAAAAAATAGATATTTTTCTATACTGATTTTAAATTCATCAAGAGTTTGATCTTGAGTTTGCTTGATAAATATATTGGCAATATTCTCATGGCTAAATAAACCTTTCTTTAAAACAATTGCTTTTATTAAATGTAGAACATTATCTCCCAAAATACTCGGATTTGTGTAGCGTGTTGTGCTTGAGACCGCAGATTGAGAACGAGCAATATACATTGCTAATTCAAACTTAAATTTGTCTTTCATCTGTCTAGAACGCTTTCTAGCAGCCTCTTGTTGCTCTCTAGAATTGTTCTCATTAATAGATTGATCAGCTAATAAATACGAACTGTAGCGATTAGCCCAATGACCTTTAGATAATTCCTCATATTTAGCAGCAAATAATTTTAGTTCTTGGTAGTCTTTGCTGTTTATGAAATTCTCTAGCCAGCTTTTACAGATATTTATCGCTGGAAAATTATTGTTCTTTACTTTCAGGTTCGCATTTGCAAATAAATTAACTAATTCTTGGATATATTTGTCTTTTCTGTTGGTTGTCCAATTGTTAACTATTATGTAGCTACACCGCTTAAGTGTATTATAGAACTCCTGTTCATTATCATTTAAAAAAATACTGTATATCACAGGTATAGAATGGGAATCTTGTGAATCAAGACCGTCTATAAATAAACCTTTAAATTCCCGCAAAACATCATCTGGCGACAGCTTTTTGACAATTTCCAAGAAGAAGCGATAAACCTCTTCTTGTGCGGTTTGCACATTTAGCTCTCTAGATTGAAACGTCACAAAATGCGGATATTCCTGACTAATTGATAAACTATTAGCGGTCATTCCAGTTCTCAAGACAAAAGGCTTACTGCTCATACTATTACCAAGTTTAACCTTAGTGAACAGTAGTATCAATCTATTCTTCAGAGATTCAGTAATCTTTTTACACAAATTTGATAAACTCGGACTATAAATAAAGTATTAAACAATTTATATTTAATATTTGTAGGACTTACGCACAAGTTACGGAATAACGAACCACTCCAGGCGCAGAGAAGCCAGTGCGTTGCGGTGAATCCAGCGCTGTAGGCGGGTTTCCCGCCGTAGGCGACTGGTGAACCCGAAGGGGGGTTCCCATGCCACTTGACGCCAGTCCGCTCCGGGAGACCCGAAAGAGCGGCTGGCTCCTTCAAGCCGGGCAACCGTCCAACGCAGTGGCTTCCCGTTGTAGCAACTGGCACGACACGGAGAGAAGTCGGAGCGGCGGCTTCTGCCGTTAGCGTAGCGGTAGCGAGTCCGCGAGCGTCTCTGAACTTCTCCCAAGGGGAGACGCTGCGCGAACGGTGGAAATCAGAGTTTGAGAGATATTTTGCGTAAGTCCTAACTTCATCAAATACTCCAGTAAAATTACTTACTTTTAAGAGAACATTTAGAAAATAAATCTTAAGTAGGGTGCGTTAGGCGCTCATATTATGTTTCTCATGACAAATAATATCGAAATATGCGTTTAATACAATGCCCTTCGGGTTCACCAGTCGCCTACAGAAGGAAACCTTCTTGCAGCGCTGGTTCACCAGTTGCTACAACAGATAGCGCAGTGTTAGCGAGTCCTTGAGCGTCGGGAACCTCTGCGACGCACTGGCTCCCTACAAAAATCTTATTTTTACTAGGACTTACACATCATTCATATATAGGACTGATATTTGATTTTTGAAATATACGTAGGGTGCGTTACGCCAAAGGATAACGCACCACCTCTGATTCCAGGTGCGTTACGCTACGCGATAACACACCCTACATATACTTAGATTTTTTCACAAATCAAATCGGATTGCTATATATGTACTATAGTAAATTTGGGCTTTTGAGCCATATCTAACACCCAACACAGTCAATATGCGACCAAATCAGGGTTGTGTTCAGCGCCTGAAACGGTAATTTTACGTAACATATATTATAAGTAATTTGTACAGTGCGTAAGTCCTAAAGTATATAAAAGAATCTCGCATCAAACGAATCGAACACTGTTGCGAGGAGGTAAAACAAGCTGTTAGGCAAGTTCACACTGAAGGTATTTATCCTAATGAGGCAGCTATTTCAAGGCTATTGGCTAAACCAGGATGTTTTCGCGACAAAAAAGTTCGCGCTGCTTTAAGGGCAGCGCGAAGAGAAATTTGTTTGGAACCATAACCTTGCCACCCTTTATTGGAAGCATAAGCTTACCGTTGCGGCAAAGTTATGGGTAAAGTCACAATAGAAGTCTTTTGGGATTTTAAATTTTTAGTGGGGGTGGAGGGACTTGAACCCACACGACCGTTTAAGGTCAACGGATTTTCATTCTCCCGCAGTTTTCACTGCTACCTGATGCCTTTAGCAAGGTCAGGTTTTGAGAATTGGACTCTCCCTTTACCCTCGACTTGACGTTAGGGTAGCTCCCGTCGGGTCTCTGCACCTTCCGAATAGTTAGGAGTTAGGAGTTAGGAGTTAGGAGTTTTAATTTACTCAGTACTCAATACTCATTACTCACGACTTTTTCCGGCTTGGCTCAGGATTGCCATGTCTGTCACCAGATTTAGGTTTCCCTGAGTTTGAGAGCTTCCACTTGAGGGATTTCTCCTTCAAGGCTCAGTTATCTAAGTCCGTAGCGTCTACCATTCCGCCACACCCCCATTGTTATTTCGCAACTAGTATAACTAGTTATTTTGTGGAGACAGTAAATACTCCCTCATCTATTCCACCATCAATTGTGTTTTTTGTCCAACTAGATTGAAAATATTTTTTCCAGACTGGAAGTCTTCGTTGTTTCCTCGTCATCAATCTGGATGAGTTTTCGATCTTGTCTGACTAGAACATTATTTGCTAGTTGATTTGCGATTATAGCATGATATTATCTTTTATCTGTCAATCTGGACATAGACGAGGAATTCTGGCGCAGTTATGTTGAAAGCATTTATGAGTATAGTTCTCTGAGTCTGGCTCTTCAGCCTATGATGGAAAACAGATGCTTAAGACTTGAAAGTTATGATTGTCGCCCTGCTGTATCTGATTTTGGCTGGAGCTTACCTTTTAGTAATCCCGATTGCTGTCTTGCTGTACCTGAAGCAGCGTTGGTATGTAGCTACCTCGATTGAGCGTGTCTTTATGTACTTTTTGGTGTTTTTCTTCTTTCCAGGTTTGTTGGTTCTATCGCCGTTTGTAAATTTTCGACCCCAACGGCGACAAATTCAACTTTAACGAGATTGGTAGGTCATAACTCTCATGCGACGGATTGACGCTATTGGAATTGGCTTGGGTGTTTTTATTGCTGGCGGCTTGGTCTATTTAGGATTGCAGCTAGTTGGTTTGGATAATCAGAAAGCTGGTATATGGAGCCAAGTCTTACTAGTCAGTGGGTTAATTGGCTGGTTAGCCACCTATTTTTTCCGTGCGGTGGGACAAAAAATGACCTACCACCAACAGAGGGAACAGTATGAGCAAGACTTTCTGCAAAAGCGGCTAGAAGAGCTTACTCCCGAAGAACTAGCACGAATTCAAGCCGAAATAGAAGAAGAAGAGCAATCTCAGGTGTAAAGTTATCATTGATAAGTCAAGAGTCCAAAATCTAGATTTGGACTCTTGACATTTGACTCTTGATACTTGACTAAATGACTGCGATTTCTGATTGCTTTGAAACCCTTGAGCGCAATCGTGAGTGCGCTCTGATTCCGTTTATCACTGCTGGCGATCCAGATTTAGAAACAACAGCAAAAGCTTTGCAGATTCTGGATCGTAGTGGAGCCGACATTATAGAACTGGGCATACCCTACTCTGATCCTCTGGCAGATGGGCCAGTAATTCAAGCTGCTGCTACCCGCGCCCTGCAAAAGGGAACGAAATTGGAGCAGGTGCTAGAAATGCTGCAAGAGATTACTCCCAAATTGCGATCGCCGATTGTCCTATTTACCTACTACAATCCAATTTTGCACCGGGGAATTGACAAATTTCTCCAAGAAATTGCTGCGGCTGGGGTAGCGGGATTGGTAGTACCAGACTTACCTTTAGAAGAAGCCGCCAGCTTGCTGCAACCAGCTAGCGCCATCGGAATTGATCTGACGTTGTTCATAGCTCCCACCAGTTCGGATGAACGAATAGAAGCGATCGCTCGTTCTTCCCAAGGATTTATTTATTTAATCACTGTAACCGGGGTAACAGGGATGCGATCGCAAGTGGAAAACCGCGTGTCCAATTTACTCAAACAAATTCGTGGTGTTACTGATAAACCCATCGGTGTAGGCTTTGGAATCTCCGAAGCTGCACAAGCCCGTCAGGTAAGGGAATGGGGCGCAGATGCCGTGATCGTAGGCAGCGCTTTTGTGAAACGGTTAGCCCAAGGCACCCCAGAGCAGGGATTGAGTGCGATCGCCCAATTTTGCCAAAGTCTCAAAGCAGCCATCAAGACCACCAACACCAGCACAAATACTCCTCTTGATTAGACGGGTAAAGTAGATTAAAAAAGTATAACAGTGTAGTTTTTATCTTTGTTTGGTAGACAATTTGACCAATATGGTCTTGAATATTAACATCAGATATCATGATGTAAAAAAACTAGCTGATACAGTCGCTTATAGTTCGAGTATTATGTGAAATCAAGTAGGCATAATTTATGAGTGTGAGAGTAAGTCAGTCACAAATGGTTATAGTTACGTCGCAATTGAGGAGCAAAGGCGATGAGTGAAAGTATGGCGTTTATCGGCGGGGTTGCCGTAGCTGGGCTGGCGGCTCTCGTATTGCTCAAAGGAACAAATACTCCTCTACAACCTAACTTTGGTGTTGCTTCCCAAATCCCAGGCACTCTAGTAGCGCCTCAGGGAATGCAGCCACAAATGTATCCTTATGGCCCTTATGGGCAACCAATCTATCCTAATTCTAATCAGCAGCAAGTTACTCCTAATACTGACCAGCGCCTAGAGGTGGAGAAGCTGAACACGCAGATGCAGCTAGAGCGTTTAAAAAACGACAATGAACAGCTGAAGTTGCAAAATCAACAACTCCAAGGCCAAGTTCAAAATTTCAATACTCAACAGCAGTGGCAATTAGCCCAGCAAAATAACCAACCAAAAACAGCAGCATTCCAGCCGCAAAATCCTTGGTGGTCTTCACCCATGCTTTGGGCTGTGGGCGGCGCAACTCTCACTATTGGTGGTGGTGTTGTCGTCGCTGGGGTATTGGCTTTATTCTCACCACGGCAGCGTCCAGCCCGTACTATACAAGTGATTCACCCCTACCAAGGAAATACACCGCCCTTGGTTCCAGTCCGTCGCGCTGAGTTTTTGCCTGCTGCACGGATGGAAGCAAGACGAGTTGAAGCCCCAGAATACGACGAAATGCAGTAACAACAAAAAATATCGGACAAAGCATCTAGGTAAGAGATATACAGGGTAACACTGTTAAAATACTGCCTAGATGCTTTTTTTGTACATGAGTGATTAATCAAGCTCAAAAAGCGGATGAAACTCAAAAAACTGGCGATGTCTTCTCTGCGAGACGCTACGCGTAGCTTGCTTGTGCGTAGGAGTACGACGACCTGCGCTCATGCGGTATTACTATTCATATTTGGTGTAGCTTGTCAATCTGTGGATAAGGTTGCCATTTACGAGAAAAATAATGGAAAGCAACCAGTCCAGGCAGAACTTTTAGCTAAAATTGCTGTAGGATATGCAAAATTAGGACAACAGGATAAAGCCTCGAAGTTATTAGCCCCAGCTATTCAGACTGCCAAAATATCTAAGGATATTAACATTACACAAGACTTATTGGAGCAGTTGGGAACTATTTATGTAGAAATGGGACAATACGACAAAGCACTTCAAGTAGCAAAATATCTTCAGAAAATAGCACGAGCTTATCAGGAAATAGCAAAATCTTTTCATTCACACGAACTAACACCAGAAATAAGTTCTATAGATATTAGGTTAAAACATATTACTGATCGCCTAGTACAAGTGGGGCAATACGAAAAAGCCCTTCAAGTTGCCAAATTGATATCAACAAATGTTACAAATAGGTCTTTAAATGGAAAAGATTTCATTATTTCTCAATCTATAGTAATGTCTGAAGTTGCACTCAAGTATGCACAAACTGGGCAAAAGGCTCAAGCAGAACAGATATTAGTACAAGCACTTCAAAAAGCTAAAATCAGTGATGATATGGTTGAAATCGCACTCAAATATGCACAAGTTGGACAAAAAGCAAAGGCATTGCAACTGCTAGCGCAAGGCTCACAAAATGCACAATATCCAGATAATAACGCTGAAGTGGCTAAAGTAGCTAAAGTGGCTGTTAAGTATGTACAAGTAGGACAACAGGCTAAGGGAGAACAGCTGTTAGCCCAAGCCCTTCAAAGTATTAAAAATGAAAAATATGATAGCATAAAAAACTTTTATTTAGCTGATATTGCTGTTGATTATGCAGAACTGGGGCAATGCAACCAATCTATTGTAATTGCCAAATCAATAAAGGATTACCCTAATTATGAATTATTTAAAGACGCTTATATCACTCATGATGGTTTAATTATTGGGGGTTCTTTAGATGTGTTTGCTGAAATTGCTACGACGTGTGCAGCAGTAGAGCAATATGAGCAAGCCCTTCAAGCGATCAAGGAAGCAAAGTACTCTTATAATAAAAGGGAAGCATTGAGTGTACTTGCTGTTGAGTACGCAAAAAAGAGTCAATACAAGCAAACTTTTCAACTACTTAAAGAGAATGCTGAATCTGACTATAAAAAAGCCTTGCTTTCCTCAGAATCTGACTCTATCAAAACCTTGCTTTTTTATGATTCTGAATATGTTAAAGTCTCAGCTTTGCCCAAAATTGTTGAGCAAGCTACTCAAGTAGAACCACCTGCTAAAGCAGAGCAGGTATTATCCCAAGCACTTGAAGTTGCTAAGACTATTAAAAGCCGTGATAAGAAAGTTAAGGTGATAACTGCGATCGCTATTGGGTGTGCACAATTAAAGCAAAAAGATAAAAGCAAGCAATTATTAGCACAAGCCCTTCAAATTGCTGAAAATATACATCAATAAAAGAGAAATTAGTTCAACACCGATAGGTAAAGGTAATAAGATTATCTATTACCTATTACCAATAGATGCTAAGACATTATAATTAACAAACTTTGATTTCACAAACCGCCTTTAGGAGTTTCTGTAGCATTAGGACTCTCTCTATTAGCAGGTTGCTTAGTATCGGGAAGTTTATGTTGGGTATTTTTTTGATTACCTTGATTTTCTAGTTGAGTTAGTGCCTGTTTTGCCAGATTTTTGGCTGCTTGTTTAAATAATGGTTCGATTCTGTTTCGCCAATATTGAGTATTAGGTAACTTTTCTGGATGGTTTCTATAATCTAAAACTTTATCCCATTTCCCATCATCCAGCGCTTTGTTGATCTCATTAGATATCGCCTCTGCCTTAGCCCAATCTTGCTGCCACTGGGCAATTACTTTACCAGTCTCTTTGATACTAGAAGCAGCGTTTGCCGGAATCGATTTCAAAAGTGCGATCGCTCCAACTATATCTCCTGATTCATATTTCTGTCTAGCTTGTTCTATAATATTGGCACTATTATCAGTAGGCTGCGATCGTTCTAATTTCCCAGCATCATCAGTTGACCCCTTCGGCTTTTCTGGTAATGGAGTTGCGACATTCTTCGATTTTGTTTTTGGCTGGGGAATTGGTCGAGTCGCAATCAGGATACTATCATCTACAATCTTAGTTGCAATGCCTTTTTCGCGCAGGCAAGAACCCCATTCTTGATTATTGGTTATCACATCCGAGGATGCCCAAGCCAAACGACCAGATTTCAGTTTCACTTCTATCCAACCTCGTTTTGTCTGCTTGCCTGTAACCTCGAAACTGGTGTTATCAGTAACAGTTTGCAAAATATTATCAGAATTAATCGAACTTGGTTCAGAACGAATATTAGAATTTCCGACGACAACAGCCGAGCATTTATTTGCTAAGGCGGTATCCTTACCTGTAAGATTAGCAGCTAAATTTTTTACATTTGGATATACATTTGTTACCAAGGCAGCCGCACCACCTGCCAATAATATGCCAATTAATATCGGCCATGGGTCGGATTTACTAGAGTCTTTAAGTGCAGGTTTAGCGGGGATAGGATTCGCTGGTGCAACTGCAACCGTTTGCAGCCGAGATACTTGAGGTCGGGATTTGGCGGCTTCTTGAGGTGTGGAAAGTGCAGGTACAGGATTAATCGCGTCTTTACATGCTTGCAGTGCTTCCGTGGCGCTTTGGTAGCGGTCTTTGAAGTGATAATGTACCATCTTGGACAACACTACTGCCAGTCGATGGTTCACCGTTACTGAACGCTGCCAAATAATTTCGCCCGTTTGCGGGTCTTCTGGCAATTCTGTTGGATATAATCCTGTTAATGCTTGAATGGCGATGATGCCAAGGGAATAGATATCACTGTTAGGGCGGGGTTTACCTTGCCCTTGTTCTGTGGGCATATAGCCAGGAGTGCCAATAACTACTGTGGCATGGGGTTGTCCGCCAACTGTTACCAGTTGTGTACGCAGTTGCTTCACTGCCCCAAAGTCCACTAAAACTAACTTATTATCTGACGCGCGACGGATGATATTATCCGGTTTGATATCGCGGTGAATGACGCCTTGGCGGTGGACAAATTCGAGAATTTGCAGAACTTCCTGCAACAGTTGAATTACTCGGCTTTCACTCCAGCGCTTACCAGGTATAAGTTCTTCAGCTAGGGTATGTCCTTCAATATATTCTTGTACTAAATAAAATTCTTGGTTTTCGTCAAAGTAAGCTAGCAGCCTGGGTATTTGGTCATGGTTGCCCAGTTTTTCTAAGGTTTCAGCTTCGCTGTTGAACAGGCGTTTAGCAGTATCAAAAACTCTGGGGTCAGTTCCGGGCTTGAGGTGCTTGACAACGCAGATGGGGTTCCCTGGCCGCCTTGTATCTTGGGCAATGTATGTTTGACCAAATCCTCCCATCGCCAGGACTCGAATTACTTGATAACGATGGTCTAGTAGCTTGCCGATCATATTCCCTCCCCAGAGTTATTACCTAATTTTCCAGCTGGTAATAAATATCTCCAAATTTTCTTCAATGAAATCCGCTATCTTGAGAAAAGATTTAGATTAAAAACGCAGCTTTTTAATAAACACAGACTGTTTATTTTTCTTTTAGTGTCCCTGTTTACTACCAATGCCACCGAAAATAACAAACTCAGTTGCATGGCAGCAGGCTGAAATCCTCATGCAACCTGCTTTCATTCGCGTTATCGACAATATCCGCAAGCTGCTTGATGAATCTTCATGGACGGGAACTTACCACGATGTCCTGATTTGGCCGGCTAGCATCACTGATGAAATCAAAGCATTGGTGACTGAACTGTTGCAAGCAATGGAAACTGCAACGCCCCAAGAAGCAGATGAAATCAGAGAGACTCTGGCTCGTCTGCCGATGCCCCATCCAGGATATCATCTACGTTTGGAGCGTCAACAGCAACAAGCGAGTATCGATTTGTGGGAGTTGTGTTATCAAGTGTGTTTTTTTGAATACACCCCACACGAGGAAGCTGCTGTTATTGATACTAGTTTAATTGATGAACTGGGTGAAGTGGATTGGCTGCGTTTGGATGCTAAGTCCAAGGAGTTAGTTGAAGAGGCGTTTGCTAAATTGCCAGAGACTTGAAGCCCTGAAAATAGAATACACGAATAAAGCCCACGCAGGTGGGCTTATGAGGTAAGGCGATCGCTTTTTCTTCAAGCAGCAAAATCTTCACTCATGCGGCTGTAGTCAATTGAGTTTGTAGGTTCTGACTGTGTTTTCAATTTGGCGAGAAATTCTTTCATCCCTGGTATTTCTAATTGATGAAATGTGATTTGATTGTCTGAACTCTTAGCCGAAGATTAATTATCTACTAAGGCGTTGATGGAGTTACCGAATTTGAGATGCGCTTACCCTGCTTTATTAACCTGATTCATCCCGCATTTATGCAACGCCCTTATTTGCTTTCCTGCATATTTCTAACTAGCTTAGTCACTAGCTTTCTAGGAGTAAATCTTACAGATTCAGCGAGGAGCTTATTTTTAATTCCAGTAACGACAACAGTTTTGTTTTCCAATAGACCACGATAGCCGATTTTGGCTACCACTTCCGCAGTCATAATTTTTTGACCGCTTACCAGCTTTGAGTCTTCCATTGCGGCTCTTTGTTGAAAACCAGATTCTGTAGGACCTGGACAAAGCGCCGTCACAGAGACACCTGTACCTTCTAATTCATTAGCGATCGCTTCTGTGAACGATAATACATAGGCTTTACTAGCGTAGTATACTGCCATCAGTGGGCCTGGTTGAAAAGCAGCAGTCGAAGCCACATTTAATATTTTTCCAGACCCCTGCTTAACCATACCCTTGAGGAATAACTTGGTTAAATGTGTGAGACATAAAACATTAACCTGTAGCAATTGCAGTTCAGAATTCAGGTCAATTTCGTGAAATAATCCGTAGGTAGCAAACCCAGCATTGTTTACCAGCACATCAACTTTGATCGATGCTTGCTCTAGCTCAGTAAAAATTTCTTCTGGGGCTGATGGGTTAGATAAATCCTTGGAAATAACTTTGACATCAATGCCAAATTTATTTTTAAATTCATTGGCGATTTTATTCAGCTTTTCCACGCTTCTAGCTACCAACACCAGATTGTAACCATCCTGAGCAAATAACTTCGTGAATTCATAACCGATGCCGCCAGATGCACCAGTAATAAGAGCCGTTTGTCTGCGATTAGTCTGCATAAATTTTCCTCTCTTAACTGCTTAAAAAAAAATGAGTCATTAGTCATTAGTCATTAGTTATTAATTCTTCAGTGGTGTCAATTTAACGCAAAATTCATGTCCTGCAAAGAACTTCAGTTCCTTGCTAATAGCTGAAGTTATCTGAAGATAACTAAATATACTCAAAAATCTTTAGTCTACTTCAGTAGACTTTAGCTGTTAGCCTGGAACTTTAGTTCAAGGCGGGTGAGAAAGCCAACAGTTTAGCTACAAATAGCTTAAATTGACACGGATGTTAATTCTTCTCCCCTTGCCTCCTGCCTCCTACCTCCTTCATTGCCATTGAGAAATTTCCAAACGAACTGCTGCTTTTGTTCCTAAGACTTTTTGCCCACGTTCTGGTAGAGGAACATACGCAACATAGACACCTGAACTGGATTCGGAAGTCGGATTTAAATTATTTACTGGCTCTTTTTCATCGGAATTCCAACTGTATTTAGCATTATATGTGCCATCTGTTGTAGCAACATCAGTAATTAGATAGTCAGACCATCAAGATGAATACGGTGGTTCATTAGAGAATCGAGCGCGGTTTTTGCTAGATGTAATTAGAGCAATCCGCAAAGAAGTCGGCAACGACTTTCACCTGCAATTCAAGATTAGTGCCGTTGACTATAACAACGCCGTCACCTTTTGGGAAAAACCAGGTAATACCATAGAAGATTCCATCCAAGTTTGTAAATGGGCAGAACAAGCTGGGGCTGATGGCGTGCATGTGTCAACTGGTAGCTTATTTCCTCACCCACTCAATCCCATTGGTGATTTTAATTTCGATGTCATTACTAGAACTTATGACACTATGTTGTCAAGTGGCGTAGAGACCACACGCAACTACATTTTATTTCGCAATTCATTTTTGCATCCCCTTTTCAATTTTTTATGGAATCGAGTGAAAAAGCAATTGCCTCCTCAAGCATTTAGTGGTGATGATGTAAAAGACCCCAAAATCAAGCAGTTACTAGCAGAGAACCAAGGCAGAAACTTGCTGGATGCCAGAGAAATTAAAAAGCACGTTAATATTCCCGTATTATGCACGGGTGGTTTACAGCAGGCTTCTTATATTCGTCAGGCAATTAACGATCATTATTGCGATGGCGTCACAATGGCTCGTACCCTAATTGCTAACAATGACTTAGTTAAATCTTTTAAAGCAGGTAAAGACCTGGCAGATAAACCTTGTACCTATTGCAATAAATGCCTGCTGAATGTAACTGAAAATCCCTTGGGTTGTTACGAGCAAGATCGCTTCAATAGCTATGAAGAGATGATGGAAGAAGTAATGTCAGTCTTTCATAAAACTGAGCTTGCAAAATTATCTAGATAAAAAAGCGATGCAGATCACATTGACAATTTCGCTTACAGATAATCTCGACAATATAGGGAGTGTTTTATGACTGAACAAACAAACCCTAACCTACTTACGACCTCAATCAAGGGAGTCCTCCAGCGGATTTTGGTTGTGATTGTAGGTGTTCTAGCAGTAGCATTATTTTTGCTTTGGCCTGTTTTTTCTAACTCTCCAGTGGATTATGCTGACATTGAAAATCACTTTAAATATGGTTCAATCGGCAGTGAATCCGTCAATGGCATCCCTTACTGGATTTGGAAAGTTTTACCAGAACTATTCCCAGAAAAATTACCTGGAAAAGGTTATACTTCTTTGGGATTTATCAAAGAACCTGACAAAGATTTGCCTGTAGGTTTTTCACAACGCAGAGTCTTTATTGATCGAGTTGGGTTAAATTGTGCTGTATGTCATACAGGAACGCTGCGACATACCCCTAATAGCGAACATCAAGTCATCACTACAATGCCTGCTAATGTGCTTAATTTGCAGGGATATATCAAGTTTTTATCAGCAGTTGGTGTGGATGAACGCTTTACTGCTAACCGAATGTTGCCAGAAATTGAAAAAATCAGTGGCGGTCTTAATCCCATTGAAAAATTACTTTATCGTTTCATAGCAATTCCCCAAACTAGAGATGCGCTAATTAATCAGGCATCTCGACTTAAGTTTGTTGAAGAACAGCCAGATTGGGGACCAGGAAGAGTAGATACTTTTAATCCTTATAAAGCAATTCAATTCCATTTCCCAATGGATAAATTGCGTGAGGATGAACTGATTGGAACTTCTGATTTCCCCTCAGTTTGGAATCAAAAACCCCGCAAAGGGCTAGAGTTGCACTGGGATGGTAAGTAGCTCAACCTAATTAAATGTAAAACGCTCGACTTGGTACTGACCTTGTAT
>NZ_JAQYWQ010000035.1 GCF_029379315.1 Nostoc sp. S13
CCTTGTAGAGACGCGAAATTTCGCGTCTCTACATTCTTTTTCGGAGATGTCTAATGACTATGGTTAGCATAACTAATTATGCGGACATGATATTATGGAGAAAATTCAAAACATTAAAACTTAATCCGTATAATTAATACAGCCTATAAAACTGGTTTTTTTATTATTTTAGTCCAGAAAAAGAGTGCTAGAGCCAAAACTTCTAACTCCTAACTCCTAACTTCTAACTTCTAACTTCTAACTTCTACTTTTAGACTAATGACCAATAATTTAAAAACTCAGATTGGACTTTGGAGTGCAGCTTTCCTTACAGGTTTAGTCGGAGTAGTAAATTTGTTCTCAGCAGTGACACCTACCCTGTACGGACGAAATCACTGGTTGAAGGGATTTTTACCATTTGAAATCCGTGCCAGTGGTCATATATTTGCAGCGTTGACTGGGTTTGTTTTACTAGCACTTGCTACTAACTTATTACGCCGAAAAAAAATCGCCTGGTTACTGACGATTACTTTACTAGTGATTTCCATTTTCAGCCACTTGCTGAAGGGATTGGACTATGAAGAAAGTCTACTCTCTGGAGTTTTGCTGGTGCAATTAATTTTGATGCGCCATTTGTTCACGGCGCAATCAGACCGTCCTTCGATCGCACGGGGAGTTCGAGCGCTGATCGGGGCTTTATTATTTACTCTGGCATATGGAACTATTGGATTTTACTTGTTAGACGGCAAGTTTTCAGAGAATTTTAATTGGCGGGAAGCGATAGTTCAGACTTTGGCGATGTTCTTCACTGAGGATAATTGGGGACTGCAACCAAAAAGCCGATTTGGAGATTTTTTTGCTAATTCTATCTATATTATTGCCGCAGGTACTATTACATATGCAATAGTAATGCTGTTGCAACCTGTGTTTTGGCGGAATCTTGCAACTACAGATGAGCGGCAAAAAGCTAAAGAAATTGTTGAGCAATATGGATGTTCTTCTTTAGCAGCGTTCACACTCTTGAATGATAAAAGTTATTATTTCAGTCCTTCCGGTAATAGTGTAATTGCTTATGTTCCTAAAGGACGGGGCGCGATCGCCTTAGGAGATCCCATCGGTCCGATTGAAGACCGCAAAGAGACAATTGTTGCTTTCCAGCAGTTTTGCCAGCGCAATGACTGGTATCCTGGGTTTTATCAAACTTTGCCCGATGATGTTCAGCTTTACAAGTCATTGGGGTTTAAAGTACTCAAGATTGGAGAAGAAGCGATCGTTGACCTAAAAAGTTTTACGTTACAAGGTAAAGCCGGTAAAAACTTTAGACCATCAATCAGTCGTTTAACTAAGCTAGGATACCAAATAGAGTTTTACCAACCACCCATCGCCGATGCTTTGTTGCACCTGCTCAAACCTGTGAGTGATGAATGGCTGAAAATGGTACAAGGTTCGGAAAAACACTTTTCTTTGGGTTGGTTTGAGGAAGCTTACCTGCGAGAGTGTGAGATTGCTGTGATACATAATCCTGAAGGTCAGATCAGCGCCTTTGCCAACATTCTCCGAGAGTACCAACTCAACGAAGCCACTATTGACATGATGCGACACCGCCCGTCGATTGAAAATGGCACAATGGACTTTCTATTTATTTCCTTACTGCAACATTTTAAAGAGTCTGGCTACGACAGCTTTAATTTCGGTCTTTCTGCCCTTGCTGGAGTTGGAGAGAATCCAGAATCACGCCGCTTGGAGAAAGTATTGCACTATCTTTATGGGCATTTGAATCGCTTCTACAATTTCAAGGGATTGCACGCCTACAGAGAGAAGTTTCGCCCCCGTTGGGAACCACGTTATTTGGTTTATCCCAGTTTAGCCGCCTTACCCGATGTAGTTGTGGCATTGATTCGCGCCGATTCAGGCGATCGCCTCTTCGATTACTTCAAACCTGGAGCTTAAATGTGGACTCAAAAAATTCGGAATGATTTTGACCGAATTGCTTTGCATGAGCAACAAGGTTGGAATCACAACAGTCACTATCACAATTTTATACTTAAACAGTTACCATTGCACTGTGAAAATGTTCTTGATATTGGGTGTGGAACTGGTTCATTCTCTCGTCTTTTAGCTTAACGTGCTGATAGAGTTATTGCAATAGATTTATCTCCCAAGATGATAGAAGTTGCTAAACAAAAATCTCGGCAGTATCCAAGAATAGATTATCAAGTTGCTGACATTTTGCAGTGGCAGTTTCCAGTAAAACAATTTGACGCAATTGTATCTATTGCAACTCTTCATCATTTGCCATTGGAAAACTTATTGCCCAATTTGCAAGCTGCCTTGAAGCCGGGTGGTAAGCTTGTAATTCTAGACTTGCTAGAGCATGAAAATATACAAGATTGATTGAGCGATTTTCTTGCTGTTCCCCTGAATTGGATATTTCAGACGTTTAAGAACAGACATATCAAGCGATCGCCAGAAGCAGCGATCGCAATGAAAGAACATCTTCGCACAGACAAATATCTGACTCTCTCGCAAGCACAACGAATTTATACAAAGTCACTCAAGGGTGCAATGGTTAGAAAACACCTATTCTGGCGTTATTCAGCAGTATGGCAGAAGTCGTCAGTAACACCATAACACCTCATTGCAGGGCGATATCTACGATGGGCTACGCCTACACAACTTGGCATATTGTGGTACAATTGTACTATAGCAAATAAATATCCGGTGAGTATGCAACGCTAAGTTTACCAGGCGATGCCCAAAGTTGGTAGTAACTGAACACCCCTAATAACTAGTTCATGAATGCAATCATGAGCAGACGATATTTGTGTAGTATATGCCAATTTTAGCATTTTTTGGGCATCAAAATCTTGTGTATTTTTACTTTAAATTTGCACGGTTATAACAGATGATTTTAGAAGAATAATAGACTTCATAAACCGTGGTTTTAACAGATTATTGACCTTTACATGGAAGTTGAAAAATGAAAAATAATCAAATTTCTCTGGTAGAACTAATCCAAGTTTTTGCAGAATATCACCACAATATTATCGTCAATATCAAGCACCTGCAAGAACATTATCAAAGAACAGGTATCAAGCGTGTTAAAGGTGTTAGAGACGAAAATGGGGAACTGCTTCAACCTTGGTTGCGAACAGAATATATAGATAATGCTGAGTATGTTGGTATGGGCGAGTTTGAGTTTAACCGCAATAGTGCTACTATCAATATGCTTATCAAATGTAGAGTCAAACTTGCTAAATTTGAAGACCAAACCCCCACTCTTGAAGTAGCAGGTTTGCTGGTAAATGATCTGAATACCTTTAATAACTACACGATTGTAAGTGATGGCAAAATTAATATAAAGTCGTTACAAGTCAAAATCAGCAGTAAAAAAGCTTTTGACTTGCTCAAAGAAAAAGGCATACTTGATGTAGAAGAATTTGACTTCAATGCTGAATATTCTATCCAGCTAGATAACTTGCCGCTTGTAGCTGCTAATAGTTGTTATAGCAGTATTGATAGACTATTTAATGAACTAGCAGAAATTAAAGTACTGACTAGTATTATTTGCGCTCACTTAAAAAATGAGTCAGATGTATTTATCCCGGCACAGTTAGATGAGTTTCAAAAGCACTATCTGTCTAAGAATATTTACCTCAACTTTCCTACAACTAACGAATACACTGATATCAATGAAGGTTTAATTAATGGCACTATTGACTCAAGATTGAGCTATAAAATCGACATCGGTAGTCAAGATATTCTGAATCTCAGTAAGTTACCTTCGGCTAACAAGTTTCTGAATAGAATGTATCGTCTTTATGACAAAGAAACTGGAGAAATTATCATTAAGCCGAGTTTTGCGATCGCATTTAATGAAAATCTTGCTGTTAGGCACAGGTTACTGTCATCACGTACCAAGATTACGAAAGTTGACGAGTTGATGAAACCGATTTTTGATGATTTTATTGGGCTTGAGCAAAATGGCATTGTTGGAGGTATTCTTAAGAAAGTTGGTGCTGATAGTTTGGCGCAGTTATTGCAGGATAAACAAACTGGTAAGCAGATCAGCAAAGAGGAAATGGTTGCAGCTTTGACGACGGCAAATAAGAAGCTAGAACAATATGCAGAAAAAATTTACCAAGATAAGATATCTCCTTTAGTATTTTACATTGGTTGTACTGGACTATTCCCAGAACATATGAAAGCAAAAGCCATGACTGCTGAAGAAGCTGCTGCTAAATACCCAAATTTGCAATTATCTAAAGATGAGCAACAAGCTACTTTTTTTGTAGTTGGTGATAGTATTATCAGCATCTATGCCAAAACTGAATATTACAGCAAACTTATTTCTGTCGGTGTAGACAATTAGATTATATATACAAATCAAATAAGATTGGTATATGCAATCAGTAGAACTCCTAATCCGGTTCGGTTAAGCCCAAAAAATAAAAATATGTCGGTTGGCTTGAGGAACGAAACCCAACATTTTCAGGGATTTGTTGGGTAACACTAAAGTTCAACCCAACCTACAAATCTTTCATGTTAACCGAGCAGTATTGGGCTATGCCTACGCACTATTAAATCGCTGATTACCCCTAATTTTTAGCACCTAAGAAAAATCTTACTGCTTTGAAAATTAATTTGCCTTAAGATTAGTAGTTCTCTATTCTCTGGTAGCGTCCACCTTGATTTCTGCCACTAATTGTTTGTAGCTCGATAATCTCTTTACCACCTCGAATAACAACACCGAACTGGCTATAAGGTGTAGAGGTTCCATCCTCAAAAGTTTGAGTACCCTTAAGTTCAAAACTGCAATCCGTCGCAACTTTGTAAGTAGCAGTAATTGTGTAGGCTTTGATGACTCCATCAATACTGCTAAAGCCTTTGCCTTGATGGTTGCCATTGCCATCAAATTTAGCTGTTCTGACTGCCGTGTAATCTACAGTTCCGTTTTTAGTTTTTCGAGAACCTGTATCTTGCAATCCATAGGCACCTTCTATAGTTGCGTTATTACAACTATTGCTTACCTTGTCAGCCATAGCCGGACGAACACAAAGAGTACTTAGAAGGGAACCTACTACTGATGCAGTGATTACTGCTTTAAGCGCAAGATTTTGACAAATCATGATAAATATCTTGTGTGATAAAAGGTTAGCAAATAACTGGTAGGTTAGAATTGAAACACAAAAAAATATGGTCAAATATAAGATTTTTTGACCTAATTAAGATGCGTTTATCCTGTGGAGAAAAAGGGGGTTTATTTTCCTTACCCAGAGTGATAAAAAAGCGTTAATCAGTCTTAAGTTTCAGCACTTTGCAGCTAGCTAAATTTAAAAAATCCACCGAGAAGCGGTTTTAGAAATTAGCAAGCCTACCGACTATATATCTAAGTTAAAACTTTGATATTTAATTGCAATTTAGCTCAAAACTGACTTTTAAATAATACACATAAATCAAAAACACTTTTTATAAAGTTTTGATGAAGAATGCCAGGAAACCAAAAACTCTTAGGCTCATTTTGGGTAAAAGACTAACAACTAGACTGTTGTCTAATTGGAGTGAGATCAATGAGCCTGTAATTTGCTGTTATTTAACTTGTTATTTGCTTTTAGTTAGTCATGAAATGTGTCTGAGTTAATAAAAAATTAGCTGTATATCAGGCAAAGTTAGTTTTATTACCTGATATGGCAATAGATTTACTAATAATCTTTAAGAAAATTACGCAGAAATCAACTTCAATGAGACAATCTGACCTAATCTTCTCAACCCAAAGGAAGACATGAGCGATCACACAAAGGCTCTCCAGGCTCTCGCGGCTGAACGTTGGCGGGTATCGCTGATTCTCAGTGGAGCCATGATGTTTATTTACTTTGGCTTTATCCTATTAATCGCGTTCAATAAGCCCCTGCTGGGGTCATTAGTAGTTCCTGGCCTCAGCTTGGGAATTTTACTAGGGGCGCTAGTAATTGTCTCAGCATGGGTATTAATTTTTATCTACGTGCGTTGGGCAAATAGTAGTTACGACGACCAAATCGCCAGGCTGACACGCAAATGAATTAGCTATTAGCAATTTCTAAAACACCAATTCAGTAATCCTGGAAGAACCTCTCCCCCAATCCCTCGACCTTGGTGTCAGCCTGCCGTTAGCCAAGCCCAGAGGGGAGTTTTGCTCCCCCTTCCCTACAAAGGGGGGGCTGGGGGGTTAGGTTTTTTCTAATCCCAAATCCAAAATACTAAACCAAAAAAGCATGAATAGTGTGTGGTTCGATCTGCCACTAGCGGCGGATATTACCAGTCTTGGTAAGTTTAACCCGTTGGCGATCGCTTTCTTTTTTCTGTTTGTTGCCAGTTCTTTAGGCATTACCTATTGGGCGGCAAAGCTCACCAAAAATACGGCACAGTTCTATACAGCTGGCGGTAAGATCAGCGGTTTCCAAAATGGGCTGGCCCTAGCAGGAGACTTCATGAGTGCAGCTAGCTTTTTAGCTATCGCTGGGCTGGTGGCACTCAACGGCTTTGACGGCTTAATTTATTCTATTGGCTTCCTGGTGGGCTGGCCAATTGTCATGTTCCTAATTGCCGAACCACTACGTAACTTAGGTAAATACACTTTTGCCGATGTAGTGGCTTATCGCTTGCAGCAAAAACCTGTACGTATTGCATCTGCGATCGGAACGCTGGTAGTGATTAGCTTTTACTTAATTGCCCAGATGGTAGGTGCTGGTGAGCTAATCAAACTATTGTTTGGCTTTGATTATGAATTAGCTGTGGTTATTGTCGGTTGCGTAATGATGGCTTATGTGATTTTTGGCGGGATGATTGCCACCACTTGGGTACAAATTATCAAAGCAGTTCTGTTGCTCGGTGGAACTATCTTACTAACTATCCTGGTACTGGCACGATTTGGCTTTAACCCGATCGCTCTTTTCGCTGCTGCATCCCAGAAGTATACAGGTGTATTAGCTCCAGGCAAACTGGTTTCTAACCCCTTGGATGCTATCTCTTTAGGGATGTCGTTGATGTTCGGCACTGCTGGACTACCGCACATCCTAATGCGTTTCTATACAGTACCCGATGCCAAAGCAGCGCGGCTCTCTGTTACTTACGCTACAGCTATTATTGGCGTTTTTTATCTCCTTACTTTTATCCTGGGCTTTGGAGCGATGGTGCTAGTAGGTAAAGATGCCATTGAGAAAATTGGTACTGGTGGTAACATGGCTGCGCCGATGTTAGCAGAATATCTCGGTGGTGATGCTTTCTTAGGCTTTATAGCTGCTGTTTCCTTTGCAACTATTTTGGCAGTTGTCGCTGGGTTGACACTCTCAGGTGCGGCTGCATTGTCCCACGATTTGTGGGTGAACGTAGTGCGATCAGGTCATGCTGACGAGTCAGAACAGCTGAAGGTAGCTCGCGGTGCGACAATGGTTTTGGGATTAGTAGCGATAATTCTGGGTATTTTGTTTAAAGGGCAAAACGTTGCTTATATGGTAGGTTTAGCATTTGCGATCGCAGCTAGTGCAAACTTCCCAGCGTTGCTCTTATCAATGCTTTGGCGACGCTTCACCACCAATGGTGCGGTTGCGAGTATGTTAGTAGGTACTGTCTCCTCATTGGTGCTGATTTATTTGTCACCTACTATTCAAGTAACAATTCTCAAGCACGTTTCTGCACCCTTTCCGTTGAAAAATCCTGGATTAATCAGTATCCCACTGGCGTTTATTGTGGCGATCGTCGTTTCACTATTGAGTACTGAACAGCAGGCACTAGACAAATTTGCGGAAGTTGAGGATCGCATTCACATTGGTTCTGGGCTGTGATGAATGTCAAAGCACAAACAATTCTAAGCGGCGAAAGCCGCTTAGAATTAGCGTGGAAACTGATTTGTTGGGCTAGGTAAACCTAAACAGTTTAGGAGCGATCTTGTATCCGTAAAATAGTAGTGCCTACAGAATCCGCTAATTCCAAATCTTCTAAAAACATTTCATTAACAGTTTTTTGACGGTAAATCATCATTTCCCGCACCCAAGATTCATGACCTTGCTCGATGTACCTACCAATACAGTAACCAGAGTACTCAATATGCTTAGTTTCATCGAAAATCAACAAATCAGACATTCGAGTTACTTTTGCTAAGTGCTTAGGTGTAGAATATGCTTGCAGTACTGGACGCAACAATAATTGTAGAATTAATGCCCGAATTTCTAAGAGATTGATTTGGATAATCTCATCCATCACCAATTTTTCATCCATTATCTGAGCTGAAGAAATGGGTACTAGAGGCGGATGCTTGTGGTGATAGTATTGCGGAGATAAGGCTTTCAACTGTGTGCGGAAATCTGCTTCTATTTTCGTCGGAAAAATAATATTCAACAGTGCCACAAACATTAGTGAGTGGCGCGACTCATCAATCGAATGATTTCTCACCAACTGGGCAAACTCCTGATTTGCGATCTGCTCCGAAAATTGCCAAACTTGTTTAGAACCAGTTCCTTCTTCAGCGACGTTAGTAATCAGGGAATTAGAGAACCACTCAGCATTACGAGCAAACTGACGATAGGAATTACCGTACCATCCCATACCGTGTGGTGGTGGATGAATTTCGCAAGCCTGCCTCAAAACACTTTGATAATCTTCAATAATCTGACAGTTATAACGTTGTAGATAATTGAGCGCCAACTCACTAACATTGTTCATATATTTTATCTTAAAACAAACTATATTTAGTATAATTTCTACCCTTGATTGGATAATTATTAGTAGCACATAGCTCTTAAAGTATGGGTGCAGATACAAATATTAGAAGATACTTGAAAAGTATTGGATGAATATAATTCGCTATTACACAAACGTTCGCGTAGCATCTGGCAGAGAAATCTGCTTTCAAGTTTGAACGCCGACTTCCGGCGCTCAGACTTCAAAGCTGACTAATAAAAAATCAAGAGTTTTAAACCCACGGATGTGGGTAAAGTCTCGTGGAGCCAGGATTTATAGTCGCCAAGGCTAGTAATAAATTAGACTTGTTCATTCATCCTGTTAAACTTAATCTTTCAATTTAATAATTAATCGTCTTTGCTATTGGGTGATACTGCAACGATTATAATTCCAAAAGGGTGCTTGGTTGGTACTGCAACGATTATAATTCCAAAATGGTGCTTCGGAGGGAATGGACAGTTACTACGAGTCGAAATATCTTTTGGCGCACTTGTACCACCTTTGATTGCCTCCATGTCTTCTTGACTTAAATCAAAACTAATTAATTCATTATTTAGATTCTCTAGTTTTATATTTTCCATCTGTTTAACCTCAATTTAATTAGTATCAAGCGGAAAGAATCTCTAAATACACAAGCTTTTTTCTGAGTTCAAGAATTTAAACAACGCTTTTCAAACAATTCGTTGCTTAATTTATCTTGAAAATTCACTATTGTTTTACAAACTAGCATTATTCCTACACAGTTTAGCAATTATTACATTATGTAAAAGGGACATAAATAATTTATTTTTACTCGAATATTAATAGTAGCTAGGTCAAAGGCGAATGGCACGCTTGAAAAGTTAAAAGCTATGAAAGAAAGGATTGCAGCCTTTCAATGCCATTGAGCAGTAGTTGGATGGGTCAGGCGATCGCCATTAGTGTCAACTTAAGGTGAAAGTTAGCCTAGAACCAGCTTTTAGGAGATTATCTCGAAAAGAAGTCTCTGACTCTTAATGCATTCGCAGAGGCTCCGCCTCAAGACTTGCGGCAGAGCCGCGATGAGGTGCATTTCCAGGCAGAGAGAGGCTAAAGGCTTCACGTTAAGTTGACACCAATGGGCGATCGCCCTCTCATCTGCGCTAGGGGCAGTTGTAAAATAAAAAATTATTTGTCGTCGTTAACACGTTAGTGTCGCTCGCTTGATGCACCATCAATTTAAAAGTTTAACGACACTAATTAATTTAATAACACGACAAATAAATTGTTATCCGACAAGATAACTCGGTGACCTGTTCGTTTTTAACTAAAACCCTGCTTTTGCCTACTGTCCAAGTTCTTTGATGTTATTCATCACTTGTTGGTATAAGTCGTTATTACCCTGACTTTGAAAAATGCTTGCTGCTTGTTCCAAGTCCTTAAGGGCACCCTGTTTGTCTCCATTGGTGGCGCGGGCATTTCCCCGGTTATTGTAGGCAGGGGCAAAGTTAGGATTGAGGCGAATGGCTTCATTGTAATCTGCGATCGCACCCTGTGGATCTCCATTGGCAGCACGGGCATTTCCCCGGTTATTATAGGCAGGAGCATATTTGGGGTTGAGGAGAATCGCTTGGTCAAGATCATCTATTGCCTCTTTTTTGTCTCCATTAGTGGCGCGGGCATTTCCCCGGTTATTGTAGGCTTCGCCATAGTTGGGATTAAGGCGAATCGCTTCACTATAATCTTTGACTGCTTCTCTGTTGTTTCCTAGTGAGGCGCGGGCATTCCCCAAGTTATTGTAGGCTTCAGCGTCGTTAGAATTGATGCGAAGTGCTTGATTGTAATCTGCGATCGCTTTGTCCTTGTCTCCCAAATCAAAATAGGCTAATCCCCGACCGTTGTAGGCAGCGCCATATTGAGAATTTTGAGCAATTGCCTTACTATAAGAAGCGATCGCGGCTTGCAAATCGCCGTTTAAATGCTGATTCTTTCCCTGAATATAGAATTCCCCACCAATGGAAGTTGTCGCTGAACGACGACTAGGTGGACTGACTCCTATTTCTGTTACCAACACATTTTCATTCTTACTACAAGAAACAGTGCTAATTGCGGTCAATGTAGTAAAAATAGCTATGGTAAATAAAGTATTTACCCTTATTCGCTTTTGCCTAAATAAACGCCGTCTCATAAGTTAATATAAACTGCCATAACGCCTGAACAAAATTATTCCCCAAATCTAGATTTTAATTCTTTAACTCAATAATTATTCTAAGTTTTGATACAATACAGTTCAGTTAAGCATTTCTTGCTTCTCTTTCTTTGCGGTTTGTTAAAAAAATTGACTTTGACAAAGAGTTTTAGTCTTAACCCAAGCGTATTGAGTTTTGATATAAATATAAAATCAATTTACAAAATTATCTGATATTCAATAGCTTTATTTAATGGTTATTTGTCAAAGGAATTAGAACTATCAAGTATAAAACTTACTATATAAATTCTGGTATTTGTAACCTGATAAACAATTTACTCATCCTCAGTTTCACTCTCTTGAGTTTTGGGATTCAGCCGCCAAGAAGTAGTTTTGTCAATATCTACAGACAGATGTTCCAGATTTTGCCCTAAATCTTTTTGGAGTTTCTGAGTTAGTGTGATTGGAAAATCTAAATTAATACCTTGAGTTTGTGCTAGACTTGCCAATTCTATAAAAGTAGCTTTGACTGTAGTGCGCTCATAACTAGTCAGCTTATAATCAGAAGTTTCCGATATATTCTGAGCTTGCATGGCTTTTTTCATGCGTTCTTGTAAATGCTCAAATTCGGAATTCAACAACTTCCATTGTTGCTCAAGTTGCGAGTATCTGGTACTTAGTGATATTAAGTCTTCAGTTGCAGGATCGGGGCTAGCTTGGGCTTGTAAGCTTAACAGATTTAAGTGGATTTGAGCAAGATAAATACAGTCTAGGTAAGCATACTCTATCTGTTCTTCAGTCAGGGGACGTTTTCCCCAATCGCTTTCTTGTTCTTGTTTATCGATATTGTTAAAGCTACAAAGTGCAGTAGCTATGGTTTTGAGTTGGTAGTTGGGTAATGGTAAAAGATAATAGGGAATTTTTTTTGCTATTTCCAAAGTGCAAGTAATATTTTTGGCTTTCTTGTTACCGAGAAGCTTTAGATCATAGCTGGCGTTGTGAAAAACTTTTTCAATGGCAGAATTTCTCATAATTTCATCAATAAATTCAGCTATAATGTTAGGCTGATCTAGGACATCTAAAAGGTAGACGCGATCGCCACTCATATCTTTAGCATTATCTAATACCTGAATCAGCGAGAGTCGGGGATTACGACTTTTATAGTCAGCTACTTCTGTATCTATCCACAGCGTTTTAGCATTGGTATATTCAGCAACAATGGCACGAATTTCGCGGGCGGAAGTAAGGTACGGCATTGGCTAATATTTCCTGATATTTAAGGCATTGTAAGCAATCCATAGTTTTCTAAAGTAACATTTTGTTGGTAATTTTGCTGGCACAGTATTGCCAAAATGCTGAAGTTTTGAGTTGCAATCGCCAAACTGACTTAAATCTGATAACATCGAATCACCACTGTGGAATGGCATAGTCTACCATTGAAAGAGCTACTCAGCATCTACGTTAAATTCATAGAAAGCTACAGACTGTATGCAGAGCCATCCTGGTTAACAGCCGTTAGGAAAATTAAATTGACATTTCTTAAAACTGGCAGCAAAATCTTAGTCTTAAGAAATCGTCCCAATTTTAATTTTCAGTAACCTGAGTGCTTGCTTGGGCACTTTTGCTACCTCACCTTTAATTGTTTTTTAACATCTGCTCCTCACCATGACACACACCTCAATTAATCGCTTCAAGTACTCAATTCGGAGATAGATAATGAAAAAGCTAATTCCATTACTAGTTAGTAGCATTTTGGTAGTTGGTACTTTTGGCTGTCAAGAGGCTCCTAAAACTGGTTCGGAAACTCCTAGCACTACTAATGAAGCGGCTCAAGCACCAGCAACGCCAGCTTCGCTGACAAATCAAACTACGGATAAAACTACTACCAAAATTCCAGGAAAAGAAACGACTCCTTTAGTAGCTAGTACAGGCACTAAAGTTAAAATTGATTCTGAAAAAACAGCAGGAACAAAAGCTAAGAGCAACTTAAAAACTGAAGTTAGCGAAAAGTTGAACAAAGGCTTACCAGGAAATAAGTTACAAGTTGAAAACAAAGAGGGTGAAATTATCCTCAAAGGCACAGCGACTTCTGTTGAAGAACTCAAAAAAGCTGAAACTTTGGCTAAGGAAGTTCAAGGTGTGAAAACGGTGAAGGTGGAAGCAAAAGTTTCATCTGTGAAAAAACTATAAAAGAATAACTGAAGCTCTCAGCTAACATCGGCATGAAAGCCAAACAGGGACTTACATCTGTGTAAGTCTCTGTTTTTTACTTGCTTAAATAAAAGTAAGGAATAGGTAGGTAGTTGATGCCACTTGAGTAACTTTATAAACCTATGGTTAATAGTTAAAGTCTTATAAAAAAGACTTAAAAATGGTTTTAGTCAACTTGAGTAGACTTCAGTTTAGCTATAACTTATTTTTATAAATACCTCAAAATCTCCAAGATGTAATTGGAGTAAAAACTGATTAAGTCTCTACTATTTTAATTTTTAGTCCGACTACATCTTCATCAACTCTGCCGGGGATGTAAGGATAAATTGAAATTTATCCCAAACAAAATACTTGTATATCACTTAAACTGTTTTGGACGAACTCTACAAGATGGCGATATTTTTGGACTGTTAATTTTTCTTTATACCAATCTGTCTCTTGAGTTGCCTTTTGAATAAATCCCTCAAGAGTCAATGTCTACCTAGTGGTTTAAGTCTAGTCCTACAAAATCCGTTTCAGTCATGGTAATATGTGGAGTTATAATTCTATATTTTCATCTTTCAACTTCCATTATTTGAACCTCGATAAATGCGCTCCATTTGCTCTGGAGAAAGGCGTTTCATTGGAAACCACTCAAATGGAGAAACAGACACTTTCTCATAAGATTGAACA
Source organism: Nostoc sp. S13 (assembly GCF_029379315.1). Lineage (GTDB taxonomy): Bacteria > Cyanobacteriota > Cyanobacteriia > Cyanobacteriales > Nostocaceae > Nostoc. The sequence continues at coordinate 13,724 of NZ_JAQYWQ010000035.1, forward strand.
TCATACTGCTGGTTTTGAGGGGAATGCACTACTACATTAGTATTTGGAAACTGACCCCTGAGCGACTCATTTATTTCTGATTCTGGAAGCTGAGTTTGAGGCAAAACATAAGCGTGCTTCTGGGGATCGTATGCAAAAACTTCTCCTGTTTCAATGTGATAAATCCAAGCATAAATGCTGAGTTCCCCCTGATGAAGCTTAGAGTGAATCACTGGATACGTCCGTAAATTCTCAATTTGAGTAAGAACATTTTCGGCAATCATAATTTCTAGCAGTTCTTCTCCGTCATAGTGACTGTAGTGGTCTATAACTAGCCTTCGAGTTGCTTCTGCATATTTAAGCCAATCATGTACGAGCGGCATTTCATCGCTGAGGCTGTGTAACTTCATTAGTCCTTTCATTGCGCCGCAATGAGAGTGACCACAAATAATAATTTGGCGAATATCTAAAGCTTGAACAGCATATTCAATTGTCGCACCTTCACCGCCATTACTTGCCCCATATGGTGGAATGATGTTGCCTGCATTGCGAATGACAAATAATTCACCAACTTGGGCTTGTGTAATTAGATTTGGATCAAGACGTGAATCAGAACAGGTAATAAACAAGACTCTGGGCTTTTGACCATGTGAAAGTTGCTCAAACAATTGTTGATGTGTCGAAAAATAGCTAGATTTGAATTCGCGCAGACCTTTAATTAATTTCTTCATTACTAAGTTCTACAAATATTTGGGAGTTAAGAGGCAAATCACAGAGAGGATACTCAGGTAGTAAAGAGGGATTTATTTGTACGTTTTTACAATTGTAAAGATTACTACATTATAAGTTCGTTTGGTACTTTTAATTTCCTCTGGCATTTGCTAAAGTTACTTTTTTCTCTTGGTATCGTCTGTTTTTCAGCAGGTCACATTACTGTGTGAGACCATTTCTTTGTAGGCTGCGCTAAATTTTCTTGACTTCTTATTTGTTTCTTTTTTTGTGTCCTACTCTGCGGGAAGCCACTTGTGTCTATGCGCCCTTTGGGGTAGCCTGTCTTGAAAAGTGACGCTCATGCATCGCTAAGGCTGCGCTAACAGATGCCTGCGCCAACGGCAAGAACCGCCGCTCAGACTTTTGCTACGACTAGAGCGATCGCCTGCGGTAAGCCCAACGGGAAAGCCAGTCGCTCATGTCATGGGGAAAACCACGCCACTTGCTCATTGGGGAAACCCCCTGTTCCCGCAGTGGCTCCCCTTAGCGCTAGCCTGTCCATTTGGGAGAAAGAAGACCGCGCTGGCTCACCGCTACGCATCTACAATGATCCCCTATTCTGCTCTCTACCCTCTTGCGAATTTTTAATTAGTTGATACACTTGTTCTTCATTAGCCCAGTGAACCAGCGCCTATGGTGCACATCAAGCGCGTGGAACTTACGAACTTCAAATCCTTCGGTGGCACTACCTCAGTCCCTTTGCTACCGGGGTGTACTGTCATATCTGGGCCAAATGGTTCGGGTAAATCGAATATTCTAGATGCACTGCTATTTTGTCTGGGACTCTCCAGTTCTAAAGGAATGCGAGCCGATCGCCTGCCGGATTTGGTAAATAATACTCAAACGGCTAAAGGACGGGCTTCTATTGAGGCTAGCGTCACGGTGACATTCGATTTGTCGGATGAAATCTCATCCAAAGACACAAAGGCGCAAAGGGAGGAAGCAGAGGAAGCAGGGGAAGCATGGGAAGCAGGGGAGGCAGGGGAGGCAGGGGAAGAAAATCCAAAATCCAAAATCCAAAATCCAAAATCGGGAGAGTGGAGTGTTACTAGAAGGCTGCGAGTAACTCACCAAGGGACTTACACATCGAATTACTATATCAATGGTGAAGCTTGCACGCTGACGGAGTTGCATGGGGAACTAAATAACCTGCGGGTTTATCCTGAAGGCTACAATGTGGTGCTGCAAGGGGATGTCACCAGCATTATCTCAATGAATACGCGGGAACGGCGGGAAATTATTGATGAATTGGCTGGGGTGGCGGCGTTCGATCGTAAGATTGTCCAAGCTAAATCAACTTTAGATGAGGTAAAGGAAAAGGAAGATAGCTGTCGGATTATCGAGACGGAATTAACTGCACAGCGCGATCGCCTTTCCCAAGATCGGGCGAAAGCTGAGAAATATCAAAAGCTTCGCACGGAATTTCTGGCAAAGCAATCGTGGGAAGCTGTTTTATCATGGCGATCGCTACAAGCACAACAAGAAAAGTTAGTTAGCGAAATTCAAAGTGGCGATCGCAATTCTAGTGAACTGACTACCCAACTCACAAACCTAAATTCCGAAATCGTCCAAAAAACTGCTGAACTGGAACAACTCAATGCCCATGTAAAAGCATTGGGAGAAGAAGAACTTTTGGCGGTACAATCTACCCTCGCCACCCAAGAAGCAGAACGTAAACAACTCCAGCGTCAGCTAACAGAATTACAAACAGCTTCCCAAGAAACTGCCAAACGTCTGGCTCAAACTCAGCAAGAGATTCAAAAACAGCGTCATTCCCTAGAAGAAATTGCCGAAACACAGATTGTAGAGACGGGATTCATCGCGTCTTTCCAGCAGCAAAGAGATGAAGCACAGCAAGCGCTACAAAGTTCTCGCGAAGCAGCCGCAGAAATTGCCTCGGCTTCGGAAGCGTGGGTGCAGCAACAAACGGCATTCAACCGTCAAATTGAAGCTTTGCTGCAAACTCTGGAACCGCAACGCACGGAACAAGCACAACTCAGGGAACGCAATCACCAGTTACAGCAGCTGATCCAAGAGCAAACCCAGTTAATTGAACGCGACGAACCCCTTTTAGCAGAAAAACAAGCTGAGTGTAGTCGAGTTGAAACGGAATTTAACGCCTCTAGCGAACCCATCCAAAATTTAGCCCAAAATCTCTCAGCCACAGAACAAGAACTGCAAATCCAACAGGAAACCCAAAAACGGTTACTTTCTGAACAACGAGAAAAACAACGCCAGTTGGATAAAATAGAGGCGCAAGCGCAAGCACAGCAAGAAGTCCAAGGAACCCAAGCTAGTAAAGTTATTTTACAATCGGGAATGCCTGGACTTTGTGGCTTAGTTGTACAGTTAGGAAGGGTGGAACCCCGCCATCAGCTAGCTTTGGAAATGGCTGGCGGTGGGCGCTTGGGACATATTGTGGTGGAAGATGACGGGATCGCCGCAGCCGGGATTGAACTGCTCAAACAGAAACGTGCAGGGAGGGCGACTTTTTTACCACTGAATAAAATTCACGCTCCCAAATTTACTCAAGATGCAACGCTGCGTTTTGCCAACGGTTTCATCAACTATGCTGTTAACTTAGTCGATTGCGATCGCCGTTATAAAGATGTATTTAGCTATGTTTTCGGGAACACGGTGATATTTGCCAACCTGGAGGCGGCCCGGAAAAACTTAGGACTATATCGCATTGTCACCCTAGACGGGGAATTGTTAGAAACTAGCGGTGCAATGACTGGTGGTAGTAACACCCAGCGTTCAGCCTTGCGGTTTGGGAATGCAGAAGCGGCGGAATCTGATGAAGCGATCGCTTTCAGAAATCGCTTGGTGGACATTGAGCGGGTTTTAGAGCGTTGTACTGAGGCGATCGCTACTTTGTCAACCAGAACCAAAAAACTGACGCAGGAAGTGATAGAAGCGCGTCAGGCGCGGCGCGAACAGCAGTTGCAAAGGGAACAGTTGCAAAAAGATATTAAGAGTTTAACAGCGCAATTAGAGGGGACGCGAGCGCAACTCGCCCAAAACAGCGAAAAGTTAGGCACTGCTCAATCTCGATTGGAAATTTTAGAGCGGGAATTACCGGGACAAGAAACTCAGTTGCAACAATTGCGACACGCTTTAGCAGAGTTAGAAGCATCTCAAACTCCCAGTGAATGGCAACAAATCCAGGCAACAATTAAAATTCAAGAGCAACAATTGCAACAACGGGAGACGGCGTTACGCGAAGCTGAACAAAGATTAAAAAATTTGGAAAATCAGCAACAGCGATTGCAAGAGAAAATCCAAGAAGGTGAAACGCGAATTACAGAATACGAAACCCAACAAATCTCTTGTAGAGACGCGATGAATCGCGTCTCCACACAAATCACAACGATAGACAACCAAATCACCCAAACCCGCGCCAACCTCAGCCAAATGGAACAAAATTTGGGGGAAGAGAAACAAAAACGCGACGCCACAGAACAGGAAGTGCGATCGCATCTTTTGCGCCAACAACAATTGCAATGGGAAATCCAAAAACTCCAAGAAACCCAAGAGAAACGGCGGGAGGAATTAGTTGCTTTACAAAGTCAGTTGCGGGATGTGGGAGCAGAATTGCCAAATCCGTTGCCGGAAGTTCCAGATCAGGTAGACTTGGAAGAATTGCAAAAAGAATTGCGATCGCTTGCTAAACGTTTACAGGCAATGGAACCTGTGAATATGCTCGCGTTGGAAGAATACGAACGCACTCAAAACCGCCTCCAGGAACTGACGCAAAAATTAGAGACACTACAAGGGGAACGCACCGAATTACTTTTGCGGATTGAGAATTTTACCACATTACGGCAACTTGCCTTTAAAGAGGCGTTCGATGCTGTGAATGAAAACTTTCAATCGATTTTTGCGATTCTTTCAGACGGCGACGGCTATTTACAACTCGAAAATCCCGAAGATCCCTTTAGCAGTGGACTGAATTTAGTCGCGCACCCCAAAGGCAAACCCGTACAGCGCCTAGCTTCCATGTCTGGGGGAGAAAAATCACTCACCGCCTTGAGCTTTATCTTTGCCCTGCAACGCTACCGCCCATCGCCATTTTACGCCTTTGACGAAGTGGATATGTTTTTGGATGGGGCAAACGTAGAACGATTAGCTAGAATGATTAAGCAACAGTCACAACAAGCGCAATTTATAGTTGTGAGTTTGCGTCGTCCGATGATAGAATCAGCCGAACGCACAATTGGCGTTACTCAAGCACGAGGAGCTTACACTCAAGTTTTGGGGATTAAGTTACAATCATCCAATACATCTGTTTGAGTTTTTGGTAATAATAGTGTATAGATAAACCGGATTCGAGATCAGGACTCGGTATAGAATGACCTCTGAACAGATAATTAGGCGTTCCGACATATTAAATACCCAGGTGATTACCCGCGACAACGGTAAGCGGCTAGGCATCATCAGTCAAGTCTGGGTTGATATTGATCAACGAGAGGTTGTGGCACTTGGTTTGCGAGACAGCCTGATCTCTATTTCGGGCATACCGCGCTATATGTACCTCAACAACATCAACCAGATTGGTGATGTCATCCTGGTTGATAACGAAGATGTAATTGAAGATATTGAAGTTGAATCTCTCAGCAATCTGATTAGCTGGGAAGTAATTACAGAAACAGGGGAAGTATTAGGCAAAGTTCGGGGTTTCAAGTTCAACGCCGAAACCGGGAAGCTTAACTCCATAGTCATTGCTTCTTTAGGATTGCCGCAAATTCCCGATCAATTTCTGAGTACTTACGAGTTCTCAGTGGATGAAATTGTCAGCACAGGCCCCAATCGGTTGATTGTGTTTGAGGGAGCCGAAGAACGAGTAAACCAATTAACAGTCGGTTTACTAGAGCGTCTGGGTATCGGCAAAGCCCCGTGGGAGCGCGATGCAGAAGAAGAATACGGCGGCTATACTCCACCGCGTCAAGTTGCACCAGGCAATCAACTGCCTAGCGGAGTGCCATTGCAGCCACCCAGGCAAAAAGTTCGCGCCCCCGAACCCGTAGCGCGGGAAGAGGAATGGAATGAAGACTATGTGGAAGAAGAAAGGCCACAGCGTCAAGTAATGAAGGCACAGCAGTATGAATCTATTCAGTACGAAGAAGACGAGGAAGAAGATAACTGGAGCGAGGCCACAGGCAGCGACAGATATCAACAACCGCAACCGCTAAAGTATGAAGCAAAGCCCTATAGCAAGCCATACGTTGATGAATACGATGATTATGACGACGTAGACGGCGATGCTTGGGAAGATGCGCCGAAGCCCGTGAATATTCCCAAGAAAGTCAAGGAAAGACAGCCAGAATACGAAGAAGAAGGCGGATATTAACTAATTCGTAATTCGTAATTCGTAATTCAATTGGAAAATTAGGAAGTATTTTAAGATTAATTCAGCCTTTTCCTTACTTAACAAGGAGAGGGCTAATTTTTTATGATAAGTGAGGGGTGGAAGGGTTATGGTTAAGGCAAGAGACGGCGATTTATCGCGTCTTTGCGATTAGCGGCGTGTCATCAAAAAACTATGAAATTGTTCAGCAATTTCTTCTGGTGTTTTGCAGCGATAGATGTCCTCGTAAAGAATGCTCTCAATCCCAATGCGGGTTCCTTTGAGTCGGATGTCATCTGGTGCAAGCACGTTGAAATACTCTTCCAGTTTCATAAAGCAAGGCCCCTCAACTGAACATTCAACTTCAATCATAAAAGAACACCGGGAAACTCTACGATGAACGCTAAAACAGTTTGTAACTAATTAGTTAACTGTTCAGAAACTCCCCAAAAGCTGCTAGCGTCAAACAAAGGAGAATATCGTTGTGGACGTTACAGCTTGAAAACCCGTTCTAATTACTGGCAACTGCTGCCTTATATCCGACTACAGTGGCAAACTATCACCAAGGGACTTGTTGGTATCTTGGGATACGTACTGGCGACATTAGTGTTGATCAATCTCGCCGGGAAATTGGCAATTCCCTTTGCCCAAGGTAATGTAGTAGCGATCGCTCAAATAACTGGCAGCTGTGCTTTAGTCTTTCTTGTTAGAGGCTTGTTTCAGTCTATACAAGATATGTACATGGCGAAAGCTGCTTTGAGAGTTGCTTTTCATCTCCGCCAACAAGTCTACGCCCATCTTCAAAAGCTAAATCTCAGCTATTTTGAAACGGCAAAAGCAGGTGATTTATCTTACCGCCTCACCGAAGATGTTGACCGCGTTGGCGAAGTGGTAAATAAAGGATTTCACGATTTTATCCCCTGCATTTTGCAGTTGCTGGCAATTCCGATTTACATGATTTACCTAAATTGGCAACTGACATTAGCAACGGTGATTGTTGCGCCGCTGATGGGTATTTTAGTCGGGTGGTTTGGTGAACGGTTACGCAAGTATTCCTTAAAAAGTCAAAATCGCGTGTCGGGTTTATCAGCCATCCTCGCGGAAGTTTTCAACGGTATTCGTTTGGTACAGGCTTTTGCTGCCGAAAATTACGAAATCGCCCGGTTTGGCCATGAAGCAGAACGCAGCCTCAAAGCAAAATACTCAGCCGAACGCCTGAAAGCGATTCAGATTCCGATCATCGGATTTCTGGAAGCCTTAAGTGGGTTATCGTTACTGATTGTGGGAACGTGGCAAATTTCCCAAAATAACTTGACAGTGGCGAATTTTTTCAGTTACCTGGCGGCGGCGGCGCTGTTAATTGATCCCATTGGTCATACTACTAACAACTACAACGAATTTAAGCAGGGTGAAGCATCTGTTGACCGCGTTTTTGAATTGATGGCAATTCAGCCAACAGTGATCGAAAAGACAAATGCGATCGCTCTCCCCGCAGTCAAAGGCAAGGTAGAATATCGTCATATTTCCTTCGCCTATAAACCAGGTAAACCTGTCTTAAAAGATATCAGTTTATTGGTATCGCCAGGTGAAGCGATCGCTCTTGTGGGTGCTTCTGGTGCTGGTAAAACCACATTTGTGAATCTTCTCCCCCGTTTTTACGATCCCGAAGTTGGTCAAATCTTCATTGACGGTGTTGATATTCGGGATGTCAAGCTGCATAGTCTGCGACGACAAATTGGGATTGTTCCCCAAGAAACCATCATGTTTTCAGGGACAATTGCCCAAAATATCGCTTTTGGACAAGACGTTTTTGATATAAAAGCAGTTAAAGAAGCGGCAAAAATTGCTAATGCCCATCAGTTTATTAGCCAACTGCCAGAAGGTTATCAGACTTGGGTGGGTGAACGTGGGGTAAACTTATCTGGTGGACAAAGACAAAGAATTGCGATCGCTCGTGCTGTTCTGCTCAATCCCCAAATCTTGATTCTGGATGAGGCGACATCAGCCTTAGATTCCGAGTCGGAAGCACTGGTACAGGAAGCGCTGGAAAGATTGATGGAAAAACGGACAGTATTTATTATTGCTCACCGTTTATCAACAGTTAGACGGTGCGATCGCATTTTAGTTCTCGAACAGGGTCAAATTGTCGAATCGGGAACCCATGAAGAATTGTTAGCCCTAGAGCGTCGCTATGCGCGGTCTTATGCCCAACAATTTAGTTAGAGGTAGGGGAAGTTCGAGGTTTTGAGACAACCGTAGGACTTACGCACACTCTACGATTCTTGGCGTTCTTGGAGTCTTGGCGGTTCCATAAATTAAGCTTTTTAGGGTCAGCCCCACTCAAATCAACCGCTATCATGAACAAACTAATTTTGCTGCAATTAACACTTCAAGCGAAGTTTTCATTTTCATGTAATAAATTTGCTTTAAACTTGTTATTTAATTACTAACATAAAGTTTCGTTTTCATTTTATATTTTTCATTAATGGTGATCCCATTTCTTTGTGAGGCTGCCTCGGGCAAACGCATCTAAATATTGACAATAAAGCAAGCAGAGGGGCAAAGGAAAAAAAGATTTTCGGTACAAGCCTTGCCCCTTGCTAACTATCTCCTAGACTGAATTGCCTTGATTAACTCATAAAAAGGTTGCCAATTATCTTCCTGAGCAATTGGTTCCCAAATAGATTCAATCAGAGGTCTTAATAACGCCGTTTTCGGATTATGAATAGTTAGAGTTTGCGTGATTAGATGGATGCGATCGCTATCAAAATCATTCAAAATTTGATGGTATAGTATGCACCAATCATCAAAAATTGCTGACGCGCCCGGTACTGGTACAATATCGCAACCATTCATCACAAAAGCTGGTTCATCTCGCCATTTAGATGAAAAAGTGCGAGCCATCTCATAAAAGAATTGGTGATAACCAACTTGGCTCACTTTCAAAAACTCAATCGTTAGATTCAAGAGTTCTTGAGCTTGTGGATGTACCAACTCCACAAAACCTAACTTTTTCAACATCAAAGAGCTGTATTCAGCTTGATAATATTCATCAAACCTAGTTAAACCAGCCTCCATTTCCCCTTTATCTATGATTGCTTTTAAAGGTTCCTGGAGTATTTCTAGATTCAACTGGCAAATACTTGGTTGATGACTGTAACAGTAGCGTCCAGAATAGTCAAAATATGCAGCTATAAAGTAAGGGTCATAAGTAGGGATAAATCCATAAGGGCCATAATCAAAACTCTCTCCGGTAATCGACATATTGTCAGTATTCAGAACTCCATGACAAAAGCCAGCCGCCATCCACTGCGCTGCTAGTTCTGCAACCCGTTCAACTAATTGGGCGTAAAACAGGGCATATTTATCTTGTTCAGTACTTAAGTCTCGATAATACTGCTCAATTACGTGGTCTAACAGCTTCTTAGTTAAATCTGGACGCTGGAAATAGTGCAGTCGCTCAAAAGTGCCAAACCGAATATGAGAACTGCTCATCCTGACCATCACAGACGAACGGGTAGGCGAAGGTTCATCGCCCCGCCAGAGGGGTAAACCTGTTTCAATCATGCTCAGACAGCGCGAAGTACGTACACCCAAGTAGTGCAGTGCTTCCGCAGCCAGAACTTCCCGCATTCCACCTTTGAGCGTCAGCATACCATCGCCACCACGGGAGTAGGGCGTCCTCCCAGAACCTTTTGTGCCAAAATCGTACAATTCGCCATCATTAGCGCGTACTTGCCCGTAGAGAAAGCCTCTACCATCACCCAACTGTCCGTTATATTCACCAAATTGATAGCCGTGGTAACGCAGTGCTAACAAGGGTTTGCGCCCCTGGAATTTACCAAAAGCTGTGATAAAATCTTCGTCTTTGACTACTTGGGGGTCTAGACCGAAACGGGGTAATAGTTCATCGTTACGCCAACGCAGGAGGTGTTGGGGAAATTCCGCAGCTGCAACCTCATCGTAGTAGTCACCGCCTAGAGATTCTAAGGCGCTTTCGTAGTTGAGGGTGAGAAAAGGATTGCTAGAATTCTTGTAGTTTGGAGTTTCAGCCAGAGTCATTACGAGCAAAGCTTAATTCATTCTTCCCTTAATACTACCTCTGGCTTCAGCATCAGCATAGACGCAAAAAGCGACCCATATCTAAAATATGGCAGGGACACCATTAAAATCTGGAGCAGATAATGAATAAAGTTTTACAATTAAAGAAAAAGTTGACTCAATTAGCTATTTTAGACGCGACATTTGAGGTTTTTGGCTCAGAAACACACCAATATCAATTTAAACCTTGCTTGAGTAACAAAGATATTCAAGTGTTTGAATCCAGATATAATATTACACTAGCAAGTGAATATCGAAACTTTCTCTTAGAAGTTGGTAATGGTGGTGCGGGCCCAGGATACGGCTTATCGGGACTGTCGGGAGTTGAAAATGAAGATATCATCCCAGAAAAATTATACCAAGAAAACTACGAAATCCTCTCTAAACCATTTCTTTTAACAGAAGCATGGAATGATTTAGATTTGATTGTCAAGAATAATACGGGTTTTATTGCCAACGGTGATGCTTACTTTGATGATAAATTTATTCAAGGCAGTCTCACCATTACAAATTATGGTTGTGGAATTTATGCGATGTTAGTTATTACTGGGGAGCAGTCAGGAAAAATCTGGATAGATGACCGTACTAATGATAATGGGATATATCCTGCTTCTTTGACTTTTTGTCATGCTTTCCATGACATTAATCCTGATGATTTTTATCCAGATAGGGATGAGGAGCAGCCTTTGAGTTTTTATGATTGGTATGAAGACTGGCTCAACCGAAGTTTGGAGCAAATTCGCCAGTCTTCCGAAACTTAACCGTAATTAAATAAAACTGAGTTTTTTATTTTGTAATTGGTTGTGATGTTGGTCGAGTAATTCCTACTGAGTTTGATGTTGGTTGTGATGTCTGTGAAGATAGAATTTTTTTCACTTGCAGCTTATAAGCTTGCAAAATTGATTGAATTTTTTTCTGTTGATCTTGATTCAGATCCAAAGATGTTAACACTGTTCTGACTCTCTGACGAGATTGCAGTGCTGCCTTAAACTTAGTAGTTTGGGACTGGTTTAATAGAGCCTCAATATCCTTATCTCTTTGCTGGCGAGCTATTTGGATTTGTAGGCGCTGTTGATTTGTGAGTTTAATTGGTTGGTGTGATGCAGAAATAGTCTGAGTTTTTAAGGCTGGTGTAGTGGGGGGATTTGGAACTGGTGTTGCCAAGGCAACTCCGTGTAAGATGCTAGCAAAAGCGAAGATAGTAGAAAAGACAGATAAACGCTTTATAGAATTAATGGACATTTTGAAAAACTCCTCAATCATTTAATCAAATTGGACACATCGGCTCAAGTAAACCTTGATAACTAAGCCGACTAGTGAACAAATATTACTATTGCATTTGCTTGTGGAGTTGTTGTGTATTTATGATGAATTTGCTATGAATTTGGAGATATTGACAACTGATATCTCAAATTCATTCAAACTCAGATATTGTATCATTATTAATAGCTGTATACTGGGCAATGCTGACAAAGTAAAAATAAGGGTTTGAGCGAAAGTTAAGCATCGGCACAGAGAAATCAGAGTTTGAGAGATATTTTGCGTAAGTTCTAATAACTTACACATTTGGGGTGTTCCCCTCAATAAATTCCCTAAGTTGCGTTCAAAATAGCATTTATAAATAAGGAAATTCACAAGCACGGATAGTTGGCAAAGAAAAGAAATATTCTTGAAAATTATACTCAGCTATATTTAGAATTTAGGTGTTTGCCAATTAGGATTGATTAGACTTGTCATAATATGATCTTCCCATTGCCCATTAATTAATAGATAGTCTCTAGCATATCCTTCAATGACAAAACCGAGTCTTTTGAGTACATTGCCACTGCGCCGATTGTGAGGCATATAATTAGCCATGATCCGGTGAAAATTTAACTCTTGAAATACATATTCAGTTGCGGCTTTTAGCCCTTCTGTCATATATCCTTTACCTTGTTTCTTTTCAGCAAGGCTATATCCCACATAGCAAAAATGAGCGACTCCTCGGACAAAATTACTAAAATTGACCGTTCCAATAATTACGGTGGGATTTTTTTTTGTAAAAATCAATAGTTTTAATGATTGCCCATTCAGAAATTCCAGAAAACTATTCTCTATCTGATACTGCCAATATTCTTCAGTGAAAAAACCATCAGCCCAAAGAGGGTAGAATGGAGTGAGATAAGTTTTATTATCAGTGAAGTATTTGAGAATTTGGGGTATATCTTCATGGATCGGCGCTCGTAATAATAGGCGATCGCTTGTAATTAGTGGCAGTTCTGATATCATAAATGACTTAATCTACGGGATTTGTTCCTAGAACATTCTCGCTGATTCTGTAAATTCTCTCATACCTGCGGTTTAGCAGCAGTAAAGTGAGTATTTTTGCTTTTAATCTGCCATTCAACCAAAATCTTGATAAGCTGATGTCTAATATCTAGATCCCAAGGATTGAGAGCTAATGGGTGATAAAGCACAGTGCGCGGCATAACTTCGATAAAATCGCTTTGCCCAAACGCTGTACCGCAGGAGATTCAACCAAAAGACAGCTCAAGATTTAACCCAGTCTACAAGAAGGATAGTGATGTGGTGGGAATACGCTACGATTGGCAGGAATTAGAGATTCGGGCGATATACAACACGCCATTGCTAGAGCTTATTTATCAAGCTGCTAGCGTGCATCGCCAATATCATGACCCAACAAAAATACAAGTTTGTAAGCTCATATCGATTAAAACGGGAGGTTGTCCAGAAGATTGTAGCTACTGTGCCCAATCTTCCCGCTATAAAACAGAGGTAAAGGCGCAAGCACTCCTAGAAAAGGAAACGGTAGTTAACATCGCCCAGAAAGCAAAAGAAACTGGTGTTAGTCGCATCTGCATGGGTGCTGCTTGGCGCCAAGTGCGGGATAACTCACAATTTGAGGAAGTCCTGGAAATGGTCAAGGATGTAACCGCAATGGGTTTAGAAGTGTGCTGCACTCTGGGTATGTTGACGGCAAATCAGGCTAGGAAATTGGCAGAAGCCGGACTTTACGCCTACAACCATAACTTAGATACCTCACAGGAATATTACAGCACAATTATTACCACGAGGACGTATAGCGATCGCTTGAACACAATTGAAAATGTCCGTCAGACAAATGTTACTGTATGTTCTGGCGGTATCCTGGGTTTGGGCGAAACTGTCGATGACCGGGTTGGGATGTTACAAACTCTGGCAAACTTACATCCGCATCCAGAGTCTGTGCCGATTAATATTCTTTCACAAGTACCAGGCACACCCTTAGAAAATCAGCCTGATGTCCCCATTTGGGATATTGTGCGGATGATTGCCACAGCCAGGATTTTAATGCCAGCTTCCGATGTGCGTCTTAGTGCCGGTAGGGCTAGACTTTCTCAAGTTGAACAAGCTTTCTGCTTTATGGCAGGAGCCAATTCGATCTTTTCTAGCGACGACAACAAGATGTTAACGGTGACAACTCCCTGTCCAGATTACGATACTGATCGAGAAATGCTGAATTTACTTGGTTTAGGAATGCGTCCGCCTTCCCAAAGACTGGAGAAGGTAGCAAGTCCGGCTGTTGTGGCGTAAGTCCTGAGAATGAAGAAAAAACCTCTGGAGTTCCCAGAGGTTTTGGTTCCTGATTTAGTTTCTATTGGTTACTACAATTTGTCCTCAGTTATTTCCCGATAGTGAAGGAAATTATTTGAACGCCGAGATCCCCGACTTCTCTAAGAAGTCGGGGATCTGATTCTTGCGATTTTATTTGTATATTAGACTTCTTGCATAAATCAAAAATAAGAACCCCACCCCCAGCCCCTCCCCTTAGCAAGGGGTGGGGTGTTAGGGACTTTTGCAAGAGGTATATTGAGTGTCTACCTATCGACGCGATTAATTCTTCACCTGTGGCTGCGAACCAGGAATCGTTACATCTATTGGTGTCACCTGTGCTGCTAGCTGCGTCAATGGCGGTTGAATGGCGGTTTGATTCCCCACGACTAAAGTCACGAGCTTTTCTGGCTTGAGGTATTTTCGTGCTACCCGTTGCACATCAGCAGCCGTGGTGGCGGCGACGGCTTTTTGATAGCGAAACAGAAAATCAGCAGGATAGCCGTAATATTCGTATCGGATCAACCGTGATAAAGTTTGGTTGGGGTCTTGAAAGTTGAATACAAAGGAGTTGAGTGTAGACTCTTTGGCATAAGCCAGTTCTTTTGCTGTTACTCTTTGAGTTTGGATGCGCTTAATTTCAGCTTGTAAGGCTTTGATAAACTGCACGGTAGCATCCGATCGCGTTTCTCCACCAGCAATAAATATCCCAGGATAATCGTAGCGGGGACTCCACTGGCCATAGACAGAGTAAGCTAAACCTTGACGCGATCGCAATTCATTAAATAAGCGTCCACCAAATCCATTTAACACCCCATTCAATACATCCAGCGCTGCATAATCGGGATTGTCAAACCGTCCACCTAAATGGCCGAGAAGCACACTACTTTGCGTTAGTTGTGGCTGATTGACAAAAAAGACTCCGCCTGTATTAGCTGGCAAAACATTTGGTAATTTGGGTTTAGCAATATTTGAGTTGCGGTTCCAGTCGCCCAACTTAGCTTGAACAAGCGATCGCATTTTCTTCGCATCAAAATCCCCGACAATCCCCAAAATCATATTATTGGGGTAAAAATATTGCTGATAGAAATTGAGCAAATCTTCACGAGAAACCTGATCCACCGTTGCATACTCGATCGTGCGAGCATAGGGGCTATCTTTCCCATAGATCAGTTTCTTAAATTCTCGACGAGCAATCCCATCTGGACTGTCATTGCGACGGGCAATGCCACCCTTAGCTTGTGTCTTAGCCAAGTCTAGCTTTTCTTGAGGAAATACTGGCGATCGCAGCACCTCAGCAAACAGCCCAAACACCGTTTCTAAATCTTCACTGAGTGCGTCAAAGCTAGCATGACCAGAAGCTTCACCAATACTAGTTTCCACAGCCGCCGCCCGTTGTTCCAATATCTCGTTGAGTTGATCAGGCGAATGTTTCTTAGTTCCCCCAGTTCGCATCACCGCCCCTGTAAAACCGGCTAAACCAACTTTCTGTTGTGATTCCAAGCGATTTCCTGTTCGCACAAACGCCGTCCCATTCACCAACGGTAACTCGTGATCCTCCATTAAATAGACAACCAAGCCGTTTTGGAGCACAAACCGCTCATACTTGGGTAACTTAATCTCAGGTAACGGTGGCAACTGCAACTCCGTGTAATGCTTTGCTTCAGCCGTCGCCGCCAGAGAAAAATTACAAGTTAAAAGTAAACACGTAAAAACAGTAACCAAAGCATAAATCAACCCCTTCCCATTTTTGATTTTAGATTTTAGATTTTGGATTTTGAACACTATCTGCCTTTTACCCTTCACCTTGAACCTCTGCATATCTCTCTTCCTTTGCGCCCTTTGCGCCCTTTGCGCCCTTTGCGGTTCGTTTGTCTCATCCTTGTTTCGACAACAGCTTACCAATCGTGCGATTTTCCGGCGTAAATGTCTCCTTTGCCACCCGTTGAATATCAGCCGTCGTCACCGCCGAAATCTTATCCAACTGCTTAAACAAATTCCGCCAAGAGCCAGTTTTCACCTCATATTCCAACAATTGTTGAGCCATCCCCATATTTGAATCGAGGATACGTAACAAACCCGCCCGTGCTTGGGTTTTCAGCCGTTGCAAATCAGCCGCCGCTACAGGCTCAGTTTTTAATTTGTCAATTTCTTGGCGCAAAGCCACCGCCAATTCATCAACTGTATGACCAGGAGCCGTCAGAGCATAGAAAAATATCAGGTTTGGGTATTTATCTCCAGGAAATCCACTATAACCTTGAGCATTTAGCGCCAAACGCTGCTTTTCTACCAAAGACTTATACAGCCGCGACGTGCGCCCATCACTTAATAAACTGCCAATGATTTCATAGACTGCATTATCTGGATGGGTAATTGCCGGACGATGATAACCTTCTAAATACCAGGGTTGAGAAGGTAACTGTAAAGTAACTTCTCGTGTTTGTTGTTGTGGGGGTTCCACCGGGATTTGCTCAACAGCTTTCGTTTTTGCTTGATAGCGGCCAAAATAAGTTTGTGCCAGTTTTTTCACCTTAGCTGCGTTGACATCTCCGACAATGGCGATCGCTAAATTACTTGGTACGTAGTGAGTATCAAAAAACTTTTGGACATCTTCCGGTGTCAGATTGCGAATATCTTGGTCATAACCAATCACTGGACGCTTGTAGGGATGGACTTTGTAAGCAGTATCGATAAATTTCTCCACCATCAGTCCAATGGGTGAATTCTCTACCCGCATCCGTCGTTCTTCTAAAATTACATCTTTCTCTTTATAAAACTCACGACGAATTACCGGATCGAGAAATCGCTCCGACTCCAACGACATCCAAAGTTCCAGTTTATTAGCAGGAAAGCTGTATAGATAACGGGTGGCTTCGGTTGAAGTATTGGCATTTAAACCCACGCCTCCCGCTTGTTCAACAATTTGCCCTAATTCGTTTTGTTTGACTAGCTTACCTGCTTGCAATTCCACTTGCTTGAACTCAGTTTCT
This sequence comes from Nostoc sp. S13, assembly GCF_029379315.1. Classification (GTDB taxonomy): domain Bacteria; phylum Cyanobacteriota; class Cyanobacteriia; order Cyanobacteriales; family Nostocaceae; genus Nostoc. Next base: position 30,503 of record NZ_JAQYWQ010000035.1, read on the forward strand.
AACCGAGCAACCTCATCTTTTTTGCCATCGGTTTTCGCTGTTTTAATTTCAGCATCCAATCGTTCTAAGGTTTCAAGCAGGGGTTTTTCTGCTTTGTAGTCTTTTGTACCAATGCGGGTTGTACCTTTAAACGCCAAATGCTCCAGAAAGTGAGCTACACCAGTTTTGCCATCTGACTCATCCACACCACCGACATCTGCATAGGTAAGAAAAGAAACCACAGGCGCTTGATGTCGTTCCAAGACGATGAATTTTAGACCATTGTCGAGGCGAAATTCCGTTAACTGCTTGATTACTCGATCCAGATAAGGTTGGATCGAACTTTCAACTGGTGGAGTTTGAGCCAGAGCAATTTGTGGCAGCAATCCGCACCAAAGGATAATCAAAGTTAACAAAGTGACAAACAACCGCCGCAATGTGACAGATACTTGATCTGACCAATCCAAAATCCCAAATTTCAAATCCTTCGACTGAGCGTTCGCATAGCGTTCTGCAGGAAAGTCCAGAATTGACCGACTGATCTGGTTCATAAGCAAAAATTAAGATAAAGTTACACTACCTAAAAAACAGAACACTTAGTAAAAGAGCCTTAATCTTGTATTAAGTTTTCTGGGTTTTTTCTACTTGACGTAAGACAATTATGCTACAACTCGTGTTGCGGATATTTAACCATAACTATTATGCGAGTTTTTAATTCTTCTCCGTCTTCAGAGGCTCAGACACGCACGCGGATTTTACAGGCAGCACAACGCTTGTTTGCTTCTCAGGGATTTGACGGCACTACCACCCACGATTTAGCACAGGCAGCCGGTGTAGCTGAAGGCACTCTATTTCGTTATTTTCCCAATAAAAAAGCAATTTTGGTGGAAGTCGCCACGAGTGGTTGGGTGGAGATTCTCACAGATTTACTGACAGAATTAAGTGAAATGGGTAGCTATAAAGCCATAGCTCAAGTAATGCGCCGCCGGATGTGGAATTTCCAAAAAAATGCCGATGTGATGCGTGTTTGTTTTATGGAAGTGCAGTTTCACCCCGATTTGCGCGATCGCATTCAATTAGAAGTGATTACCAAAATGACCGATGTGGGCGAAGCATTCTTTCAAACAGCGATAGATAAAGGCATTTATCGTCAAATGGATACCAAGTTGGTTGCGAAAGTTTTCTTAGGAATGTTTGCGATCGCAGGTTTTTCTAACAATACTCTCATTGAACCTGACGCTTCCCCCCAAGAAATGCAGCAAATGGCAGAAGGACTCGCTGATATCTTCCTGAATGGAGTCTTAGCCAAAGAGTGAACAATCATAAGTTCTGAACCTTAACTCCAAACTCCAAACTCCTAACTCCTAACTCCTAACTCTTAACTCCTAACTCCTAACTCTTAACTAATGATTGCTTGCGCTTGCTGACTCCACTGTTGTACTAGTTCAATTGCTGGACACAAATCTCGTCGCTGCATTGTTGCTACCTGCAAGCGCATAATTTGTTGGTGCAATCTGTGAGTGGGAGTTTGAGCTAACTGTGCTACAGAACCAATACCGGCATGAAGCAATAAACCACAATATTGTGTCCCTACACTGGGAATACGCGCCAAGTCAGCCAAAGCTATCCATTTATTTACATACTGAAGATGAATCTGTAGTTTATTGGCTAACGCTACTTTTTCCTCTAGAGTTTTTCCTTGTTTGATTAGCTCTACTGTGCTAGTAATCCCACAATTTTGCAGTTGAGATTGTTCTTCTTGGCTCAGTCCAGGTAATTGCTCAATTGGCCAGTCACGAGATTGGATAGGACTTCTTCTATTTGTGTGTTTAGCAGACATTTTTGAAATTAAAATATAGGTTTGTTTAAATATTGTGGCAGTTGCTTCTTTGCAAAAGTATGCGCTCTTGCAGTTTAATATATGCGCTCTTGCAGTTTAATCTTTGTATTGCCGTGCTATCTTAACCAAACCTCTTGCAATGGCATTGTATTAGCTGACAATAACATTGTATCGATTTGCAATAACATTGTATTGGCTGACAAAAATTAAGTAGAGTCAATTGTTAGTATTTTCCACGCCACTTCTCTAGAGCATCGATTCAGTAATCAAAAACCTAACCCCGCAGCCCCCTTCCCGACTAGGGAAGGGCAGGGTGGTTTCATACAAGCAGAGAAATGTCAACTTAACGTGAAAGTTAGTCTATAGCAATCCGATTTGATTTGTGAAAAAATTTAAGTATATGTAGGGTGTGTTATCGCGTAGCGTAACGCACCTGGAATCAGAGGTGGTGCGTTAGCCTTTGGCGTAACGCACCCTACGTATATTTCAAAAATCAAATATCAGTTCTATAGAAGCAGCATTTAGAGATATCTCGTTCCCCAAGTTCTTGATGCTGAGTTTTTGCCGGATGCAATTGATTTAGAATATTAGGTTTATGCGGTAATTAACTCACCTCGCATCACAGTTACCGCTTGTCCGCCGAGAAAGACGCGATCGCCTCCTGTATAACGTACTTTTACCACCCCACCGCGACTCGATGCTTGATAAGCCAAAAACTCATCTTTGTGCAAGCGATCGCGCCAGAACGCAGCAAGACAACAATGGGCAGCCCCAGTCACGGGGTCTTCATTAATACCTACTCCTGGTGCAAAGAAGCGAGAGATAAAATCATAATTTGCATCAGAGTGCGTAATGCTGGTAACTATAACATCAGAAACAGGCAACGTTTTTAGTAGTTGAAAATTAGGCTGGATTTGCCGCACCAAGTCTTCCGATTCCAATTCCACTAAATAACCTAGTGAATTCTGCAAGACAGATTTGTATGGTACACCCAAAGCCGCATTAAGTTCTGGAGGAGCGATCGTTACTTGTGAGTGATTTACAGGAAAATCTAACTCAATCCACTCACCTTGCAACTTAGCAATCAGCACTCCACTTTTGGTGTAGAAACGTGCAACTTCATTAGCTGACAGATGCCCCTCTGACCAAAGTACATGGGCACTAGCTAAAGTTGCATGACCACAAAGCGGCACTTCCACCGTGGGCGTAAACCAACGCAGATTAAAGCCATCATCCTGTCTAACTAAAAAAGCCGTTTCAGATAAATTCATCTCCTGCGCTACGTTCTGCATCCAGCGTTCGTCTTCAGCGGTGGGCAAAAGACAGACAGCAGCAGGATTACCTGCGAAAGGTGTATTGGTAAAAGCATCAACTTGAGTAATGGTTTGTCCCATTAGAGTCACTTGAAAGTTAGACAGCAATATATTTATCAAAACAGAATAAAGGCGTCAGTCGTCAGAATTCAGCATGAATTCCGTACAAGTGGCGGATAGCGCAGCGTCTGGTAGAGAGTGTCTGAATAAACGGCGTTTTTGCATCCTCACTAAATATGCTTTCTTTAGTGGTTTTCAAGACTCGCTAACGTCTTGATTCTGACTTGTGAATTCTGACCGAAAACGAAAAGGGTACAAGCCCCTCTCTTACAAAGTTCTGATGCCTGCGGCGGGCTGTGCCAACGGAGGAAACCTCCGCTCAGACTTTGCGCTAAATTGATTTATAGGGATTATTAATTTTGAATTTTGAATTTTGAATTCCCCGAAGGGGTTGACTTCTTCTTCAAGTCGCCAATTTTCTGAAAGCCAGTTTCAATTTCTGAAACCAGCCTGACAAAAGCTTTAGAAAAGGCTAGGTTAAGTGTTAATTACAGTCCGCACCCCAGCAGCGATGGTAAAAGAATTAGCAATTTGCACCCGTGGACTAACTAAGCAATTTGACAGGCACGTTGCTGTCAATGATGTTGATTTAGAAATCCAGGCGGGGGAAGTATATGGATTGATTGGGCCGAATGGCGCGGGTAAAACAACTCTCATCCGAATGTTGGCGACTGCTGAGGAACCAACTACAGGTGAGATTTATATTAATGGCGATCGCCTACTCCGTGACAAGAGTAACCCCAAACTGAAGCGTCGTCTTGGCTACTTACCCGATGACTACCCGCTATATGAGGATCTGACAGTCTGGGATTACCTAGATTATTTTGCACGTCTGTATCGTTTGCGAGAACCACGTCGCACTCAACGCTTACATGAAGTTTTAGAACTAATCCAACTTGGTAATAAACGCAATAGTCAGATTTCTACTCTGTCGCGGGGGATGAAACAGCGCTTAAGTTTAGCGCGAACGATTATCCACGAACCGATTTTACTACTACTAGATGAGCCTGTTTCTGGGCTTGACCCCATTGCTAGGATGCACTTTCGCGAAATCATCAAAGCTTTGCGAGAAGCTGGGATGACTGTAATCATATCTTCTCACGTTCTCAGTGATTTAGCGGAACTCTGTACTTCTGTGGGAATTATGGAACTTGGCTTTTTGGTAGAAAGTACTTCCCTACAGCAACTTTATCAACGTCTTTCCCACCAGCAAATTGTGTTATCAACTCTGGGAAACCTAGAGACACTTTTGAGCGAACTAAAACATCATCCTTTAGTAGAAGAGTGGGAGGTAATACCAGGAAAAAACAGCGTGCGGGTGAATTTTTCCGGCAAAGATGAAGATAGTGCTGAGTTATTGCGATCGCTGATTAAAGCAGGCATTCCTTTGACTGATTTTCACTGCACGCAAGAAGACTTAGAAAGTATTTTCCTAAAATTAGGTCACAAACAAGCATCTTGATACGTCAATAAATATCACTCCCCATTTTTGGAGAATTTTTTCTTATGATGCTCAATTTAATAGACAAAATCGGCGATTGGAATCCGCAACTATTCCGGGAACTCAAAGGACGCCTGAAATTTTTTAATGTTGCGATCGCAGTTGCAACTTCCTTACTACTACAACTGGTAGTTTTTTTATATCAGTTACGGGAGTTTCCTGATGATAGATACTCACTAGATGGCACATACTGTCGTTCGACTCAAGTATATGAACAGCTACAGAACCACGTTTTGCAGCAATTAGATCAGTCTAGAATTGCTGACTTCAATGATTTACGCTCAAATAATTTTTGTCCCCAAAATCAAATTGATTGGCAATTGTGGTGGCAAAACCATTGGGAATATATATTTCTAACGTTGAGTGTAATTTTTGTATTTACACTATTAGTTGCAGGAACTTATTTACTAATCAACGATTTAGCCAAAGAAGAAACTCGCGGTACGCTGAATTTCATCCGTCTCAGTCCCCAATCAGAAACAAGTATATTGACTGGTAAGTTACTAGGAGTTCCGAGTTTAATTTATCTCATCCTCTTAGTAGCAGTTCCTTTGCATTTGTGGGCTGGGCTTTCTGCCGAAATTGCCTTTAGTTACATTTTGAGTTACTACGCGATTCTTGGCGCTAGCTGTATTTTCTTCTACAGTGCTGCACTACTATTAGGCTTATTTAGTCGTTCGTTTAGCGGTTTTCAGCCTTGGTTGGGTAGTGGTCTAGTTTTACTTTTTTTGTTCATGACAATGGTGCTGGCATCGTCTAACACCACTTTAAACAATTCAAATGCTTGGTTTAGACTCTTTAGCCCTTGGGATGTAACAAATTATCTATTTCCTAACTTATTCCATCTATCCGATGGTTCTCCCCTAACAAACTGGCAGTTTTTCTATTTACCATTAGGGACAAGTATTGTTAGTGTTGTTGGTTTCCACTTGCTGAACTTTGGATTGTGCAGTTACGGGATCTTGCAAGCTCTTAAACGTTGCTTCCGTAATCCTCAAGCCTCAATAATTAGCAAAGAACAAAGTTATCTACTAGTAGCGTTTTGCCAGTTAATGATGTGGGGGTTTAGCGTACAAATTGGTTTAAATAATCAAAGATGGGATGAACGTGTTGAGGGAAATCTCGTTTTACTGGCAGTGTACAACTTGGTGTTGATTTTAAGTTTAATTGTGGTTCTTTCCCCTCAGCGTCAAGATGTACAAGATTGGGCAAGATATCGACATCAGGGAGTTTCTAGCCGCAAAAATTTATGGCAGGATCTAGTTTCGGCTGAAAAAAGCCCTGCACTCGTGGCGATCGCAATTAATCTGACAATTGTTACTATCCCCTGGCTAGTTTGGGTTTCACTTACATCTGTTTTTGATGCGAACGATGGCCAAACTTGGCTGAGTAACGATATTGAAAGGTTTAAAGTACTTTTAGCTATAGCTTTGTCTATCAGCTTAATGATGATTTACGCTACCGTCGCCCAATTGATACTTTTGCTGAAAACTGCCAAACGTTTTTTCTGGGCAATTGGGACTTTGGGTGCTGCAATGTTCCTACCACCGATGATTCTACAATTTCTCGATATTTCCTCATCGAAATATCCTACTATCTGGTTATTTTCAACTTTTCCTTGGGCAGCTATAGAATACTCTGGGGCGACAACAATTTTTATAGCATTCCTAGCTGAGTTGAGTGTTCTAGCGTTGTTAAATTTCCAGTTGACAAGGCGCGTGAGATTAGTAGGGGAATCTGCTACGAAAGCATTATTAGCAGGACGTTAGGTAAGTAGTTATTGATACACGTTAGAACCCCGACTTCTTTGAGAAGTCGGGGTTCTTGTTTTTCACAAATAATTTAGGACTGCTATATTAACGTGAGTTCGACAAGTTTTATTTGACCTCTCAAAAGCAGCCCCTCTCCGACGCGGAGAGGGGAGCAAAAAGCTGAATTTTTCGTTGCTCCTCCCTTTCCGTTTCCCAGAGGGAGGCTGTCCGGGAGAGGTTCATCGAACTCACGTTATTTTATCTATTATTTGCCCAAATTAACGGTTAAATTTTTAATCGAGACAAATATCACGATTATCTAACAATTATGCTAAATCTCTCTACTCAAGACCGACGCTATACAGCTATCCAGTTTTTAGAACAAAGTCCGCAACAGCGTCTGCAAATTCTTAAGCAAGTGGGCATAGCTCGTTATGATTTTTTAACTAAAATGCGATTAAATGAAGCAAATATCATTTGTATAATGCGGTTTTTTAAATATCCAAGTCAGCTAAAGTTTCCTAATCTTATAGGAGCAGATTTATCCGGTTTAATTTTAGATGGCGTAAACTTCATTCGAGGAAATTTATCAGAAGCAAATCTACAAGGTAGTAGTTTAGTCAATGCAGACCTCTTATTTGCAAATTTGACAAAAGCCGACTTGAGAAATGCAGATTTACGAGATGCAACTCTTAACGAGACTATTTGGTTAGAAACTCTAGTAGATAACTGTCAGCTTGGCATAGGTACTGGTTTAAATCATCTGCAACGTCAAGATTTAGAACTACGCGGAGCTAGATTTAACAGTTAGGCTTCTCTGCGAGACCTGCGCCAACGCTCACTGTTAAAGCCGAGCAAAGCCGAGGCTTTAATTCTTGAGAAGATGGTAATTAAAACACAAAAAATTATAAAATTATTGAATTGAAATTGTCCTGGATAAGTTAATGAGTATTAAGTTGCCCCAAAAATTGATGTTGCTGGGTTCAGGAGAACTAGGCAAAGAATTTGCGATCGCTGCTCAACGTCTTGGTAATTATGTGATTGCTGTTGACCGTTACGCCAATGCTCCGGCGATGCAAGTTGCTGATGTTTCTGAAGTTATTTCTATGCTCAGTGCTGATGATTTAGAAGCTGTAGTGACAAAACATCAGCCAGATATTATTATACCAGAAATTGAAGCAATCAGAACAGAAAAACTCTTAGAATTTGAACAGCGAGGGATTACAGTTATACCAACTGCGGCTGCTACGAACTACACAATGAACCGCGATAGAATTCGGGAACTAGCACATCAAGAATTGGGCATCAGAACGGCTAAATATGGTTATGCAACAACTCTAGAAGAATTGATTGCCGTTTCTAATGAAATTGGGTTTGTTAATGTTGTTAAACCTGTGATGTCATCCTCTGGTAAAGGTCAGTCTGTAGTGCAGAACAAGAGTGAAGTTGATAAGGCTTGGAATTATGCGATCGCTAATTCTAGAGGAGACAGTCAAAAGGTGATCGTCGAAGAATTTATTAACTTTGAAATAGAGATAACTTTATTGACAATTAAACAGTGGAATGCACCGACAATTTTCTGTTCTCCTATTGGTCATCGCCAAGAACGAGGCGATTATCAAGAATCGTGGCAACCCGCACTAATTTCTGAAGATAAGATATTAAGAGCAAGAGAAATAGCCATAAAAGTCACTGATGCTTTAGGAGGAGCCGGAATTTTTGGGGTTGAGTTTTTCATTACCAAAGATGAAGTAATTTTTTCCGAACTTTCTCCCAGACCCCACGATACGGGAATGGTGACATTAATCTCACAAAACCTCAATGAATTTGAACTACATTTAAGAGCTATTTTAGATTTGCCAATTCCTCATATAGAACAGCTAGGAGCATCAGCTAGTGCCGTTATTTTAGCTTCAGAAAAATCTGATTCTATTGCTTTTGATGGTATAGCCGATGCTTTGTCTGAAAAAGATGTAGATATTAGATTATTTGGTAAACCTAATGCTCATCCATATCGGCGAATGGGCGTAGCTTTGGCGAAGGGTGATAATGTCCAAGAAGCTAGGGAAAAAGCTACTAGAGCAGCCAATAAAATCACAATTATCTAATTACCGTAGGTTTACACAGATGTGCATAGGTGTCAACTTAAGCCCAAAGCCTTTTAAAACCTCGTTAAGAGCCTCTGACTCGGAACGAGACAACACATCGCGTCTTTTATCTGGTCACACTGTCAGACGAATTAACCGCAGCAACAGGGTTTAGCTGATTCAGGTAATTGTAAACAAGCTGGGAAACTTGACGAATAAAGTCTCTCCCCCTGCTGTCCTTATAGGGACGTGTGACGAAGATGGCGGCCAAGTAGCGCTTACCATTGGGCATAGTAATAAATCCCGCGTCGCCAATAACAAAGCCGATATCTCCGGTTTTGTTGGCGATGACTGCACCTTTCCCTAAACCGGCGGGAAGCAGTGTGCGAATTGTGGTGTGACGCAGAATATCTAAGACTTGTTCTCGACTCTGCAACGAAACTAGCTTGTTATTCACAACTAAAGCCAGCACCCGCGCCATATCTTCAGAACTTGTGGTGTTGGTTCCTCTCAAGTCAGCTAAAAGATGGCGAATTACTGTGTCTTTCAGTCCCCAAGTACGGAAACGCTGATTTAGTTTCGCCGCTCCACCCAAGCGATCAATAATCATGTTAGTGGCGGTATTGTCACTGATAGTAACCATCTTGGTGACGGTTTCCAAAGCGGTGTACTTTTTACCAACTCGCTCATACTGCATGGTTCCAGAACCATTGGTAACTAAGTCACGCCGCATGGTCAATATTTCCTGAAGGGTGACTTTACCAGCATCTAAATCCTGGAAAAAAGCGATGAGAATTGGCAGTTTGATTGTACTTGCAGCTGGGAAAACGCGATCGCCTCCAATATCCAAATAATCCCCAGTATCCAAATCCAGGAAAAACATTCCTGTTTTCAAAAAACTATAGCGACTCATCAAGGCTTTAATTTGAGGTTCCAGCACTTTCATCGGTAAATGCATGGGAACCACGCCAGCAAACAGAGTGCTATTATCACTCACTGTTGGAGAAATACTCGATTGAGTCGGAATTATTTCCAGATATTTCGGCTGGGTTACAGTCAGTGGTACTGGCTTGGGTAACTGCACAGACCAATGATTATGGGATTCCTCTTGCAGCTTTACCTGTGCTAAGTCGAAGGTGTAACCAGGTGCTAAAGTAACTACCATGCGGGTAGTCTCTGCGTTAAACTGCTCGATGCGAATCTCTTGAATTACTAACCCCACCCGTTGACTAGTTTGTGGATATCCTAATGTAACTCCAGGCAAATCAATTACTAGACGAGTCGGGTTGGTAACTAGTTCCACTTTCGGTTGAACATTCTCATCTGTGGTGAAGTCCAGATGATTGCGATTGCTATCAAAATGCCAATTAGCGATCGCAGTAGCTTTGACAGTGGAGCCAAACAGGAACAAACTTAAGAAACTGGGTAGAAGCCAGCTAAATTTTAGAATATTTTCTTTGTGTGTGAGCAGCATCGATGATCGTTTTGTGTGTGAGGAAGATTCTTGAAAAATAAAAGCCGCTCATCATTAAAGCACAATTATGAAAAGTTTTGTAAATTATTCGTTTATACAAAAAAGCATCTGTTATAAGTGTTTAGCTTAATCAGTATATGAGTATTCCGTAATACTCTACGGTTAGTGAGTAGTATCTCTAAAAATTCCAGCTTATTGGCAAAAAAGATTTAATTCAGACGCAGCTAACTTTTTAATCATTTCTATACTGGATTATCTAATAGACATCTGGTGAAATTAAATATGCGTTATCTAGAACCCTTGTAGAGACGCGAAATTTCGCGTCTCTACATTCTTTTTCGGAGATGTTTAATGTTGGCAAATAAATATTAACTATATCTGGACACAGCTAAGTATGTTTATGAAAGTTTCCCATATCCAGAAATTCAGCCTATGGAAATTTTGTATAGTAGCCTGTACTATCAGTTTCAGCATCAGTGGTTGTACTCCTCAAAAAAGAGCAATGCTGCGAGTAACTGCCGAGAATTTTCGTGATCAAGCGGCTGATGCTATTACATCGGTGAAGCAAATTTATCAACTGAATAATCTACCTATAGATGATAATTTACTTGTTGATCAATTACTAACTGATACCAGTATTCAATTTGGAGTTCCTGGAGAAGTAAATAGAATTATCACTGGAGAAAATCAGCAAAATACCCAGTCATCGGATGTTGATCAAACACTTGATGCTTTGAAAGCAGAATATGATACAGCAGTCGATGTATTTAACAATCTTGAAACAATTGATTATGAAAGTAAAAGGATAGTTGCTCAAACTGCCCAGCCAGCAAGATGTTTAACAGTAAAAATGCTACTTTTAGCCAAAATAATTCAGGAAAGACCACCAAGACCAAGGGATTGGGAACGGGTAATCATCAGTTTCAAACTAAAGCATCTCGCTGAACAGTATAGAAATTTAAATATATCCTCACAACCAGAAGGAGAAGAAATTAGGCGTCAAGTTATTGAACAAATAAATGATTGGCGAAAAGTTAATTTTTCTGAACAACAAAGTTTGAATGAATCTATCTCTAAACTTTTGGCAGCAGCTGACACCGGTCGAAAACTCTCAGCACTTATTGATGACTACCCTAATCTTAATTTTGAAGTTATTGCTGCTAGAGTTACTCAGATTGTCGGGGTAGCTACCAGCTTCACTGGTAACGACTACAGTTCAGCGCTCACAAAGATTAACACTCTTGAAAAAGAAGTTAATAAAGATAAAGTTTTGAAAGAATTTATGAAAGAAATATATCTCAGAAACAGACAGGTGCAACAACCACCAAACTCTCAATTATGTCAATAATTTTAGGACGCAACTAGTCATGAATAATGTTCACAACTTAACTCAATATATAAATCATGACCAACGATAAGATTTTAGATACTTTTGCAGAAATAATTTTTCAGCTTCAAGAAGTTCCTGGTAATCAAATAGACTTAAAACAACTCAATAATATAGAAGAAACATTACGAGATATTTTGTTTCAGCTTCAGTTTGAACTTATCAACGTACAACACCAAAAAAACTGGGAGGAAGTAAACAAGTTTAAGTTAGCAGTTAGTGAATGCCAAGTTACTCTCAATAAGGTAAGAGCAGCGATTATAAATGTTAGTATTATCGGAATCAATCAACAAAATCTGGCACAGATGCAGAAAATATTAGAGGAAATTGACACTGCACGTAAAACTCAGGTAAACATAGATTTGGCTATCCGCTTACTAGGCTTTTTGGGTAGGCTATTCCCGTAATCACAATCCTAAATCTACGGCAATACGGTGGGCGCAAGCAAACCCAGAAAAAGCGACTGCATTCAACCCTTGACCCGGAAAGGTACTATCCCCTACACAATAAAGTCCTGGAATAGCTGTGCGATTAAAGGGCATCTTCAATAATCCCCACAACTTGCGCCGGGGAATTGGCCCGTATGTGCCATCCTCACGACCCAAAAAGCGGCGATGGGTGCGTGGTGTCCCTACTTCTAAATAATCCAATCCAGCATCTAAGCCGGGAAAAATCTTTTCTAGGCGGTCAATAATTCGCCAAGCCGCCTCTTCTTTCTTTGCTTCGTACTCACTCACAGAAAGTTCTTGCCAATCATCAATCCAGTCAGCCGTGAAGGCATGAATGATCTGATATCCACTTGGTGCTAAATCTGGGTCAAGCAATGTGGGAATCGAAACAAAAATTGTGCCTTCTGCTGCTGTCATCTTTTCCCAATCTTCCAGCAAAATATGATGGCACTCTGTCCCCGCAGGTAAAACTGACTCCTTTACCCCGATATGCAAACTCAAGAAGCTGGGAGATTTTTGATAATTTTGTTGCCATTTTTTCTCATTATCTGGCATACCTTCTGCTGGTAGTAATTGTTCAAATGTATCCCAGCGTGTAGCATTAGAAACTATGCGTTTCCCCCGATATACTTTACCATTAGCCAGTTGCACACCTACCGCTTTTCCCTGTTCTGTGAGAATTTTCGTGACTCTAGCTTGGTACTGAATCTTACCTCCAGCCTTCTCTAGACCTTCCACCAGTTTTTGGGCAATTTGTCCTACCCCGCCTTTAGGATAGTTAACTCCGCCATAATGCCTGTCAGAAAAGACCATCCCAGCATTAATCATTGGTGTCATCTCTGATGGAACCACCGACCAGCAATAACATTCCATATCGATAAATTTCAATAATTGCGGGTCTTTGATGTAGCGTCGCGCCACGTCCCCGGCATTTTGAGGCAGATACTTAACTAAACCGAGACACGCCAAAGGATGCTGAAAAAACACTCGCAGTAGATACCGAGGTTCTTCTAGCGACAGCAAATCCATGCTGTTGAGACACTTGAATACTTTTTGGCATTCGTCATAAAAGCGACGAATCCCCTGTTCTTCATGGGGAAAATAAGCAGTAAGATTTTGCAAAAATTTTTTATAAACCCGATCAACCTTCAGGTCTAAACCTTGGGGTAGATGATAGTGAATCTGCACTGGATCTGCGATCGCTTCTTGGCTGACATTTACAGCTGATAATGCACGAGTAAGTAAGTTGGTAGTACCGTTTTGTCCCAGCCCAAAAATCATTGATGCGCCAACATCAAATCGATAGCCTTGGCGTTCAAAATAACCAGCGCTACCACCTGGAATCAAATAACGTTCCAGTACCAGCACTTTCGCTCCCTTCGCCGCTAACTGGGTCGCTGTAACTAATCCGCCAATCCCAGACCCAATCATGATCGCATCAATATCTTGCATTTTTGTCTTTTGTCATTAGTCATTAGTCATTAGTCATTAGTCATTTGTCATTTGTTCCTTGTCTAGAGTCAACCAATATTTTATTTACTAATCCCCAATGCCCCATGCCCCATGCCCCATGCCCCATGCACCATCCCCAATGCCCCATGCCCCATGCCCCATGCCCAATGCCCAATGCCCTAATCACAAAAAAGAGGGACGAGCCTGCTGCTGCTGGCTAATCCCGTCTGCCGATCCTTAAAAGAGAGGAGAACACTGTATAAGAATATAGCCTTGATTGATAATAAATGTCAACTACTAATGAAAAAGTTTATCAATAAAATTAAGAGGGTTAATTTTTAGCTGTCAGCCGGATGCAGGAAAGAGTATTATGGTGTTTCAGTTCTTATACAATAAAAAAGCGCCTATTTCTGCCTATGACGCTACAATTGCGCGTTTATGTTCCACCCCATCCTCTGATCAAACACTGGCTGGCAGTTGCCCGTGATGCAGGCACACCTTCAGTATTATTTCGTAGTGCGATGACTGAGTTGGGAAGATGGCTGACTTATGAAGCTGTGCGAGACTGGTTGCCGACCCAAGAAATAGCGGTGCAGAGTCCCTTGGATATCTGTCCAGCAACGGTGATTGATCCGCAAGTGCCTATAGCAGTAGTACCGATTCTGCGGGCTGGACTAGGATTACTTGAGGGAGCGCAGACTTTATTACCTTTAGCATCGATTTATCATTTGGGCTTGGCACGAGACGAAGAGACACTGCAACCTCATTGTTATTTGAACAAGTTACCAGAAAAATTTGACCCCCAAACACGAGTGTTAATTACCGATCCAATGTTGGCAACAGGAGGGTCGATCATGGCGGCAATGGCAGAATTGACACAACGGGGTAGTGATCCAGCCCTAATGCGGATTGTTTGTGTAGTGGCGGCTCCACCAGCTTTGCAAAAACTAAGTGCAGCTTATCCAGGTTTAATAATTTACACGGCAACTATTGACGAAAAACTGAACAGCAAGGGGTATATTGTACCGGGATTGGGAGATGCAGGCGATCGCATCTTTGGGACTTAAGCTAGTATGCAGCTAGGGCAGCAAGATAGCATAACTACTATAAAAGTTGCAAAGTTTGTTGAAGGCGGTAAAGATATGAGTCAGCGAGATGGTTTTGGCAGTGGTTTTTTAGCCGGAGCGTTTGTTGGTGGCGTATTTGGCGGTGTTATCGGGGCACTGATTGCTTCTCGACGCGATCCCCAATTGCTAGCAGAGGAGGAGACAGAACTGACCGATAGCCAAGCCGAAGCTAAGAAAATAGCAGCAAAGCGACGTCAGATGAAAGCCTCAGAAAGTGAGAGTATCGGCATAGAAACGGCTAGGCGATCGCTAGAAGATAAAATTGCCCAGCTAAATACCACAATTGATGAAGTGCGGAAGCAACTGGGAAATGTCAATGGCGGTTCACCCGAAAAAAGCAATGATCGCTCCCTCAATAAAGACTTCTAAGGTTTGTTTAGGCGTGGTGAAAGTGTCAAAGGTGGTAAATGTGGAATCCGCAGACACTATGACATGGACTAAATTAAAATTAAAAGATAAGACCGTGTTTGACACTTAAGTAGGAAACCAACAAATCCATGTACCTTCTGATTAACACTCTGGCTACTTTCATCCAGATTTATACTGTTTTGCTAATTATTCGGGTTTTATTGACCTGGTTCCCCAATATCAACTGGTACAACCAACCATTTGCCGCTTTGAGCCAGATAACCGACCCTTATTTGAATTTGTTCCGCTCAATCATTCCCCCATTAGGCGGTATGGATTTTTCTCCAATGTTAGCTATTATACTGCTTCAATTAGTAGGTGGTGGTCTGCAAGCCGTCTAACAACACAGAATTTGCATATCCCTCGATGTTCAATAGACTTATCCGGAAATGAGAACTTTATTTGGCTGAAACCTAGCTCTGGAGAGGGTTTTAGAGGTTCCTGTTTTATATAAGCTAAAAAGCCAGCTATGTAAGGGTTTCAGCTATTTTGAGGTTTATTTGTGGATAAGTCTAATTAAAGAATTTTAGGTCTGGGCTAATTAAGTCCAGACTTTTTAACAGTATCTATTAACGCCGGACTTGACCGCTAAATCCGGCAGCCTTGAACTGCTTTAGCTTCAACGGAGTAGGCTGATTCGCAGGTACAGAAATTCTTAATTCAAAATCGCTAATCCCTGGTGGCACCTGGGCAATAGAACCTAAGCGAGTGCGGTTTTGCATCACCGAGTCATTGTTGGCATCATAGATGCGTCCAAAAATATCTGCGTCGTAAACTGTTTTATTAGTGCCATTTTCGGCTTTGCCAATGACAATAAAACAATTGGCAGCTGCGCTACCACTACTGGTAACAGCCCCTTGTGCGAGTTCTGGTGGACAATCTTTATAAGATACATCAAATAGTTTAATCTGTGTCAACGCTACAGCAGGAGGAATACTCACCCACGAGAAAAAGGTGATGAGACAGGAAATAAAAAAGACCGTGAGTGAGCGCAACCGCATAAAAGACCCCGTTACTTAATTCAATAATATGTAACTTATAACCTCAGCTTACCTGAATTTAGCTACAGGGAGATTGGAGACTTTAATTTAACTTTTGTAATAATTAGGGAAATAAACCCTCAATTGCTATTAACTTATGACTCCAGATGAGATTGAAGCAGCTATGCTTGCAGCCTTTAATGATTGTGATGTAGCAAGCTGTCCTCTCACTGACACGCAGAAACAGATATTGCTGCAAGTCGTCGAGCAAATTCAGGGAAATTCTCCCTCTGGGGCATCAAATATTGCTAATCCCTTAGACGAACTTACCGCAGAGGAGTTAGAAGCATTTTTACAATTTGTTAAGGATGAAGAACAACGCAACCGCACTTGGAAAGTGCAATTACTCAACGACTGGCTGCTGGAAAATGACTCTGGAACAGTACAATTCATTCGCCAACGCTATGGTTTACAGTGGTTGAATCGTGTTGAGTCATATCATTTTGATAAGTATTCTTATTTTGAGGATGCACTAAAGCTAAGAGTAGGCGATCGCATTGAAGTTTCCAATGCACTATGGGAATGGGTGCAAGAAGATGGGCCTTGTAAGCGCGAATGGTTTCCCTGTATGGTGATTCAGGTTGAGGAAATTAGCGATATCTACGACGGGCTACGCCTACGCGATGATTCCTCTACTAATTGCGTCGTCCGCTTCTTCAATGGCGCTGAGTATGAAATTCAAGGCATATACGAATGGAATCGCTACAATTGGCGCTGGCCTCAAAAGTAGATATTGAAATATTTTTAACAGATACGGCATAATAAAGCGATTCAGGAACTTTGTCTACGTTTTGAAATTTAAGTGTATCTTAATAAAATTATTGCCGGAACAATGCCCAAGCCAAAAACCTTTCCGTATGATACACCGCTAATTGATTGCTCACACCGTTGAAAACGGCATCAAAAGCGTGTTCTGCCCAAGGAATTTCGAGGAAAACAGCAGTATTACCAGAGTCATGTAAATGTTCGTACATCTGTCTGCCAAATCGCGCTTCTACCAAATGGTCACGACTGCCGTAAATTAATAAAGTTGGCGGTAAAGGGTGCGTTAGGTAATTTATCGGTGAAGCAATTTGATACTGATTAGGCAATTCTTCTAAAGAACCACCAATAAATGCTTTTAAAATAGCGCGGGTGTTGATAGGATCGGGATTTGGCGGTGTTTTGTATCCTTCAGTTAAGTTAACAGGCCCATAATAGTTCACCACACCACGAATCCGTGGTGCATCCGGTTGATAAGCCGCTAACATTGCTAAATGCGCTCCCGCAGAACGTCCTAAAAGTACCATACGTTCAGGATCAGCTTCATATTCGGCTGCATGTTTGCGAATAAAATTTAGGGCTGTACGCACGTCATCTAACTGAGCTGGAAACCGATATTTTGGTGCGTGTCGATAGTCGATCGCAAATACTGTATATCCTTGATTAGCAATATATTGATTAAACTCGGAATTGGCATGAGAATTGCCATATTGCCAAGCTCCACCATAAATTACTACCACTGTTGGATATTTCCCTACCTCTGAGGGTTGGTAAACTTCCATTTTTAAAGGCACTCCCGCAGGAGAAGCAAAGAGAATATCTTTTTGATGACGCGTTTTACCTAATGGAATACCGCGAAAGAAATTAACTAAGTTAAAGGGATGGGTTTGCATCTTAGCCTTTACTTGGACTGGAATTTGCTCTAGATAATTTGCTCCCAATTCTTGGTTCATCGCTTTAGCCATTTCTATTTGAGTTAGTGGGATATTCACTAGCACCCATCCACAAATTAGCAATCCGATTAAACTGAAAATGCAAGCTAAACGCTGTAATTTACGGCGGGGGATATAGAAAAAAGAAAGTAATAAACAGAGTAAGTTTAATAATAATAACCAAGGACTGATTTCTGGCGCTCCCACTGCTAAGGTAAGTAAAAACATATTTGGAGCCGGAAGAATAATCCAAGAACTAAGAAATAGACTTGCAAAACTGAGTAATAATGCAAGCCATGATAAAAGTATTTTGGGTTTAGCAAACATAAATTAAAGTGCGGTAATAACGATTCCAAAGAAGTACAATCTATCCGCCAATGCTAAGGTTGGCAATAGTTACAGCTATTTTCAGATAAATAAACGGTGCTGTAGTGTCAATTGAACGTTAAATCGGTGGTTATAAACCGCGTCTACATGATGCTTTTCCCACCTGCGTGGGTTATAAGAGCTTGATGACCTTTAGAGATTGCCTTTCTTTCTAACTCGTATCCGTTCCAAATAACGGCTCGGCAATCGCTCCTTATTTAGTAGGATGTAAAAAAGTTTTCAACAAATGGTTAGATGTGAGTTGGTTTTGGGATTGCTAGGTATTGACTCAAGGAAATTATTTCTCCATCAATCTAAGCCCAAATCCTCTCTCAACGCTTGGCGCATCACTTCTACAGGTATAGTTTCCGGCTGCAACCAAATTTTTAAGGCTGCTACTCCTTGTTGAACTAGCATTTCTAATCCATCGATCGCAATTGCACCTTGTTTTTCTGCTTGCTCTAGAAATTGCGTCCGTTTAGGAATATATATTAAATCGTAAGCGATCGCACCCGTTGGTAAATTCGCTATTTCCTCTACACTCAAAGGCGACTCATCAACCTTGGGATACATCCCGATAGGGGTTGTGTTTACTAGCAAATCTGCTTGAGGAATCAATTTTGCGAGTTCATCCCATGTCCCGACTTGCAAATTCTCTTCTATGGGTGAATTATTCCAACTATCGCAAAATGCTTGTAATTTCTCCACATTGCGCCCCAACACATAAATTTTGGCAAAACCTAGTTGATGACAACCGGCGACAACTGCTCTAGCCGCACCACCATTACCCAAAATTACCGCTACTTTCTGACTCCAATCCTGCTTATAGGTTGTCTGCAAAGGGGCGAGAAATCCTTCTATATCTGTGTTTGTCCCCACCCATTTATTATTTTGGCGACTAACAGTATTCACTGCTCCGATAGCTTGAGCCAGAGGTGTAATTTCTGAGAGCAGAGGTATGATAGCCTGTTTATGAGGTATTGTCACATTAAAACCGACAACACCAATAGCCGCAAAACCTGCGATCGCTATTTCTAGATTCTGTGGTTCGATAGGAAAGGGAAGATAAACGTAATCTAACCCTAAATGAGCGATTGCTGCATTATGCATCACTGGCGATCGTGAATGTTCCACCGGATGTCCAATGACTCCTAGTAGTTTAGTTTTGCCTGTAATCAATCTTTCATTTGTCATTTGTTATTTGTTATTTGTCATTTGTCATTTGTCATTTGTCATGAGTTATTCCCCTTATTCCCCTTATCCCCCTCATCTCCCCCACTCCCCACTCCCCACTCCCCACTCCCCACTCCCCACTCCCCACTAGCCTACAATTATTAAAAGCTACTTAACATTTCTTTTGATTATGCAGGCAACTACAGCCCCCTCTACAACCGCAACTCCTGGTAAATATTGGCAATGGCGAGGGCACAACGTTTATTACGTGTGTGCGGGAGAAAAACAATCGCAACGTCCGCCCTTGCTTTTGGTACATGGATTTGGTGCTTCTACAGACCACTGGCGCAAGAATATCACAGGATTGTGTGAAGATTTTGAAGTATTTGCGATCGACCTTTTGGGATTTGGGCGATCGGCAAAACCGAAATTGCAGTATAGTGGCGACTTGTGGCGTGACCAACTTCATGATTTTATCAGTGAAGTAATTGGTCAAAAAGCAGTATTGGCGGGTAATTCCCTTGGTGGCTATGCTGCCTTGTGTGTTGCAGCACAACGTCCTGACAGTGCGGCTGGTTTAGTTCTGCTCAATAGTGCCGGCCCTTTTAGCGAAAGTCAGCCTACATCTGAGCCTGAAGCTTTACAATCAGAAATTGAGGTGGACATACAACCCGCTACTTTCCAGAAACTTCTCGGTGACGGTACTAAGTGGATTCTTCAACAACCTTTAGCCCAGTTTCTGTTATTTCAATACGTGCGACAACCTTGGGTGATTCGCCAAACTCTAGAAAAAGTTTATCTTGATAAGAGTGCAATTACAGACCAATTGGTAGAAGAAATTTCTCGTCCTGCTTACGATCCTGGTGCAATGGATGTATTTGTGTCAGTCTTTAGCACTCCTCAAGGGGAAAAAGTTAATGTGCTACTAAAGCAATTAACTTGTCCTCTGTTGATGTTGTGGGGAGAAGCTGACCCTTGGATGAATACTAGAGAACGCTCCCAAAAATTTCGTCAATATTATCCTGAACTCACAGAACATTTCTTAACAGCAGGTCATTGTCCCCATGATGAACTACCCGATAGAGTAAACCAACTTTTAGGCGATTGGGTTTTGTCTATTACTAAGTGAATAAGCTTTAGACATCTCCAAAATTTAAATATGCTTTATCCAGAACCCTTGTAGAGATGTAAAACCTCTTGCATAAATCAAAAATAAGAACCCCAAAGAGCCAAAGCTACACTTTGTATCCCCTCCCCAAAGCTTCGGGGAGAGATTGGGGGTGGAGTATTAGGGATTTTTGCAAGAGGTCTGTAAGCTAAAATCCATCTAATTTGCAGATGAGAATTTTCTCAATATATTGTGAGGTGGGTATCTTGCCCGCCTTGATTATGCAACTTGAATGCCGATTAGCTTAGTACTGCTACGTCTCTACATTCACTCTTTTTAATTTTGAATTGTTATAACAATCCCTCCAATTCGGCGAATTTACGCAAACGTGGTAGACACTGGCGCTGATAAAAACTACTTAATGTCGGAATTGACAGCCCAAATTCCTCAGATAATTCTCTCCAGCTAACTTCCGGGGGTAGGCGTTTGAGAATTAACACCTGACAATTCACATCTGGATGCCCTTTAATGTAAGTACCGCGCAGTTCTCCTTCAGAATCTGTTTTAACCCATATCTCCAAGTCTTCCAGAATGGGAGGTGCTTGGGGCATAGCTGGGAGGTTATCTACAGGATCAATAGTTTCACTTATTCCACCCGATGTAGACTGACGAACCCGAAGACGGACTATTGTGGCTTGTTCCCGGTTCTGGTTAATGTAAAAGTCTTGTAGTCTCCGTTTTAGGTAAGCATTCAGCCAGGTGATGACACTGCCATAGGTGGGGTCATAGGTTTGACCTGTCAAACCTTCACAAACATTGCGGCAGAAATACAACCAAGTTTGTTGCAATGCATCTTGATAGTAGGGGGTATTTTCCCTCCAGAGTCTACTTGCTGTCAAGCGAATAATTTGCGTGAGCAGCTTCTGACGTTGAGGACTTCCAGACGGGTATCCACAGGCTTCGGTAACTAAGCGGCGTAGCTGTTCATCGAATTGAACCATGACAATCTTGGCGAAGAAAGCAAGAATATTTTAGTATTGCGTATAACAACGCCCTAAAAAATACCTTTGGTCAAGATGTTGAGGAGTGGGGATTTTGAGTCTTTGAACTCGATGAATAAGTCTCTAATTTTCTTTACTCCCTACTCCCTACTCCCCTCAATATAATCCAAACCAGGACAGAAAATTTTCCCACCAGGAATATCCCAGATTACCTACACTCAGGTTCATTTTGTTGCGAATGTCTTGAATATTCCAGTTGGTTAGTTTAGCCAGAGTTTGTGCTTCTTGTTCAAAACGCTTGGGTAAAGACCGCTTATATTCTCTACCCGCCTGACATTTGAGTTCCCCTTGGAACGGATGTTGCAAAACATAACGCCCTTGGAAAGATTCAGTGTTAGCAGTTTGTTGGAAGATCAGGTCTTCAGGGAATTTGTCGCGGGTGTAGCGGACATGCAGCCGGGAGATGAAGACATTACTACTAAAAGAGGAACGACGAAAGCTGGGGGGTGCTGGCACATCGCTTGCAGAATTATCATCTAACCAAAATACGCCTGCTTGCTTCAGTTCTTCTGGGGTTAGAGGATCGGCGGAACAAGGATCGCACCTACCCATGTCCCAAGCGTATTCCAAAAAACCAACTTTCCGATCTTCTTTGGTGTAGGCAGTTTGAAACATAGATTTGTAGAATTCACCAAATTCATTTTTGACAAATAAGGGAATGTTTGCGTCGGAGGGAATTTTCACCGTCCGGTAGTTAGTGATTTCTACCTGTCCTTGGGGCGAGAGGATGTAGACAATCAAATCCTGCTCTGTCGTAGCATTGATCATGCCCAAACGAATTGGCAGCATGAATTTGGGTGACTGGTAGGAAATTTGTAGCGGACGCAGGAACTGATAGCCAGATTTCTCAAATTTATCCAAGTTGACTTTGGCAACAAAGAATTTCATTGAGGAACGGATGTAGGGCTGAAGTAACTGTTTTGCTCCTCTAGGGATTTTGTAGCCATTGCGTTTAAGCCAAGTTTCCAGTCCGCCAGATTCTTTAGCGCTGAGGATTAAAATGTCATATTCACCGACGTTGAAACGTGCTTCGACCGTCACACCCAAACTGCGATCGCTTGTCTTTTTAGCTTCCTCATTGACTGCGCTTGCTCTAGATGCTGGAGCAGGTTGATTTACCGAATCACTTACAGCACAAGGATCTGAGTCAAAATATTCTACCAATCGCGGCGCACTAAAAGCATCTAAGCGCTGGATAATCTTGGGTTGGGTCACACGAACTTGCTCTTTTTGCAGTACCGTTGGCACAGGTATTACTATTGCAAAATCTTTCACCTCGCCTTGAAAGTCGTTTGCCATTGTCATCACAGTGCGATCGTCATCTCGCGCTATCACCACCTGAGAAGCTTTGTTATACAGTTTTGTATCAGCCTTCGCTACATAAAATCCACAAAATGCCCAAGCTGCCGGTGCAAAGCACAAAACAGCTACAATTGCTAACAATAATGGCGTTAAAAGTCGAAAAAATCTCATTTTATACCTCTACTTTTTTAAGTTTGGAGTTTGGAGAGACGCGATTAATCGCGTCTGTTTGGAGAGACGCGATTAATCGCGTCTGTACAGGAGTTAGGAGTTCTTCCCCTGCTCCCTCATCTCCCCTTTGGCGATCGCTACCCCAATCAACTCTGGTTGCAGCGTCCAATCTCGTGTACCGATTCCCAAAACTAGGAACAAGCCGATAAATAGAATTTGATAATCTCGTATATCTTTGAGCAACTTCATCCCTTGATTCCGGGATTCCCCGTAGATTTGTCATCAATCTAGACGAGGGCTAGCTCAAATAGTATTTCTGTTACAATTTTTGTTACAAAATAGAGCAGTATATCTAAGTGTAAGTTCTGAAAGATAGAGATTTATTGGAAATAGACCATAAAAAAACCCCCCTCGAAAGGTGGGGAAAAACACTCAAGAAAATCTCCAATTACTTCATTGACATTGCCACGATACAAAAACAGCTAATGATCATAAAGCTGTCAGAGGTACTAATGACAATAGCCGAATCATTGAGAAGCCGTGTGAGGTGAAAATGTGCGATTCGTTTTGTAGCCGAAGCAGAAAGGCGACTTCCTGACTTTAGCTAGAGGGGAATTACGCGAAAAAGTCAATATAATCAAAACCAGGATAAGAAACTTTCCCACAAGGAATATGTGAGATTTCCGACACTCAGCTTCATTTTCTTGCGAATATCTTGGATATTCCCGTTGGTTAACTTAGCTAAAGTCTGCGCCTCTTGTTCAAAACGCTTGGGCAAAGACAGTTTATATTTTTTACCTGCTTCACACTTAAGTTCCCCTTGAAATGGATATTGCAAAATATAACGCCCTTGGAAAGATTCACGGTTGGCAGTTTGCAGGAAAATCAAGTCTTCTGGGAATGTATCGCGGGTGTAGCGGACATGCAGACGCGAGATGAAGACGTTACTGCTAACAAAGGGAGTACCAAAATTGGGGAATACTGGTACATTACCTGAAGAATTATCAATTAGCCAAAATACACCTGCTTCCTTGAGTTCCTCTGGGGTCAGGGGATCGGCAGAACAAGGATCGCAACTACCCATATCCCAAGCGTATTCCAAAAAACCGACTTTTTTGCCTTCTTTGGTGTAAGCGGTTTGGAACAAGGATTTGTAGAATTCATTAAATTCCTTTTTGACATACACCGGAATATTGACATTGGAGGGGATTTTCACCGTCCGATAGTTAGTGATTTCTGCCCCTCCTTCGGGCGAGAGGATATAGACAATTAAATCCTGCTCTGTCGTGGCATTGATCATGCCTAAACGAATTGGCAGCATGAACTTGGGTGATTGATAGGAAATTTGTAGCGGACGCAGGAACTCGTAGCCAGATTGCTTGAATTTATCTAAGTTGACTTTGGCAACAAAGAATTTCATTGAGGAACGGATATAGGGCTGAAGTAACTGTTTCGCCCCTTGAGGGATTTTGTAGCCATTGTTTTTGAGCCAAGTTTCCAGTCCGCCAGATTCTTTCGCACTCAGGATCACGATGTCGTATTCGCCGACGTTGAAACTGGCTTCGACTGTCACACCTAAACTGTGATCGCTACTCCCAGATAGCGCTACTCCTGCTCCTCCTGCTCCTCCATTTCCTAATGTCATGAAGTCGTTGAAAATTAGTGGGGCACAAGGATCTGGGTCAAAATATTCTACCAATCGCGGTGCACTAAAAGCATCTAGGCGCTCGATAATCTGGGGTTTGGCAACGCGAACTTGCTCTTTTGTCAGCAGTGTTGGCACAGGTACTACTATTGCAAAATCTTTGACTTCGCCTTGAAAGTCGTTTGCTATTGTTAGGACAGTGCGATTGCCATCTCGCGCTATCACCACCTGAGAAGCTTTGTTGTAGAGCTTCGTATCAGCTTTGGCTACATAGAATCCACAAAATGCCCAAGCTGCTGGTGCAAAGCACAAAACAGCTACAATTGCCAACAATAATGGCGTTAAAAGTCGAAAAATCTTCATTTTTTATACCTCAATATTTTGAGTGCTCAGTGCTGAGTTAGAGACGCGATTAATCGCGTCTGTACAGGAGTCAAGAGCGCTGAGTAAGAAGTTCTTCCCCTGCTCCCCCTGCTCCCTCATCTCCCTCTTGCCAAGCAAACCTTGGGGCTAACCAGAGCACATCTATCAGAATGGTCAATGGGGCAACCATGAACAGTGCCCAGAAGACTGCGGTAGAAACAAAGAAATAATTCCGCAGGATGAAAGTTAATCCGGCGATGCAAACTGCCCAAACTACCCGCCCAATTCGAGAATTGGGGATTGATCGCGGATCTGTAATCATAAATAGGGCGAACAACAACAACGATCCGCTCATCAACCGATGCCAATAAACATCCCAAGTCCAACCCAGCCAGAGATTGCGAATTGCTTCCAGCAAGGAGTAAGCACCCAAAAAAGCTGCTGTGGTGTCCCAGCGACCAATGCGCTGCAAAGTCATGCCGCCAGTTCCGAGGAATAAGAGCGCATACCACCACTCTTCACCCCATTGTCCCGGCGAAACCCAGGCATCGGACGTCAGAACCAAGGCAGATATAATGCCAAAATTACCAGGATTAAAGAAATGTTTATCACCGACTTGGAAGAGAAATTTGCTAGCGATCGCACTTGCTGCGGCTATTGCCATTGTCGTCCAGTGATCAGCCCGCAACAGTAAACTGAGTCCCAGTGAGGTAATTAAAGCACTACGAAGACTCGTAATTTGTCCTTTGTCATTAGTTATTTGTCCTACTCTGCGGGAAGCCGCTGGGGCGTCTATGTTGTTTGCCAATGACCAATGACTAATGACTAATGACAATATCCATTGGGTTGCAAGACTTGTGGCGATCAATACTCCAATCAACTCTGGTCGTAACGTCCAGTCTCGTGTACCGATTCCCAGGACTAGGAACAAGCCCAGAAATGAAATTTGATAATCTCGTATATCTTTGAACAACATTAACTTTTCATGGAGTGTTTCTTCGTAGATTAATCATCAATTTAGATGAGTGTTAAGTGAAATAGTATTACTGTGACAAATTTTGACAAAATAGAGTATTGACATTTTCCAATTGACTTTGGGGTGGTGATTGACATCCCAAAGCGATCGCCCTGATGTTTGAACCTTTGATACCGAATTTTTATCGAATGCCCCAAGTCAAAATAGCCAAAAAATCGGAGTGCGATCGCAGCAGTGGCTCCCCAATATATCGGCGAGGGTTAGGGTGGGGTAAAACCTTGGTTAATCAGCTATTTCAGACTTGTGTGTACACCGTAGCTTGTTAAGGGCAAGGTTGGGGACGGGCGTACCTCATGTAGTTGCTAAAACGCTGTAATTGCTCAACAAGCTAAATGCTGAAGATTTTTTTCTTGTGCAAAAATCTTCAGCATTTAGGGACTTCCAAATCAAAAAATATCTAACTACTTCTTGTGGGGTGAAGAGAAGTTTAGAGGTTCAGGCTGACTTAGATGGCTATGCCAAGATCAAGGGCGCACAAAACTTCAAAGTGTCTCACCGGACTATAACCAAAAGTGGACTTTCTCACTAACCCTACCAGGGTAAGAGCATCTCAATCAGGCTTGACACAAGGAATCAGAAGAATCTAAAGT
>NZ_JAQYWQ010000119.1 GCF_029379315.1 Nostoc sp. S13
AGACATCTCCGAAAAAGAATGTAGAGACGCAAAATTTCGCGTCTCTACAAGGGTTATAGATAACGCATATTTAATTTCTGGAGATGTCTAATGGGAGCGATCGCACTTACTGGAGTTTCGTGTAAAATAGTAGCGTTTTTAAACGCTCCAGAGAAGTCTGACGGTTGGCTTGTGATTATCAGAACCTTCTTTCCTTCTCTACCAGAGGCTGCACCTACGCTGGAAACGCAAAGAAGGTTTTGGTGCGTTACGCTTTGCCATAACACAAACGCCAGTCCGCTCAAGTTGGGAAACCCGCCCACGCGGCTGGCTCCCCTAGATATACTTTCTTATCTACTGAACAATTGGAACAATTAGGAGAAGAATTTTTAGATTTTTCAAATGTATCTGATTTAGTTGCTTGGCTTGAACAAAATACAAGCAGTTAAAATAATTCGTAATTCCCAATTACGAATTACGAATTAGTTAAAGCAAGCTTGCACGCAGCGTGTCTCAACAGGAGAAGCAAGCGGCATAGATTGAGGGGTATTCTAGGGATGAATATGGCTAACCGAACCAGATTAATTTTACGTTTATGCCTCACTTTCTAAGTTTTACCTTATGAAGCAATTCATCTTTAATACGGTTGAGAATTGAAGTCTCATCCAGGTTTGCCAAAATCCGATTAATCACTGCTTTCGGCCCATCAGGCCCCCAAGTTGCGCCATTGGCTAAATAAACTTTGGTAACTTGTCCAATACCGTAAGAAGAAACACCAGCTACTCCCGCTTGGGTGATTGCCACCGATATGTAAGGGCCTAGCGCAATGCCACCGGTAGCTGTTGCAGAGATCCCAAGTAAAGTTTTTAATCCACTCAAACCCAAATTTGCTAACAATTCACTCGCACCGATACCGCCCATACTCAGGGCGATTTTTTGTAGCAATTGTACAGCCCCGGCTTCGTTCATGGAGAAGCCATAGAGTTTAGATAAACCCAAAATCAGAGCAATATCAATAACCACACTACTGAGAATATCTACCACAGTTACGGGATTGAGTGCGATCGCTAATGCCTTAGTCATCACAGCCTTCCAAATCAACTGATTGGCATTCTGTTCCCGAATCATCAGTTTTCGCTCAATCAATTGCTCATTTACAATGTCGGCATAAAGCATAGTATTGAGGGCAACCAAGGCTTTACCCTCACGGTGCAGAATCTCCAAAATTTTCAGCTTCAGTTCCTCCACTTTCGCATTCCCTGTACGTAACTGTATGCCCCTAGTACCATCAGGGCGACGAATCGCCGTCTTCACCAATGGCGATGCCGCAGCCATAACAATTTCTAGAGGTGTGAGTAATTCCCGCACTCTTTCATCCCGGATTTTGTGATAAATTGCCATCCGGTCTGCTTCTGGATACTGATCTACTTTGTTAAACACCAAGATGATCGGTTTACCTGCTTCCCGCAATTGAGAAAGAGCCATGTATTCTAGCTTTGTCATGTCGCCAGAGATCACAAACAAGATCAGATCCGCTTGTTTGGCAATCTGTTTAGCTAACGCGGCACGGGTTGCACCATCTACTTCGTCTAACCCAGGAGTATCAATTAATTCCACCTGCGATTGACCTACACCAGGAAGAGTGACTCGCAAAGCCCGTTCAGTTTCCCCAATCGTCTCTTCACTAATACTCCAATCAACTGTTTGTGCTGCACGGGTGACACCGTGCAGCGGCCCAGTTTCAAATACTGTTTGCCCAACCAAAGCATTAAGTAGCGAAGACTTACCACGTCCCACCATACCAAAAGCTGCAATCTGCACCACCATGCGGTCTAACTTCCCCAGCATGGTTTCCAAGTCAGCAATTTCCGTCTCCAATCCAGTTTTTTCTTGAGGAGTAAGGTCGAGATTGGCTACCAAGTTTCGCAGCGCCGTTTGCGCTTGTTTATAGTTCAGTTCCGTCTGAATGTCTTCAAAACTGAAAATGGCACTATCCAGTTCTTCCTCCCATCTGAGAGAATTTGCATCAGTGTTAGCGGAATCGCTTTGATGAGGTTCAGGCAAGGGCAATGTCGAAGTCATATCAATTTTAGATTTTAGATTTTAGATTTTAGATTTTAGATTTTAGATTTTAGATTTTAAATACACCCCATTTACTATCCTAGTTATTTTTAGGAGCGGTTTGGCGAGATGAGCTGCACAAAGGAGACAAGGGGGATAAGTATGCCCAATGCCCAATGCCCAATGCCCAATGCCCAATGCCCAACTACCTAACTAGTAGACTAATGACTAACAAAAAGTCATAAACTGAAAAATGCATCTAAATATAACGCGTTAGGATCTTGACTAAATTACCTGTGCGGAAAATTGTTATTGCCGGCAACTGGAAAATGTACAAAACTCAGGCAGAGACCCAGGAGTTTTTACAAGGATTTCTGCCCCACTTAGAGGAAACCCCCCAAGGGCGAGAAGTGATATTGTGTCCTCCTTTCACTGATTTAAGTGTTTTGTCTAAGACGTTGCACGGTAGCCTTATCCACCTGGGGGCACAAAATGTCCATTGGGAAGAATTTGGAGCCTATACGGGTGAGATTTCTGCCCCAATGTTGACAGAAAGTGGTGTGCGCTTTGTGATTGTCGGTCATAGCGAACGACGCCAATACTTTGGTGAAACAGACGCCACCGTTAATTTGCGCCTCCGAACTGCTCAAAGGTTTGGTTTGACTCCAATTCTCTGTGTTGGGGAAACTAAACAACAACGAGATGCGGGAGAAACTGAATCACTGATTGCTCTCCAACTCGACAAAGGCTTGGTAGATATTGATCAGCATAATTTGGTGATTGCCTACGAACCGATTTGGGCGATTGGCACTGGTGAGACTTGTGAAGTAACGGAGGCAAATCGGATAATTGGCTTAATTCGTAACCAGTTGACTAATCCGAATGTATCAATTCAATATGGCGGCTCAGTCAAGCCAAATAATATTGATGAGATTATGGCTCAACCAGAAATTGATGGTGTCCTCGTGGGAGGAGCAAGTTTGGAACCTGAGAGTTTCGCTCGGATTGTGAATTTTAAGTCAGTGTGATGTGCCTTCTTCTCGTTCCCATGCTCTGCATGGGAATGCCTACAGTGAGGCTGCCGCCTCACATAGCAATATAGATTTATGCGGAGCAACTTGATAATTCGAGGACGCTGTTTCGATTGGGGACAGCGAACTTATTTGATGGGCATTTTGAATGTGACGCCTGATAGCTTTAGTGATGGGGGTGAGTTTAACACTACCTCTGCGGCTTTAGTACAGGCGCAAGCACTGGTAGCTGCTGGTGCTGACATCATCGATGTGGGTGGTCAATCAACTCGACCAGGGGCAAAGCAAATAACTCTGGCGGAGGAACTTGACCGAGTACTAGCGGTGTTACAGGTGCTAAGACCAGAAATTTCAGTCCCGATTTCTGTAGATACTACCCGTGCTGCTGTAGCAATGGCATCTGTAGAAGCTGGAGCGGATATTATTAATGATATTTCTGGCGGCACTTTTGACTCAGAAATGTTGCCAACAGTCTCAGAGTTAGGTGTGCCGATGATTTTAATGCACATCCGGGGAACACCACAGACAATGCAACAACAAACTGATTATCAAGATTTAGTCGGAGAGATTTATAGTTTTTTGGCTCGGCAAATTGGGGTAGCAACTACTGCGGGCATTGACCTAGATAAAATTATTATTGATCCTGGTATTGGCTTTGCTAAGAATTATGAGCAAAATTTAGAAATTTTGCGCGGCTTGCGATCGCTCACAACACTCAACTGTCCTATCTTGGTAGGAGCATCCCGTAAAAGTTTCATTGGTCGCATTTTAAATCAACCAGATCCCAAAGCACGAGTTTGGGGAACGGCAGCAGCTTGTTGTGCTGCTATTTTTAATGGCGCTGATATCCTCCGAGTTCACGATGTTCAAGAAATGCGCGATGTTTCATTAGTAGCCGATGCGCTACTGAGACAAGCCGCACAGAGTGACTGTTAGGTATTGCCGTTTTCGTGTTTTTTGCCATTACCTTCTGGATTTTCTGGGTGGCCTATCAACTCATGAAACATTTCACTTGAGTTGGCTGGGTCTATAAAGACAATTTTGGCATTATTGCTCTCACCAAGTTTTTGGCTAGCATCTACGTAATCTTGAGCCACAAGATACCGCAAAATGTCCCTAGTATCTGGATTGGAACGTAGAGCTTGAGAAATGATTTGCACTGAAGCCATCGTTCCTTCTGCTTTTTTAATGGCAGCTTCCTTTTCCCCTTCTGCTTCGGTAATCAGCGCCCGTTTTTTGATTACAGCAGCTTGCTCCTCTTCTCTTGACTTCCGTACACTATCAGGTAGGGTAATTCTCTGAAGGTCTAACCGAAGAATATCAACTCCCCAATCTGTGGTTATACTATTCAACTCGAATAACAGAGCTGAGTGCATCTCCATTCTAGAGACATTGGTCTGCTCCAGAGTGTTCTGGGCAATGATTTCCCGGAGCGTCGTTGTAGTCACCTGTGTCAGTGCCCCTTGCAGATCCTCAATAGCATAAAAGCTTTTCTCAATATCTTTGATGCGCCAGTACATAACAGCGTCAACTTCCACGGAAATATTATCTTGGGTGATCACATCCTGAGGTTTGATGTCTAAGATTTGCTCTCGTGTAGTATCCTCCATCACAATCTGATCGACCAAGGGAACAATAAAGTTCAGCCCTGGCTTAAGTTTGCGATGATACCGCCCCAAGCGTTCGACTAGGGCTTCATTACCTTGATTAATCAGTTTTGCAGAACCTAAGGCATAACCTATAAGCACTAAAACTATAAAAATGATTGGCTCCATGTATACTCCTATTCAGCTTTGGGGAGAATTTAGTGTCAAGGATATGCTACTAGCTTGTCATATCTTTGAGTTTAATGTTTTGAGTCTGTAATTTTATAAACACCAGCAGCAATGTCTGATGTCGATTCGCTGCGAGTCTTGTACATCTTCTGTAAATAGGACTGTTTTGCAGAATGCGTAGAAGCTCTGCTTCTTGTCGTCAGACATCGCTATTAAAGCACCTTGATAAAACCCTGGCAAGGACTACTTTATGTAATCAACATTACTTGTACTGACATCTTCAGACAGCCAAAATTTTTTCAGTATATTTACTTAAAATAATTAGTTTTTAGTAAAATATAGTACTAATTCAAAAAACTCCATTATAATCGAATTAAAATTGGCTTCAGCCATTAATAATATAAAAATATTATGAGCAGACTGTTAATCAGACTTATTGGTTTAATCCTACTTATTATAGGCTTATACTTTTTTGGTCAAAACATCATATTTGTTAGCGGTTACTATTCATATTTTTACCGTAAAGTACCTGCTACGGCTTCAGTTATCGCAACTATGATCGGTGTATTTGCATTAGTTTTTTTTCGTAAAGAAACTGGTAATTTGGGATGGATTTTTCTAGGCATTGGCATAGTACTAGTTTTCTTAAGTGGTGGAGTTATTTTAAAGCCAACTAGCTTATGGGATTTTATAATTGCTTTTGCAGCATTAGCATCTGGATATAAATTACTAAATGAGGGCAGGATCAACTTTTAAAATCTGTAAATATAATCATATTTCTCATGTATGAAAGATGTATATGAGTCACTTTCGCTATGCAAAGAGTGCGTTAATGGCTTTATCTTGGTTGAATAGAGTAAGCTAAAATCGCTGCCCATCAACCAAAATAATCGCCTTTAGACATCGGTTAGCTTTCTTTCTTCTAGCCGATAGGGCAGTATTCATCCAACCCTAGGACTCAGAATTATTAATAGTGCGGCTATTACAAACATTCATCGCCTTTTCTACTCCCTGCTTGAGGCTTAATTCAATACACTCAATCACGAACTGAAGTACAAGAGACATCTGCTGATTTTCGGCAGAGGAAAATCGCCCCAGCACATGGGAGATAGCATCAGAATCATCGTTATTAGCTGCACTTTTGGGTTTACCAATACCGATTCGCAAACGGGGAAAGTTTTGGGTACTTAGATGTGCGATCGCACTTTTCATGCCGTTATGTCCTCCAGCCGAACCAGATAAGCGCAGACGAGTTTTTCCCAAGGGCAAATCCATATCGTCATAAATTATCAGCACCGATTCAGGCGGTAATTTATACCAACTTGTCACCGCTTGTATTGACTGTCCTGAGCGATTCATATAAGTCAACGGCTTTAGCAAGCGAATTTTACCTCCACCTGGGGCCATACCCTCGCCATACTCACCCTGAAACTTGCGGTTTTCTGCTAAGGGAATACGCCAAGAACGGGAGAGACTTTCTATACTAGCAAAGCCGATATTATGGCGTGTTTGGTCATATTTAGCTTCTGGATTCCCCAACCCGACAATTAGCTGGGGAATCACCAAAGCTGGTTGCGTAACTGCTTCTGTCATTTTGCCTACAGTCGATCAATTTTAGATTTTAGATTTGCGCTAGCGCAGCGTAAAGCTTTCGGCATGGCAACTCTTAGAGCGAGTCTCCGTACTCCTGCAAAGAAGCGAGCTACGCGCAGCGTCTCGTAGAGAGCGTCTTTTGGATTGAAAGAAACCACAAGGGTACAGGGCTTATGATTTTAGATTGACGATTTTGATTTGTTCCTTCCACCAGAGACGTTGCTTGGAACCGCAAAACAATCTAAAATCCAAAATCCAAAATTGGTATGTTCTCCTAGCTAGGTTGGGAAGAACTAGCGGTATCCTGCTCAGATTTAGCAGGGTGGATTTGCTTAGGTTCCAATTCAGCAGTAGTCTTTACAGCTTCTTCCAACTGTTCTGCTTCTTTTTGAAACTCGCTTTGAAACTCCTTGGAAGCTTCTTGAAAACTACGAATTGTTTTGCCTACACTTCGACCAATTTCTGGTAGCTTCTTTGGGCCAAAGATTAACAGCGCTACTACCATAATTACAGCCATTTCCGGCAGACCGATACCAAATATATTCATTTTTTGTCTCCTGTAAACTCTAAAACCACTACATAGACTCACATATTATTATGTAGTCTACTCAATAATCGCCTATCATAGAAAGCGATGCCTGCGGCGAGCTACGCTAACGCCCCACGAGCGAGTGATGCCTTATGTCTCTGACAATTAAAGACTTAGAACAATTACAGTCACAGAATCCTGATTTTCGGATGGAGCTAGTAGAGGGAAACATCATCGTTATGGGGCCATCCGATTATCAGTCAGACGAAATTGGTTCTCGTCTGCTGACATTTTTGAATATATGGGTCATGCCTCGCAAGTTGGGACGTGTTACTGGTTCTAGTGCTGGCTTTATTTTGCCCAGCATTGAAACAGATGAAACTGGAGGCGACCCAGAAAAAAGAAACCTCCGCGCTCCAGATGTTTCGTTTGTTCGAGCAGAACGACTCAAGAAGACTCAGCGTGACTTTGTGCAGTTAGTACCCGATCTGATGGTTGAGGTGAAATCTAAGAGCGATCGCCTCAAACCACTCCAAGAAAAGATTAAACTATTCCTACAACTTGGATCTACAGTAGGTATTCTCATCGACCCTGATAAACTTTTAGTAACAGTTTATCGTTCTAACCTTGAACCAGTAGTTTTAAAAGATAACGACAAACTGACAATACCAGAATTACTTCCAGGTTGGGAATTAACAATAAAAGAACTGTGGCCACCTGAGTTTGAGTAAATTAGGTACTTAATGACATCAAATTGAAGTCGAGAAGCATTCGTGTTTTATAGCGCAAAATATCGGGAGCATCCCACTTTTTTGCATGTCATTGCGAGCGAAACGAAGTGAAGCGAAGCAATCGCAAAATCTTCCAACTACGAACGAGTCCATGCGATTGCTTCGTCGTTCCTCCTCGCAATGACAATTATCCTCTCATTGAAATTAAAAAATCTTAATATTTGTGCCAAAAAATTCGAGTCGCCATGAGACGACAAAAAAGGAAAAAACAACAAGTGCAAAGGGTAAAAGAATTAAAGTATAAAGTACTACTAAATAATTCTCCCAACCGCGCAGACAACACGAAAACCAAAAATGTAGTTGATGATGACGCGCACCGCCCTATTGAAGTTGTTGCGGGACGCGGAACGGCAGTAGATAGGATTGTCGAACCAGGAACCGCCCCGCAGCACGGCATATTCTTGCTTTTGATAAAAATTATCATTATTATTAAACCAAGCACTGCCATCTGTTGGCGCTCCTTCATAGTTACCGTGACAATCGTCAAGACACCATTCCCATAAGTTTCCGTGCATATCGTATAACCCAAAGGCATTAGCTACTTCAAAACTGCCCACAACTGTAGTTTCTTTTCGATATGTTCCTTTGACAGCTGCGCTATAAGTGTAATCAGCATTGTAGTTGGCTAAGTCTGATGTAATTGTTTCGCCAAAATGGAAAGGGGTGGCCGTCCCTGCCCTACACGCATATTCCCATTCGGCTTCACTGGGCAGGCAATAGCTTTTGCCTGTATGTTGGGAAAGGCGATCGCAAAATTCCACCGCTTCAAACCAAGATACTCTCTCAACTGGTCGATTTTCTCCTTTAAAATACGATGGGTCAGGCTTGAGTTCGCGGTTTACTTGGGGGAGAGATGTGACTGCT
Organism: Nostoc sp. S13; assembly: GCF_029379315.1. Lineage (GTDB taxonomy): Bacteria > Cyanobacteriota > Cyanobacteriia > Cyanobacteriales > Nostocaceae > Nostoc. The sequence goes on from NZ_JAQYWQ010000119.1 coordinate 8,624, forward strand.
TGCCATTGTGCTTGGGTGACTGGGTACTTGCCCATAAAAAAGGGTTGAACCTTTACTTCATGTTGAGGTTTTTCAGAGCTATATCCTTCCGCTTGAGGTGAACCCATCATGAATGTACCACCAGGGATGGCAACCATATCGAGAGTGATGTCCAGTATCCCACTCGGAGAGGGGCTTTGTAGAGTTTCGGTGAAGTATTGGGCAAGTTTTGTTTCTCGTTCGATGATTTCGCCGCGATGGTTGACGGTGACGGCTTTAAACTCAAGGGGCTTTAGCTCATCACTTTCTCGTCCCAAAGATTGAACATCTTTAAATACTTCTCTAGAAGAAAAAGTAGCGATCGCATTTCTCACTAAATCTTCTCCCACTCGATCCTGATTTCTTTGGGCTGCCTCTATTGCCAAATTCAATCTAACTAAAGGGTCTTGATTCGCTTCAATCCAACGCCAATAAGGACTTAATGAAGCTGTTATCCTCGTACTGCGACAGATTTTATCTGAACTCATTTCATGCTCATAACCCCATTTAAGAAACAAGATTAAGTTTGAGTTTTCTTGTAGAAGCAACTCCTGCCCTTTCTTCTCATCTCCATTGCCAAAATGCTTGAGAACTGTGTCACATAAATTGCCATTATAAAAATCCAAAACTTGAGGAGCAACATAGTCAATTCCTCTTCCTTGCTCCAATTTACTTTCTGCATAAGTCCGGGCAGGTTCGGGTAAAGTTACTCTCCAATCAGATGCATTAGAAGACTTTTCTGCCATTGAAAACTTGAGCAATTCCATTAAAGCCTTATTTCCACTTCTGCCCCAAATAGCCCTAGCTAAATCCAGACTTAACCCACTAGGAAAGAAAGCTAATAAAGGAAATATATCTTGCCCTTCTACCGATAACATTTCAAAGGAACGCTCTAAAGTTATCCGCAGACTTCTTTCTTTTCTTTGTTCAGGAGAATAAGAATCAAGAACGGACAGTGGTTCAATATCCAAATCTTCACACAGCATCTTGAGGGTGCATTGAGTTTCTGCCATATAAGATGCTGCTAGTTTAATGGGTAAGGCATAGCCATCAAGAAACTTTACTAAAAGATTAAAATCTTCTACCAAATCATTATTGTCTCCCCATTGTGCTAGTGATGGAGCATACTTTTTAAATATCTCTCTCGTTTCTGATGCTCCCATGCTGTAAACTTCTTCTTGATGGCAATAAATAATATCCCTTACTAGAGAATCACGGGAAGTTAACAACAGTCTTAAATTAGAACATTGTTCTAACAACGAGTTCAAAAGTTCAATTAGTTCATTGGATTCTTTTTCAATCAATTTATCCAAATCATCGAGAATCAAAAACAATCGACTATTCCTTAATTCTCTCTCTAAGGCAAAGCTGCTTAATTCAAGACTTTGTTTAACTTTGGTAATTAGCGTTCCTACAGAATCAGTATCACGTAAACTAATAAACCAAACTCCATCCTTATAGCGATCGCGCTCATGTAACCACTGAGCAATGGCATAAGCTAAAGCAGTTTTACCTATTCCTCCCATACCATGAAGAGCAATACAACGTTTATCCGACTCTACCAGTTCTTTAACTACCTGATGTATTTCTTGCCTGCGTCCTACAAAGTTTGGATCTTTACGGGGAATATTAGTATTTGACCACTGGGGATAGATAACTTGGTGAGAATCGGCTGGTTCGATAATCAGCGATTGATTATGGTCAGTTTGGGGTAGTAATCGAAATTTGAAGGCTTCATCGAAATTAACTCCTTGCTGAAAAGTCTGAGAGTTAAACAGTTTTATTAATTTATCATCAAGTTTAACTGCATTACGACTCAATAAGAAACTATTCCCAACTGAATCCTGATTGAATAATGCCTGATAAAGTCGTCGAGAAAAACATCGGGCAGCAACATCTAGAATTTTATCTTCAGCGTTAACCGCAATTATATGAGACACTCCTGCTTTTATAAAAGCTTGAGCTAACTTTTCGGAATGACAAGCATTAAATAATGCTAACTGACAGGGTGGTTGCTTTTGGTTTGATAAGGCGATCGCCAGTTCTTCTTCACTAAAAGAACGAGTAATTCCCACTTCATCTTCTAACACCAAAGCTGTACTATCCCGATCTCTCATTCCATGACCAATAAAATGAATAATCAGTGGTTTGACACGATGAGACAACACATCTTGTAGAGTCTGTGAGGTGGCTACTTTAACCACTATTTCCACTGCGATTGGGTGAGATATATCTTCTAACACTAAAGCAATGGCATCAATTTCTTCTTGGAGCGATAAATTCTCTACTGGCGATAATTCTTCAGTCAGCAGAGGGGCTGAAAACAAGATCAGAATTTGATTACTGAACGAATTATCTTGTTTAGTAACTTTTTCTATTCTTGGACTAAGAGGAACTTTTTCAGCTACTTTTGAGACAGCCATTCTTCTATTTCTTCATCAGTAGCGGTGCTTAAGTCAAGAGTGGGACGAACTGGATGTTCTAACGTGCCTTTTGGTTCTATCCCTTTTTCTCGCAATTTTCGCCGCCAATTATTGATCGCCTTAGCGACTTTGATACTGTACTCTATCAAATTGGCTGTTGCTGCTATCCCTCCAACTACTGTAGCCACAAAAACTATGTCATCTGCACCTACTATCCGACTTGGTGACTTTTGCACCTTGATTGAACTTATCCCCAGCAATGTTTCTAAAGACTCTATTTCATCTGGGGGCAATTGGGATGAAATGACTATGCTACAGAGAGGAATTTCGCTCATTTACACCTCTAAAAGTTTTATTTTTTGATCAATATTTGCAGTTCTTCAACTTTAGCTTCCAATTTCAGCCACCCGATGACTCAATGGTATCTTAGAACCACAGCCCAGGTAAGTGGCGATCGCACTAACAACTACATCCGTCCTGGACGTGCCAGTTCGCTCAACGTAGCTATTAAGTTCTTCTAGCAGAGATGGGAGAATTCTGATGGCGATTTGCGGTTTACCATACTTGTATATTGAGAATTAAAAGCTACATTAACTTTTTATCTTGTTTGACTAAGTAATACTTAGTGATATTGTAGTACGACATTTTTTCTTTTGGCAGATGTTTCGCTTCTACCCCGCTTATGTCACTCTGGGGAGAAAAAATTGAAGAAGAATACATTCGTCAGAATACATTCGTCAGAATGCAATCAGTGGGGGATTCAGACCCGCCACTACGAAAGTTGACCACCAAATTTTCTTGTTTTGTGGGGGTCTTAAACGTCGTTTATTCATCCACCAGTCGCACAAAATACCCAACTGAATTCTGGCGACTGGCACCTTTATTCTGTTTGATAAATGTAGTTGGGTTGAACGAATGTAAACAGCGTCCGTAGGGAAGTGAAACCTAACAAACTCTTGAGAATGTTGGGTTTCGTTCCTCAATGCAACCTACACCTGCTGGATTATCAGTACTGAGTTATTGTCCAGTAGCAAATCACAATTCACAAAAAAACCCGGAGGAACCGGGTGTAACTTAACTTGTTATCCAAACTTGATAGCTGTGATCTCCCTTAGCGTCCTAAACTCCGCCAATCGACAAATACATCCTGAATCAACAGTGATTTATTGTAAAGTTGCAGAATAATCAGCAGAAACACGAAAAATAGCAAAATAAAAACAGCCATCACGGGTGTAGTGCCCCAACCTGGAGCCACCTTCCCATACTCAGAGTTGAGTGGTTTCAGGATATCTCCTAACCAAGTCCTTTGTGCCATAGTTCACCTAAGATTACTTGCCAATACTTGCCAAAGCTTTTTTTAATCTTCTGTAATATTCTATAAGAATAGCACTCATAATCTATCCCTCAATTATGGAACCCGCAATAGTTCTTAGCATTTCTATGGCTGCCGTAGTGGTTGTCATCACCGGACTGTCGATTTATACCTCCTTTGGCCCTCCTAGCAAGCAATTGAACGATCCGTTTGATGACCACGAAGATTAAAAGAGTCATTAGTCATTTGTCATTTGTCAATGGTCTGTGGAAAACCACAATTGACGACTGACACAGCAATAGTGGCTCACTCCAGCCTGGGATTAATCGCTGGTATCACCTTGAAACTGGCGATTTTCCAAGGCTGTATCGTCAAGATTTGTTGCTGAGATGAGAATTTAGTGGTAGAGGAACGCTCTAACAAATCTACTGTATCTCCTAGATTCAACCCTAAATCACTTTGCAAAGATAACTCGGCTATTTCTCCGTGACATTCATAACACCGCAGAATTAACTGCTGTGGGTCATCCTCAGATGGCTTCAAGGCCATCAAGATTAAATTTTCAGATGATAAGTCTAGGAACCTTACCCCCAAACCATGTTTGCCAGCAGAGAGGGGAGGGTTTTCAGGTGGGTTTTCATTAACGGGATTTAATATCACTTGCAATGGGATATTCAATTCATAGCCACGCCGTACTGTATGGGCTGATTCCCAGCTACCAGCATGAGGATACAAGGCATAAGTGAACTCGTGAAAACCTCGGTCAGCCTCTGAGTCTGGCCAATTAGGACTGCGTAGCAGTGTCAGGCGGAGTTGATTTGGTTTGCTGTCGTAACCGTATTTACAATCATTCAGCAAACTGACACCATAAGAATTTTGGACTTCGACTTCTCTACGAGACGCTGCGCGAACGCTCAGTCGAACGATTGTAGATTTTGGATTTGGGATTACGGTATTTGTCTGTGTGTCTTCTGCTGTCAAATCAGCCCAACGCAAAGCGGGAACTTCCCATTTTGCTTGTTCTGCGGAGGTTTGTGATTTAGTTGGGCGGCGAATCGCGCCACAGGGAATTTCATAGGTAGCAAAGTCTGCTTCAACATTCAGAGGAAAAGCAGCTTTCACTAATACATGATTTTCTTGCCAATTGACGGTAGTAGCTATGTTCAGCAGAGGTGAACCAGCTTGCAAAATATAGTCTTGGCAAAATTCCGATTCACCCAACTGACGCACCACACGCACACGACTTTGTACTGGGCCTTGTTCTAACCACTGAATAGATTGAAGATTTGTTGCAGGTAAGGGATGTTGAGCGTAATTGGGGTCTATATTCCAAGCATCCCAATATTGATCACTGTCTTTAAAGGCTTGTAGTTGATTCCCCGGGCCACTCAAAACTTCTCGTTGATAAGTTTTCTCAAAAACACTTGATAAATCTCCAGTATCAGGATCTATAACAACTCGCAAGAATTCATTTTCTAAAATCCAGTCTGGGAGGGGTGGGGGAGATGGGGGAGATGAGGGAGATGAGAGGGATGAGGGAGAAAGCCAAAATATGCGGTAGCCTACGGGTGGAATTTCGGGGGCGAGAAATAGTAGCGTTGATGGTTGAGATAATTGGGAGACAAGCTGGTTTCCAGAAGTATCGTAAATCTGCCATTCCTGGGTAGCTGTTGCTGGCGTGGGTAAAGCTACAGAGACTACCTCAGAACGCTGCCAATTGAGAGAATTAAAAACGAAAATAGGTAAACTATCGGGTTTTGGTGGTTCTGATGGGTTAATGTGAGATGCGATCGCTAAAAGTGATGACTGTAATATTTTCGTTCCTATTTGTTCCACTTGCTGCCACTGGGGCAACGCATCCAGATAAACTTGGGTAATTGAAGAACCAGGTAAAATATCGTGAAACTGTTGAAATAACACCAGCTTCCAAGCTGCTTCGATTTCTGCTTTGGGATATGTCACACCACAGCTTACAGTTGCCAAGGTAGCAAATAGTTCAGCTTGATATAATAAATTTTCACAACGACGATTCCAACGTTTTTGATCTGCATGGGTAGTGTAGCAACCGCGATGAAATTCTAAGTATAGTTCGTCATTCCAGATGGGGAATGAGGCAGATGAGGGGGATGAGGGAGAAGAATAACTCCTAACTCCTAACTCTTGACTCCTAACTCCTTTACTGATTTGCTGTAAATACTTTTCAGCCGTCGTAAATTCTAAGTCTGGGAAGAAAGGCGACTTTTGCCAGCGTTGGGCGGTTTCTAACATATCACGGGTGGGGCCGCCGCCGTGGTCGCCGACACCGGGAAGCCAGAGGGATTCTGGTAAACCAGTTTGGGTTTGCCATTCAAGAGCGTAGGATGCCATTTTAACTGGGTCAATGCTTTCACCGATGGGTGCAGACATCAAACTAAAGACTTCACTGCCGTCAGGCGATCGCCACCAAAAAGCCCCATAATCAAATTTAGTAGTATCATTCCAGCGCAACTTCTGCGTCACAAAATACTCAATTCCGGCATTAGCGAAAAACTGCGGTAAAGTTGCACAGAAACCAAAAGAATCTGGAACCCACACCACGGTTGAAAGCTTGCCAAATTTTTCCTGGATGTAGCGCTGACCATACAATAGTTGACGGACTATTGATTCACCAGCAATCAAGTTGAGTTCTGGTTCCACCCACATTCCGCCGACAACTTCCCAACGTCCAGCCGCTACCTGTGCTTGAATCGCCCCAAACAAATCCGGGCGATGTTCCTCAATCCAAGCATAAAGTGCGGGAGTTGAATGGCAGAAAATTAACTCAGGAAAATCTTCTTGCAATTTCAGAACCGACTCAAAAGTGTTTTGCGCCGCATTCCAAGTTTCATTCACAGGCCATAGCCATGCTAAATCTAAGTGAGCATGACCCAATAGGAAAATTTTAGATTTTGAGTCGCACCTTTGATGCCCTTCCAGCCCAACTTGGATTTTGGATTGAATTAAATTTTGGCGTAGGGACAAAAACGATTTTACTAATTCTCCCTTCTCTTCCTCCGTGTCATGGGCGCCTCTGCGGTTCGTAACCTCCCCCACCATCGCCGCCAAAACATCCAACTTCTCCGGTGCAAACTTTTCCAAATAAAGTTGCACCACAGCTAACTCATCAGCCACAAAACCCGGATCGGGATTATTATCATCAATAGACTGATAAACTAGAAGCGATCGCACTAAAGCACCATCACAATGTTCTGGACTGACTAACCGCAAAGCCACAATAAACTCTTCTTTTGGCGTCACCCCCTGACTGAGAAGCACTCTCGGCGAAGAATCAAATAAATCACCCTCCAGCACTAACTCGCCATTCACATAAATCTCAGCAGAATCTGCCCACCAAACCAGCGCCAGCCGCAAAGATAATCCAGCTAAGGGATAGCCTTGTAAATCTTGGGGAACCACCAATTTTTGCACTAGCCATAGCACTTTTTTCCCGCCTGTCCAAGCGATATGTTCTTTAGCATTCAACTGGACAGGTTGCCAATCAGACAAATCAGCAGTTATAACATCAGTAATAATCAGGTCAGATTCCTGGTATAGCCAAGTAGACTGAAGGTTAACTTGACAAAAAGAGCGCAGTTGCTCAATTGCTTGTGAGATGAATTTGGTCTGGGATTGAGAGACAGTCGGGGTCATATTTTCGCTAAGATAAGGTCACTTACGATAATTAACAGTTAGTCGTTTTTATTGTTTGGCGCGAGTCTCACAACTTAACAAGACTTGAACTAAAAAATTACTACTATGTCTTCTGGTTCCTCTGGTCGTTATCAAAGCAGACTATTTAACTTTGTCCACAAGCAATCTCGGCGGGTGACACAACAGTGGGAACACACCTTCCGACATTTGCAAGTTGCTACTAAGTGGGGTGTGGAGGTACTACTTTACCCAGTGTATCTGCTGTTTCAGTCATCGGAATCGTCTGGGAAAACCCTACAGACCAAAGAACCACAAACTAGACTAAAGTTACAACCAAATGATACCGATTTCCAGCCCGAAACTCTGCCAAATGTTGATAGTCCTATTCAACATGTACTAGAAGCTGTCCATTACCTATCATCTGATGAACCCGCCTCTACTCCTACAAAAACATCTGAACCTTTCAATCCCTTGGCTTTGGTGGGAGTTTTTCGGCTGAAATTCGTTGATAATAACGCCAATCTTACTCACTCATCAAATATTACAGAGAATAAAGCGGCAAATCTCAACCCTTCACAGTTAGAGAATGCTCTCAAGCGGCATCTTCCAATAGTGCGAGGAATTGCCACAAATTTGATGAATCGGAATTTAGTACTTGTTAGTTCTGATAATGAAGTTCTAGATATTTTGACACCCCAGCAACAGGCAAAATTAGAAGACCGGATTATTAATGAAGTTGCTAAATACTGGCAGTCTTCTCTACGACACGCTGCGCGTACCCCTACGGGGAAGCAAGCTACGCGTAGCGTTCCGTTGGCGCAGCCTCTCGTAGAGAAGGAAAGGCGATTGATTATAGCTCAAAAAGAAACACAGCTATTACCACAAATTGACCGTTTATTAGCAAAACTCACTGACGGAAATCCAGCTAAAATTCCAGTTTTAGCCGAGGGTATACCAAAAGATTTAATTAATACAGATAGATTATTAGCATTTCTAGATACAGCCGTTGCTAAATTGGAATCAAATGCTTTAGTCCCAGTGCAAGAACGTAGCCAGGAAATTGTCCAAGTTGCCCAAACTCAGTTAAACATATTTCTTTATGGCAAAGAGCAATTAGCTGGTAGGGGAGAAATTGCAACTACTGCTGATAGTTTGGAAACTCATAAACTGAATCTTCAGGCTTTGATTGAGGCGGCGCTTAATTACTTTTTCGGTGTTGGTAGTAGAAAAACACTTGAGCCAACAATCAGTGATGAGAGATTGCCAAGCAAACTATTATCATCACACCTTAGAAAAGCCTTGTCCAAAAGCCCTCAGTTGGAGAACCAGGATTTAACAGATGATTCTTGGCTAACGTGGGGTGATTTATTTGGTGACACCGAAACCGTTGTTGATAAGCCAGTTACACTTTCTCAAACTAAAAATCCTGCTTTAGCCCCAAGTTTATCAGTAGGACATTCTCCACAAAAGAATTTGAGTGTAAAACAACCTAAAGTGGGATCTGGCTTGGTACAAAGGAAACAACCAACTAGTAATCTCGCCTCCAGTCAAAAAACATCTGGAAAAGTTTCCTCTAGAAAACAAACCCAAGCCAGCATTTCCCAAACTAAAAGCGAGAGTGGTAAAGGGGAAATTTTGCAAGAGCAATTTCATCAAAGCAGTCAAGTTGAAGCACAGCCAGACTGGATAGAAACCAAAGTAACTTCAACAGGCTATGAGAAGCACCCCTTAGAGCAACTTCTGGAATGGCTTGATTATGTTATGCTCTGGCTAGAAAAGAGATTTGTAAAGATTTTTCAGTTGTTGCGGCAGATGTGGCAGGGAAAATAATACTAATTCCTAATTCGTAATTAAGAAGCGAGAGCGGGATGTTGTCAGCGCTCCACTTTGACTGTTACAAAATTGTGGATAACGACAACGGTTAGAAGCCTTTAAATACGTGAGGGTAACTCAATTCACTGTAATTATTTCATAGCTAGAAGCTATTTTTACTACAATGGATGTTGACATATTAGTAGCTTGCTGGGAAAATACGTAAAAAATTAACCCTATGATTGACCATAGCGATCGCATACTGTCTCATAAAGAAGGCACATTCCAAGGTGTTGGAGCACTTGACCTGTATTACCAAAGCTGGCATCCAGATGGTAAAGTACGGGCAATATTAGCCATTGTGCATGGACTCGGAGGACACAGCGATCGCTACAGTAACGTAATTCAACATCTGATACCCAAACAATATGCTGTCTACGGCTTAGAGTTGCGTGGTCATGGACGCTCACCGGGTCAGCAAGGCTATATCAACGCTTGGAGTGAGTTTCGCGAAGACTTGGGAGCCTTTTTACAGTTAATTCAAACTCAGCAGCCAGGATGCCCAATTTTTCTCTTGGGTCATAGTTTAGGCGCGGTGATTATCTTAGATTACATTCTGCGCTATCCTCAACAAGCATCATTATTGCAGGGTGCGATCGCTTTAGCGCCAACCTTGGGGAAAGTTGGGGTTTCACCTATTCGCGTGCTTTTAGGAAAAATGCTCTCACGGGTGTGGCCGCGTTTCACCCTGAATACAGGTATTAACATCAGTGCTGGTTCACGAGATCAGCAGATTTTAACTGCCTATGCTCAGGATACACTGCGACATACCCGTGCTACTGCCCGTCTGGCTACAGAATTCTTTGCAACAGTTGATTGGATTAATGCTCACGCAGCTGATTGGCAATTACCATTGTTGATTCTCCACGGTGGCGCAGACCGAGTTGCTTTGCCAGGGGGAAGCGACACTTTTTACCAACGGGTAAATTGCCAAGATAAGCTGAGAATTGAGTATCCAGGAGCCTATCACGATATTCAGAATGACCTCAATTACCCTGAGGTAATGGCTGATTTGGAGGGTTGGTTAGAGCAACACTTACTATCTCAGGTGGTGCAGTTAGGACGGGGAAACGCTGAGTTAGAGTTTCCTAATTCTTAGCAGTCTAATACTCATTAATATACTAAAATCATTAAGCCACATTTCTAAGAATCAGTCAGTCAGTAACCAACTCGTATCGGAACTTTATATCGTTTAGTTGCAGTTCCGACATTCTTTGCAGAGTTGAGATAAGAACCATCGAGCCTAATTTACCAGCTTCTGTTATCTTTAATTCATATTGCTCGAACTCTTCTGTTGCATCAGCTCGATCAAACTTACTTGGAAAAGGTTCACCGCCGTGTACAAAACCTGAACGGTAGCTGTACATCTGTGTCAATTTCTTTTTGAAAGTAGTTAGGGAACCAAGAAAAGTCTGACATTTCTGGTTGATTTGCTGACCGACTTGCTCTTTTGAATCGTTGTATATTGCTTCAATACCAATTAATGAATAAAGAAGAATTTCATTTGCTCGTACTTCATTAAATCCACCGAAAAGGTGTGTATAAGCATTAAATGCCCGACTCAAAGTGCTATTTCCCTGCTTTGTACACAGTGAGTTATTCTCCACCCATTGGGCAACTTCAAACAATGATAAATCCTTGACAGGTGGCCAATTAAGTAACTCAGCATTTTGTCGAGCATCCATTAGTGTTGAACATATAGAATGAAAACTGTGAAGTCCCCTATAAGATGATTGTGCAATAGCTTTTTTTAAGTTTATAGTACCCGGAGTAGCAATATTTGAAATAAGCACAGCCTGTTGTAACCGCTCACCTACATCATCGGTGAGAAATTTATCAAACAGTGCTAGTCGGTCTGAATCATCTTCATGCCAATCTACAAGATTTTCAAGTAACTGATTTCGCTCGAAGCTAGCTGACAATTCTGCACGAATCCAAAAAATTGGGATAGGGACTATGTGTGGCTCTTGAAAAATAATTTTGAAAACTGCTGGTATTTCATCTTCTCCTACAATTGAGAACGATACCCAAAAGACTCATCCGCGAATCATGAAAGCTTACCAGAAGAGAGTTACAAGGATTTGCACGGGAGGAGCGATCGCCATCTGGCTGTACGAGGAAATGAGGGTTTGA
>NZ_JAQYWQ010000120.1 GCF_029379315.1 Nostoc sp. S13
GTCTTGTCTGAACTGCCAGAAGCCAGTGTCTTGCCATCGGGGCTGAAGACTACGCCCCAGACCGTACTGCTATGCCCTTCTAAAGTGTTAACTTCAAAAGCTTTATTCTCTTTATGCTCTTGTGGCTGCAAATAAACTGCTTGCCTTAACGTTGCCATAGTCCGCATTTTGGTATCTGTATTTGCCCAAGGCGTCAGTTTGAGTTTTCCCCCAGCTTTTAAGCCTTCTATTAAGGCATCGGAGTTTTGCCCAGAGACAAAAAACGTCTCTGAAGAATTAGTAAGGGCGTTAATTTCACTAATTGCAGCTTGTTTTCTTTCCTCATCTGCTCTTTGTGCTGCATCCCAGGCTGTAAATGCTAGCCCAGCTAATACTAATCCTGCGGCTACGGAACCAAAAAGGGCGCGTTTGAGAAAGTTATTTAGTTTGGCTTCACTCAGCTTTCTTTGTTCTCGTTCTTTTTCCAGTTCCGCCATCACATGTTTTAACTTCGGTTCCTGTTGCTGGCGGATAAAGGCGGCGATGTAGTCGTGTACCAGTTGATAACGGTCAGCCGGGTTTTCTGGTAGCAAAACCACCAAGCCAGATTGGACAAAAATCTCTAAAATCAAATCAAATTTGCTGATGTTAAAAGCTTTATCCTCCCTAGTTTCTGATCTCCCCGCCTGGGTTGACCCCCTTAAAAAGGGGTTAGAAAGAATAAAGCCCCCCTTTTTAAGGGGGGTTGGGGGGATCTCCGAGAAATACGCGAACAAATCGCGTTCCAACTCAGCGCGAGTCTTCAGAGGGCGAGTTCCTTTTTCATCCGTCAGCAAATACAGTAAGATGTCTGCTGCTTGCTGATTTTCTTCACCACAATCATTAACAACTTCACGCAAATAACGCTTAACCAGTTCGTCTTTAGTACCACGCTGCCGATATTCTGACAGAGTTGTAATATTGTCCGTTTGCAGTTGCGCTCCCACAACCTGCAACTCAATGGGACGAACTTCACCCAATTCTCCGGCTAAATCTTGCACCAGTTGTTCAACTAAAACATCCTCTAAGTGAAAACTAGTATTTGCAGTTAAACGCTGAATAATTGACTTCGCATCAGCAGGTGAGAAATTCCCCAACTTGTAAAGCACATTATTACTGAGAATGTCATTGCCAATAATCTTCAGGCTGGGCAAATCATTGCACTCCAGCAAGTAATGGATGTAATCCACCCGCAGCGATAAGATAACTTTCACCGATAGAACATTCAGACACTCTCCCAGAAACTCAAAGAATTGCTTTCTTTGGGCAGGTTCGGTGTAAACAAAGAAAAATTCCTCAAACTGATCGAAAATTAATACCGTTCGCAGGTTACGCTGTTCGTTTTTGCGAAGTTGGGAGAGGAGGGAGTGCGGATTTTGTACAGACGCAATTAATCGCGTCTGTACAAAGTGGGGATTTTGAGGTTCAGAGGTCGGAGTTCTGAGTTCTGAGGTCGGAGTTCCGAGTTCAGAGGTCGGAGTTCCGAGTTCAGAAGTCGAAGTTCCGAGTTTTGAGGCTGAAGTTCCGAGTTCAGAGGTCGGAGTTCCGAGTTCAGAAGTCGAAGTTTCGAGTTCAGAAGTCGAAGTTCCGAGTTCAGAGGTCGAACTTGCGAGTTCAGAGGTCGAAACTTGAAGTTTTAACTCTTCCCCATCTTCCCCATTTCCCAAAAGCCTCCCCAACTCTTCCACCCAGTTAGTATAAACCCGCATTACCACGGGCAAATAATTTTGAATACCGATCGCTTTATTCTTTAAAGCTGGCACCAGTCCCGCATTCACCAGGGAACTTTTGCCCACACCCGATTGCCCATGAATTACTATCAGCTTATAATCAGGGCGACCCATGCGTTCAATTAAACGTTCTACATCCAATAGGCGACCAGATGCAGCAATTTCTGGAGCAATGTTTCCTTGGAGAGAGTTTGAGCGCAACGTTTCTACAAATGCCTGTTTTGTAGCTTCTAACCTACCCGCACCAATGAAAGCCCGCAAACCAAATTGCTGTTCAATGGAACGCCGTTGCTGTTTGATGTTATATGCTTGGAGATATTCTTTCTGATCAAAGTAAAGCAGCTGCAAAAACCTGAGAATATCCAAGTAAAGCCTGACATCTTCTAGGGGATTACCCACATCCCTAGCAGTTTCTAAGCTGAGAGTTGCCTCTTGAGTTTGACCTAAATTGTATTGAGAACGACCTAAAATAAACTGATATAAGCTCAAATCATTTGATTTTAAAACCCTTTCGGGAATATCAGATAAAACCCCTGATATATTCGCTGACTCCAAATTAGGAATTGCAGCAAAAACTTCCAAGGCTTGCTTAACTAACTGATTTGCTTTAACCCAATTATTTTGAGCCAAAGCCACTTCAGCTAAAAAAGCGTAATCTTTGGCTAATTCTCTTAGTTGGTTGTTATTTCGATGGATTGCTAAAGCTTGTTCCGAAAGACTCTGCAACGTTTCCCACTGTTGCAAGTCCCGCAATATATCACCAAATTTGATTACTGCATTAGCAATTAAATCTGGACTTTGAAACTGGTTAATAAAATTTATATACTCTTCAACATACTGCCAAGTTGCTTGCCAATCTGGATGATTGATATCTTGATGTTTAAAAGCTTTGAGATAATAGCAAAAGCCCATCTCACCAAGGATTTTTGCCTGCCTTTTCATAGGATCTGGAAAACCTCTCTCCAAACCTCTCTCCTGCAAGGAGAGAGGCTTTGAATTTTCCCCGTTCCCTTCAAGGTAAGGGGGCTGGGGGGTTAGGTTTCGCGTATGACGAGGTGAAAAGTCAGGGATTTTTGCCTCCTCTTCTAAATTATGATTTTGTTGCCAGAGCTTATAAGCTTTGTGATAATGCTGTAGCGCCGAATCTTTTTGATTATTTATCTGTTTGACAAAACCTAACAAAGATTCTAAATTAGCTTTAATTTCTAAATTATAAATATCTGGCTGATTGAGTAAATCTCTTTGCGCTGCCTCTAACTCATTTTCCAGTTTGATATATTCATCTACGCTCAACTTTAAATTATTACTAAACCATTGATTAGCCGTTTCGATGATAAAATCTACTAATTCCTGTGTTGATATGGCAAAATTCCTCGTAGTTGCCCAACTTTCCAAATCTGGTGCAAGCTGTATTAATTTCTTGTAGATTTCATCGTCAATCCACAACACTAAGGGAAAAGAAAAATTCTTGCGAAACTCTTCCCGCACCTGATTAGCAGAAGTTAACATCACAGACAAATTCTGCACTGATTCCAAACCCACAACCATCACACAGGCTGGTATTTCTTCGCCCAGTTCTGACTGAATCGCAGTATAAAGAGTACTGTGAGATTGCTGCACCGCCAAGACATGAATTTCGACTTGACAAATTTCCCGTAATCTGAATATTAAGCGATCGCGCAAATTAGCATAATTACACCGTGCCAAAATCAGCTTAAACTGTCCCACAGAGGACTCAATCGCCCAAGCTAATTGTGCCACAGAGCGATCGTTGTTTACATGCTCATCTTCTGGTGAGTGCGAGTCTGTCATAAGTTAAGAGGGCGGTTAGAAACCGCGTCTAGACGAGCAAAACCCACCTCCGTGGGTTATAAAGGCTCAATTTTTCCTTAGTCCACGGAGGTGGACTTTGTTTGTATAGCCGTGAATTCCATTCGCCGGGGTTCTAAGTTGACTACAAAATTAAACTTCCTGGCGTTTTAACTCCTGTATCAATACTTGAGTGCGTTTACTAGCTTCTCTTGCTTGCTGTCTAAAATACTTGGCTTGCTGACGGTCACTTAAGCACACCTGGGATGCTTTTCTACTAAATTCAACAGCTTGTTTACTGAGTTCTTGAATACGAATCTTTAACTCTGGGATTGTTTTCATATTTCCTCCTGTTCTGAAATTACAATCTCTAAATTTTCTATTTCTTCATAAAGTCTATCTGCTCTACTAGCGAGTAAGCTAGCGTCTTCAAAATCGTTGTTTTCTACGGCTTTATCCGAGGCTAAGTACAATTCTTCTGTGATTTGGTGCAATTGTGCGTAAGCTTTTAACAAAACATTTTTGGTTTCTGGTTTCATCATCTAATTATTCATCGATTCCCTGATTTCTCATTGCAACTCCGTGGCTTCAGCCAAAATAGGATTAACATCAAACCAAGACTCGCCACCATCCCGATATTCAAACACAAACCGACTGCGGATCAGTTTTTGATATCCCTGGTCATCACTCACCTTTTTTCTTTCCTTGACATGACGTAACAATTGCCACTCATCATCAGAAATCGGTAACATTATTTCATTCTGCCGAGAACGAATAACTTGCTCTAAGGTTGCACGAGTTAGGGGAAGACTCATTTCTTCCATAATCCAAGTATTCAGCAGCCTCAGCACGTCCCGCACATGGCCACCGCTCATTTTACATAACCGCTCTAGGCTAGCAATACTATCAAAAATCTCGGTAATTTTATTTAAACGCTCCTCTGGTATCATGTCAGGAAAAGCTCTCGCTAATACCATCTGCTGCATCAGTGCCATTCCCTCTACATGCACACTGCCATCAGTCTTTTGTACAGGTACCATCGGTAATACTTTGGGATCTTCTGGGAAACGCTGAGTTAGCATTCCGTAATCATTAGAAAACTTCAAAGCCAAGGGCATGGTGTAAAGTAGATGACAATTAAGCTTGGTCAAAAACTCGCCCTGATCCACAAATAAATATTCCTGTTGCGGACGACCCCAAGGTTTGACACGATTATCTATGCGGTCAAGATTATCGACAATTACCACTAGACCATTTTTACCCTGCTGTTTGAGTTTAGCGACGGCAGGTTCCAATAATTCTTGATTAATTGCTTCCAGTAGTTTAGTTTTTTGTGGTGCCAAATACTGATTGAGTTTTTCTCGCAGCGTTGGGTCATTTTTCATCTTCGCGGTGATTTCACCAATGCCCACAGACAAAGACAATTTTTCTTTTTCAGAACTGACACCAAAATCACCAACATTTGGAACCTTAACTTTCACCCCTGTCACCTCGGAGTTTAAGACCTTCCAAGCACCTTGCAGCAACTCATTAAACTTGTTGGGTGTCTCCAGTGTAATTTTATCCAGACTTTGACTCACACGACGAGCGATCGCTAAGAGCACATCAGCAATATCGACATCAGTCATTTCCATGTCTTCGCTAGACTCAAAATAGACGACATGAAAGTCTAATTTTTCCAGTTCCGCCTGTAACCTCAATAGTTCCGTGGATTTACCACAGCCAATATGTCCAGTAAATAGGGTACAGGTAGGTTCATTCGGCTTGAAAAAAGTAATTTTCTGCTTCAGCTTGGCGATAATATCCCCGCCTCGCACCGAAGAAAAGTCTATGTAGTATTTCACATCTGACTGATTGTTGACAAACAGAGTTCGGCTGGGGTCAGTTGCCTGATAAAATGCTCGTAAATCTATGGACATGAGACTACTAATATATTTATTTTGTATAACTTAGATATCCTTGTGATCAAGGATAAAGTTAATTACAGCATTTCAGATGAATATTTCCGATAATTTTGCGTTTGGCTGTCTCAATTGCAATACTTAGGCAAGCTAGACTATTTTCATCATTGCGATCGCAGCATACTCCTTAGCTACAAAACACACTCGCGTTCACTACACTGCGTTTTGCACTCTACTGGAAGACTGACGCGCCAACGCAATCACCAATCATCGCTGCTATCGTTAAGTGCAATACAGGAGCTAGTTGTGTGAGCGGGTTAAAAGACTTGAGCAAACTGGCGTATCAGAAAAAGTATTGCTAAATAATTGTAATAATATTTAACCTAAGTCTAGATTGTGTAATTTAGATTAACTCTTGCAGAGAAATTCTCTCAGAGTGAGTAGAATAACAAAAATAACGACGCAACTATTTTATGAATTAGCTACCCTAGAAGTGTATACTATTTTTTCGTATTCTGAGTTATTTCAGTATTTTGCCTCTGAGGCATATCAATTTACACAACACCTAATCCTTCATTAAGAGCTCCCACAAATCATAATGGCTGTGATTGAGAAGAAAAGAACTCGCGATCTGCCCCAAATTAACGAACGAATTCGCTTCCCAAAAATTCGGGTCATCGACACTGACGGCGGCCAACTGGGAATTATGATCCCACAGGAAGCACTACAACTAGCAGAAGAAAAAGAGCTAGATTTGGTGCTAATCAGTGACAAAGCTGACCCGCCAGTTTGTCGGATTATGGACTACGGGAAATATAAGTTTGAGCAGGAAAAAAAGGCGCGGGAAGCCCGGAAAAAGCAGCACACGGCTGATGTCAAAGAAGTTAAGATGCGCTACAAAATAGAAGAACACGACTATAACGTGCGTGTTAAGCAAGCAGAGCGCTTTTTGAAAGATGGCGATAAGGTCAAAGCTACCGTGATGTTTCGGGGTCGAGAAATTCAACACAGCGACCTAGCAGAAGATTTACTCAAGCGAATGGCAACGGATTTGGAGCCATTTGGTGAGCTTCAACAAGCGCCAAAAAAAGAAGGGCGAAACATGATGATGCTCATCTCACCTAAAAAATAATTCTCTAACTGTTTAATAGACCGAGTTTGAAAATCCCCTGACTTCTAGCTAGGGGATTTTTTGATTTGCAAGTTTGATGCAGCATCGGCTTTGGGCGCACAGATGTGCGTCCCTACCTCTGATGTCGTTTAAATTTATCTAAAATCGATAGTCCTGAAGCCTGAGTGGGAAACATAATATTCAGTTGCTCAGGACTTTTGCTATTTCTAGGGGATGAAAGAGAAATTAATTCAAAATTTAAAAAAAAGACTGAGAGAGATGAAGAAGTAATTTTTCCCTCTGCTTCCCCGCTCCTCTTACACGGTGATACTACCAGAAAATAAAACTGCATGGAACTGAAAAATCACTGGTTGGCTGCAAATAAAGTTGCTTTACCACGACTACTACAGTGGGTGAATCTCCGACCAGAGGAGAGCGAACGAACTCAGTTGATGTTTATTTTTTACACAACTGTATCTGTAGGATTGCGGTGGGCAGAGGACAGTACGGTGGCGCTGTTTTTGGATGAATATGGGACTAACCTACTGCCGTGGATGTATATTGCCAGTGCCGCGATGAGTGCAGGACTAGTTTTTTTATACTCTTGGCTGCAAAAGATTTTTCCCTTACGCCGGGTGATTGTAGCGATCGCACCTTGCATGTTGATGCCATTAGTTTTATTAATTCTAGTCCGTTGGGGATCGCATTTTTCCTACCTGGCAGTGATTTCGGTATTTCTGCTGCGGCTGTGGGTAGATGCACTTTATGTAGTCAATGACCTCAACACCTCCATCGTCGCCAACCAACTATTTAACATTCGGGAGATTAAGCGCACTTACCCACTAGTGAGTAGTGGTCTTTTAGTCGCAGATGTAATCAGTGGCTTTAGTTTGCCTTGGCTAGTGCAATACACCACGCTGAATAAAATCATCCTCATCGCCTGTGTAATGATTTTATTAGGATCGGGGATTCTATTCTATTTAACTCATCACTATCGAGCCGCTTTTCCTCAAACCCCACAAAAACTAATTCCGGAAGAACAAGCCTCACGGCAGCGTTTCATCAAAAGTCCACTAAAAAGCTACGTTTTTTCCTTGTTTGCCTTTGTGGGTTTGTTGCAAGTCATTGGGTTGTTAATAGATTTTCAGTATCTGCGCGAACTCCAAGCCAATTTGAGCGACCGAGAACTCGCTAGCTTCTTGGGTCTTTTTGGTGGGATGTTGGGACTGTGTGAGTTGTCGTTGCAGTGGTTTGTTTCTAGCCGACTCATCGAACGGATGGGGGTATTTTTCACAGCCACGCTTTTACCAATCACCGTCGGCTTTTCCCTACCAGGAATGCTGCTATTGCTGTATTTAATCCCAGCCATGCAATCGCAAAGCTTTTTCTGGGGTCTGATAATTGTCAAATTCTGCGATGAACTTCTGCGCTACACCTTTGTCATGAGTAGCGGCCCCATCTTGTACCAACCGATTCCAGAGGGAATTCGCAGCCGGATGCAGACTTTATCTGGCGGAACTGCCGAAGCGATCGCTACAGGTTTGACAGGAGCGCTAATTTTTGTAACTCTATTGTTTTGTGGGCGGTTTGTACCTGCACCAATGCAAAAATGGGTGTTGGTATCAGAAACAATGCTGATCGCTGCTACCTGTTTAACAGTAGTTTGGGAATTGCGATCGCGCTATGTTGAACTGTTAGTCTTGAGTGTGGCCCGGGGTCACTTGAGTGCAAGCAATATGGGCTTGCGATTTTTCAAGCAAGGGGTAGTCAAAGCTTTAGCAGAAAAAGGCAGCGAGGCTGATAAACGCTCTTGCATTGAACTTTTAGCCCAAATAGATTCCCTTGGAGCTGCGGAAGTTTTAGCACCTCTACTAATCAAGTTAACCCCAGACTTACAACGCCAAAGTTTGGAAGTGATGCTAATAGCAGGTGCAAATCCCGCTTATCTAGCCACCATCCGTCCTTTGTTAGAAGAATCTCAAGAAACTAACCCCGAAGTTTTTGCCCTAGCGCTGCGCTACATTTGGCTGGCTGAACCAAATCCGAATTTAAGCCTCCTAGAAGAATACCTGAAGCCCCGGCAAAACTCACTCATCCGCGCCACCGCCGCCGCTTTAGTCTTACGCCAAGGAACGCCCATGCAAAAAGTAGTAGCTACCCAAACCATGCGCCGGATGTTGACTCATAAGCTAGAACGGGAACGAGTCAATGGAGTTAGAGCGCTTAGAGAAGCAGTTTATTTGCAGGCGTTGCGGATTCACATCCCGAATTTATTACAAGATGAGTCTTTACGGGTGCGCTGTGCTGTATTAGAAATGATTGCAGCCACCAATTTAGAAGAGTACTATTCGGCACTGATTGCAGCACTTTATTACAAATCAACCCGCACTACAGCAATATCAGCCCTAGTGGGACTAGAAAATGAAGCTTTAGAAATGCTATTGCGGTTGGCTACGGATATTTACAAACCGGAAGTAGTACGGATGTACGCTTGGCGAACCATTGCTCAAATTGGCACCCAAGAAGCATTAGAAACTTTATGGCAAAACTTGGAAACATCTTGGGGTAGTACCAGGGATCATATTCTTCGTAGCTTAGTAAAAATACATAAACAACCAGGAATTACAGGTTTAGTTGATCGGTTTTATGAAAGTCGGGTAGAAAATTTAATCAAGCAGGAATTAAAATTTTTAGGTGAGATTTACGCCGCATACATAGACTTTAAAACATTAGAGCAAAAAGAAAATCATCAATTCAGTGAGAGAATCGTAATTGTCTGTGAGTTATTGCAACGCGCCCTTTTAGAATTAGAATTGGATATTAAAGAGCGGCTGCTACTGCTGCTAAAACTGCTTTATTCGCCAGAAAAGATGCAGGCAGCAGCATTCAATCTGCGATCGCTTTCAGTGGTAAACTTAGCACGGGGGTTAGAAATCTTAGAGCATACCATAACTTTGTCTTCAAAGTCTTTATTGCTGAATATTTTAGATAACCGACCGCAGTCAGAAAAATTGCAACATCTTGTAGAAGCCAAGATTGTAGAATATGAGAATATGATCGTTAGCGATCGCCTTCACAGATTGCTGATGTTGGGTAACTTTCTTTCTGACTGGTGCCTAGCTTGCTGTTTTCATTATGCTCAAGTGAATCGCATCCGATTGACAAGTTCTGAGATATTAGTGAGTTTGCGTCATCCAACTGGCTTTGTTAGAGAAGCTGCGATCGCATACTTAAATATGGTTTCACATCGCGTTCTCCTCCAAATCTTACCCCAGTTAGAAAAAGATCCACATCCTTTGGTAGCTGCTCAAGTTAAAGAGTTGCTTGAAAAACAGCAGGTTAAAATAATTCGTAATTCGTAATGACTTTTAACTTTTGACTTCCCAAGGATCTCAGCCCTATGCCATTATGAATGAAGCAAATTGATTAGACTTTTGAAGTGTAGATATTTTTTATGCCTATGCTTGAATACGCTTCTCCTCCTATTTGGCTAAATGCTCACATTCAAGACCCGCGTATTAAAGTTGGAGATTATACCTATTTTGATCGGCGCATCAGTTTGGGAATATTTACCCCCACAGACCGGATTGAGATCGGAAAGTTTTGTTCCTTAGCCAGGGATGTGATCATTTTTGGTGGAGGAAACCATGTTATGACAAGAGTAACGACATTTCCTTTCAAGTGGTTATCTGCACACACTTCTTTTGAAGAAAGTCATACCGATGCAAGTTCTAAGGGGGTAACGATTATTGGTCATGATGTTTGGGTTGGGTACGGGGCAACGATTTTATCAGGGGTGAAAATTGGCAACGGTGCAGTTGTGGGCGCACAGGCTGTTGTTACTTCCGATGTTCCTGCGTATGCAATTGTGGTCGGTAATCCAGCTAAGATAATTCGGTATCGCTTTGAGCCTAAGACCGTAGAACGTTTGCTAGAACTATGTTGGTGGGATTGGGAGTTAGCGAAGATTTCAGCTAATTTAGATTTGCTATATACCAACCCGGATGAATGGCTACCAGAGATCGAGTTGAAACAGCCACAAGCAGATGTATTGAAATTGATTGATCCAACCCAAATGAATAGCTACCAGAGATCCAGTTGAAACAGCCATAAGCAGATGTATTAAAATTAATTGATCTATATCTAAGAAGAAAGAACGTGTTGAAGCTTTCAAAAAACCAACAGAGCAATACAGATATTTAGAATATGACTTGCATACTTTTGCATTACTTTACCACCTCGTTAATGCGTAAGTCCTATGCTCGATAAAAATTATTTATTTTCCAAAACTGATAGTAACCTCATTTCTGAAGCCATTCAAAGATTGAGCCATATGTCTAGGCTCAATTTTCAAACTATAGGACTCCTATTTGATTTTTTATGTTTGAGAATTTTTTTAGCTATTTCAATTGCTTGACTATAACTCGGTATGGGTTTTGTAACAAAATCATATTTTAATTCTCGACTCTCTTGATTAGAATGTATGATTATTTCATGATTCTCTAATTCTGATTTTGCGATATTTTCAGATTTAGGAAAATTAAATTGAATCACACAATCATTATTTATAATTTTTGATTATGCGTCTAATTCAATCATTTCGCCATAATCAAGTCTATAAGCTAGTTTTATTACTTGTGTGGCGATTAATTTTGGCACACCGATTTTAACTATGTCTTTATTATTCCAAGTTGCCATTACCAGAATGAATTCATCACAAATTCATTTTCCTGCTTTGAGTGCCTAAATGTGTTGCTTAATCGCTTACTATGTCTAGTTTTCAGACTTTTTATTATATCGAACTGAGATATGCTCTGCATGGGAACGAGGAAAAGCTTTATTTATTTTCACCAATCTAAAATCTAAAATCTAAAATCTAAAATCTAAAATTGGTATGACTCAAGAACAACAAATCGCAATTGAAGGTATCTATGAAGTTTGTATCGGCATCCCAGAGCCAATTTCTGCAATTCAGTATTGGGAGCAATTTGGCTATCGCATTGGTGAAGTCGGCGAATTAACCGCAGATGTAGCCCATCAATTATATGGGGTGAATTCATCTTTACGCTCAATCCGCCTCTATCACCAAAATGCAGATCATGGTTTGATTCGGCTAATGATTTGGCAAAACCCCACCCATGAAGGTTTGGGAATTGCATCGATGAAAATTAAGGGAAATCGCTGGGCGACAAGCTTAACGGCGGATGTTTTAAATATTTTAAATCATATAGAGGATGCAAAAGCCGCAGGTTTGCCTATTAGGCACTCTAACCCTTATTGGGAGGTCATCTACAATAAACAGAGGAAAAGTCGTCCTTTTATTGAGCCAGCTGTTGGTGTGCGAGAAATGCTGCTACTCCAACCCTTAGCTCGACAGGTTTTATTTCAACGGTTTGGCTATACATTACCGCATTACGGACAAGTTGACCATAATGCTGCTCTTAAGGCTAGTCAGTTTACCCATATGGGGATCATCGTTCAAGATGACAGCAAAGAAACCCTGAAGTTTTATGAAGAAGTTTTGGGTTTGCTGCGTGTGCGTGATGATGTCGAAACTAGCTATGAATCTTCGCCAGCAGGTCAAGATATTTTTGACCTTAACCCTGGTGAAAAGTTTATTGTCACTACCTTTGATGATCCCCGTTCTTCTAAGTCTGACCTGATGGCTGCACGCAGTGGTAGGCTTTATATCATTCGATTCCCAGAAGATATTAATTTAGAATCGCGCTTTGAAGCAGCCCAACCAGGTAGCTTGGGTATGTCTTTATATACCTATCGAGTTAAGGGAATACAGGAGTATTGCGATCACATCAAGGCAAGTACTGTAAAAAAAGTTACAGACATCATTCCTAATGAATTTGGCGAGAGGAGTTTTTCTTTTGTTGCACCAGATGGCTACTTTTGGACTTTGCTAGAAGGTTTTTAACCGTCCTTTTAACGTTAAGTTGACTAGATATAGCCGTTCTCATTTACCTGAGGTACACCCGTAGGGGCTGTTCTGTGCCTATGCGTGTCAACTTAACGTGAAAGGTAGTCTAGAAGCAGCTTTTAGAGATTATCTCGAAAAGAAGTCTCTGACTCTTAATGCATTCCGAGAGGCTCCGCCTCAAGACTTGCGGCAGAGCCGCGATGAGTGTTTTTTTTGCTGATTGAACTCGACTTAATCAAATGCGCTTCAAATCAGTGGTCATACTCCTAAATAACTTACACATTGCATTAAAAATTTAAATTTTCTTATTGACACCAACATTCAGTTTCTTTTTACTATGTTTCAACTGTTTCCAAAGTACCCTAATTTGCTGGTAAGCTTCTTCCTGAGACAGTTTTCCGGCCGTTTCTAGACAAGTGATATAACTAATTTTTTGGGCAAATTCTTGGAGGTTGGCATTAAACACTAAGTTCTCTGGTTGGAATTTACCATAATATCGACTACGAGGGTAAAAAAAGCTATTTTTGTCTTGGGAGCTAGGCTGTGTCATGAGTTTACTCTCCGTAATTTTTATTAAAACTTCTAGGCTTGATTTTACTTAAGTGTAAATATACGCCAGAAAATTAAAAAGCGGTATTACTTACGTTGATATAGGACTAGTATTTGATTTTTGAAAAATTTAAGTATTTGTAGGGTGTGTTATGCCGTAGGCTAACGCACCATCCCAAGTCCTTGGTGCGTTACGACGTTCCGTCTAACACACCCTACGTATGTATTTAAAAATCAAATCGGATTCCTATATAGCGTTTCCTAAGTAACTGAGGTACACCCAAATCTTATTGAACAAAATTAGTAGCAATTATTATGTACCTATAGGACTTACGCATTGACAGAAAGATAATTATGTGCATAAAATGTAAACTTCTTGATCACATCTTTCTTTAACTGCGATATTCGCTGTTTGTCTCATAACCAAAAGAATAAGTTCAAGCCAGCTTCTGAGGCATCGTCATCAGTGGAAACTACATTTCCAACTTCGGAAATAGAAGCGAGGGAAAGCTTCTAGGACTTTTGCATCGTACATAAGTACTACACGCAATCAGGGTATTAGCGATCGCTTGCTCAGTAATATTTTATTTTTTAAATATACGTAGATTTTTTCAAAAAAATTTACGATTTCTATATAATGTTTAAGCTGTCAAAGACTTGGAAGATAATAATCAAACAGAGGTAGAGGTGGGCTTTATCTTCACCTTTCACGGATGGTACACGGTAGCCTCGCAAGCCGAGAGTGTCAATCCAACTGTTGGGCTACCAGTCGGACAAACAACCCCTCTTGCGCGATTAATTCCAAAAAAGTACCGACTTGCACGATACCTCATCCATCAAAATAATTTTCGGTTTTGAGAGACTAACTTAAGTGCGTAGGCATAACCCGTCGTTCGCGTAGCGTCTCGTAGAGAAGACATCGCTGGTTTAATTCACCGCAATGCACCAGTGATAATTGCAACTTTTCCTGCAAAAGAATGCCATAGATTAATCTGGTTTTATTTTGGTTCACCAAAGTGATTATCTGCCGTTAAAGTACTGTTATTGTAAAAAGGGATTTTCTCGATTTCCCCCGAATTGAAGATTTCCTGGAGTTAGTGGTAATTCAGCCGGACATGTTGGCTGAGATAAGAGTGTGCCATTAAATGTAAAAGTAGTATTCTTGGAATTCATACCAGTACCATTTATCACATAGTCTCCTTGTGTTGTTACACCCTTAAGTGAGATAGTTGCTACTGATGAAGGTGGATTTGTGACTGCTTGCCAACTTGTCTGATTGACGTTATAAGTAGCGCTTTGTCCAGAAAACTGTAAGTTACCGTTGGCGTTAAATTGAAAACAAGCAGTAAAATAATCTCCCAAACTCGAATTAACATTGACAGTGTAGCTTTTGCCCAACACTCCAGCTTGTACTGGCGCAGCAAACAAAATTATCTGTCCAAGTAAACAAGTTAAAACTAAACCACATTTAGATTTGATGATTTGCACTGACATAATTGTTTATTTTCCTTACGTAATCAAGTAATTGCTTATCTTTACACGTTAGTGACAGGTTAAGGTGATTAACCATTTGTCAATAAGTAATAATGCTTAAAATTCAACCAAAAACAAGGCTAAAAACACAAATTTTTAGCCTGCGATGCCTACGGTGGGCTACACCTACGCATCCATGATATTTAAAATTATCGTTTATTCTTGTCCTTAAAGCTTAGTATAAAGCTTAATTAGATAAATACTCGATAGCATGGATAATTTACAGCATAATCACTATTGACAAAATAAATTAAATTATACCTTAAACTGTCACCAATGCTTTCACTTTAAAAGAGAGGTCAGAGTATATTGCATACAAACGAGAAGCGCTTATAGTTAACGCTCTTGGGTGGGCCTTGGTAGAAGACAAGATTGAAGATTTTTGCCCGACTCCCCTTAATTAAGATTCTGCAACGATCGCAACGCCATCCCTGAGATTGAGCAACCCTGAGATAATAACTTTATCTTCTGGCTGTAATCCTTCAATAACTTGGTAATTATTACCTTTGATCTCGCCTAGCTTCACTCGCTTTTGCCGAGCTACTTGTTGGGATACACCTTGGGGAGATTTTTCGGTTTCAACTACATAGACAAAAGTGTCTCCAGCTATACGAGTCATTGCTGTTGTGGGGATTAAAACTCCGGGGCGCTGATTCCAGAACACTCTAGCCCTGACCAATTGATCTGCACGTAGCTGATTATTAGGGTTGTTAAAAAGTGCTTTGATCAGTATCGTTTGTGTTTCATTACTGGCATTAGGTGCAATGAAAAATACCCTACTTCTACCAAGCTTTTGACCTTGTGTATTCATAACCTCCACTGGCATTCCCTTACGCAATTGGGGACTTTGCTGTAGTGGTACAGAGATATTAACTACTAAAGGTCGATTTTGGGTGAGATTAACTAATTGTGTGGAAGTATTAACTAAATCACCGACTTTCACAGCGATGTTCCCAACTGTGCTACTAAAGGGAGCGGTAATTTTGTCGTACTCGATCTGTTGTTTTTGAGTATTTACATTAGCTTGCTGCAAGCTTTTTTCAGCTTGCAATATGGTGGCTCGTTGTGCTTGAATTCTGGAATCAATTGCATCAAGACTAGTCTTAGCAAAAGCGAGTCGATCAGCATACTGATTGCGAGTCTGTCGAGATACGGCTCCTTCATCAGCTAGGGTGACATACTTTTCGTAATTCTGCTGGTATAGTTGCACATTAGTAACGTAGGATGGTCGTTGTGCTTCCAAAGATTTGAGTGCAGCGCGGGCACTTTCAAGTTGCACTAAAAATGCTTGAGGCGGAGGATTGCTAAGAGCGATCGCGGCTAGTGGCGTAGAATCTACTTGGAGAATTGTCGCTCCTGCTGCGACTGGTTCTCCCGATTTGACAAATATCTGGGTAACTTGGCCCTGAATCCTCGGCTGGAGCGTGACTGAGCGCTGGGACTTTAGGCTAGCAATAAAATCTGAACTTTCCTCAATTATGCCGCTTTGTACTGTCGATATTTTGACTCTTACCCCTTGAGGTTGAGCATTAACAGTTGAAGGTGCTGGATTTTGCGGAGTCAGCAAACGCCAAACTATAGCTGTTCCGCCCCCTAAGAATAGTAGTGCAGGTAAAAATAACCAAAGCCACCGCCGTTTTCCAGAAGGTGGCTCAAATGAGTTTTGTGGAGGTTTGTCTCCAAAATCAGTTTGAGGCTCAGGGGATGTCATGGCTTATGAGGAACTTAAGGAACAAATTAACTAGAATTAAATCAAAATTTCATCTGTTGATATTGAAATTACTAATTTGGCATGAGGTTTTGTGGCAAATTATGTGTTACTCAATCTAAATATACAGTTTTGATGATTCTGTCTAAATCTACCGAAAGGTGAATCCCTAATTTTCCATAGACCATCCCTGCTCAAAATGACTTGCATTGAGCAATCGAATGCAAGGTGCTATTTTAAGCACCTCGCAATACCGTTTAATAGTGGTAAAACGCTAATAACGATTAAACAACTACAAAATTGTTTTGGGTTAGTGACAATCCAGCTGATAGTTGTGCAAATTTTACCTGAGTAAACCCAGATGCACTACCGTCAAGGTCAAAGAACAATGCACCTGTAATGTCGTTGTAGATAAATCGTTGACTACTAGTGCTTGCAGATGTTCCGATGGTAAACTGATTAGCGAAGAGTGAATGTGTTGACAACCCGCCACCAAAAGCATTAGCCGATACTTGAATCAGGTCTTTAGTGGCGTCGAAGTCATAAAGAGTATCAACACCTTCTTTGTAACTATTGAAAGCAAAGGTATCAGTACCACCCCCACCTGTAAGGTAGTCATTGCCATAGCCCCCAGAGAGTAGGTTATTGCCTGTTGAACCGCTAGCGGTCAAGGTATCGTTACCTGCACCACCGTTGAGGGTATTATTGCCTAATGCTTCATCGCCGCCGCCGCCGCTCTCACCTTGTGAGCTAGTACCACTGATATCTATAAAATCATTGCCATCGCCTCCGGAGAGCAGGTTATTGCCTGTTGAACCGCTAGCAGCCAAGGTATCGTCACCTGCACCACCGTTAAGGGTATTATTGCCCTTTGACCTATTGTCAGAGTCTGTGCCGGACTCAATATCATCATAGTAACCGCCAGAAATGTTTAGATAATCATTACCATCGCCCCCAAAGAACAGATTATTGCCTGATGAACCGGTACCATTCAAGGTATCATTACCAGCGCCACCATTGAGGGTATTATTGCCCTTTGTCCTCTGGTCATATGTTCCGCCATCGTACACGAAGCTGCCAGAGATATCTAGAAGATCTTTGCCATCTCCTCCACAGAGCAGGTTATTGCCTAATGAACTTTCAGCATTCAAGGTATCGTTACCAGCACCACCATTGAGGGTATTATTGCCCAGACTATCAATGAGAGTATCATTCCCCGTACCACCCCTTAAAAGGTCGTTGCCACTTTTGCCGTCAATGATGTCATCACCCCCCTGACCATTGATCACATCATCTGAGTTGTCAAAGCCGTTAACATTGTTGTCGAGGTCGTTAAGGAAGGTGACTGTATTCTTGTTGAAGATAGTGCTTTGGGTGGAGTTGGCATTGAAGACATCAAAGCTGTCTGTGATGCTAGTTTGTCCATTAAACAAGATATTGCCCAAGTCTACAGTGGCTCCTGTAGATTTACTTAGGTTATCGAGATTTTCCAAGGCAAAGTTTTGCAGGATAACTGGGGCACTATTTACTCCTTCAAAGGTAATTTTCAGATTGTTGCCATTCTGGGTCAGTAGCAGATTTCGGGCAGTCAAGCCCTTGCCCCGGAATATTAGGGTGTCCACTTCGGCAATGACTCCTGCTGTGGGGTTTGTTCCTTTACCTACTCCACCGAAATCGGTGATCGTATCACTGCTGTTGCTTAAGTAGTTGAAAACAAATTTATCCTTGCCACCGCCCCCAGAGAGTAGGTTATTGCCTGTTGAACCGCTAGCATTCAAGGTATCGTTACCTGCACCACCGTTGAGGGTATTATTGCCGGTTGATCGACTGTCGTTGTCAGAACTCGTGATGGCATTGAAGTTATGATCTACCATTGAAGTTTTTGAATCATAGCCAGAGATATCTAGATAATCATTACCATCACCCCCAGAGAGTAGGTTATTACCTGTCGAACCACTAGCATTTAAGGTATCGTTACCTGCACCACCGTTGAGGGTATTCTCGCCAGTTGATCGATTGTCGTCGGAAGAATAGTCGATGCTATCGCCAAGGTCTTCTGAAGTTTCTAAATCATGGCCAGAGATATCTAGATAATCATTACCATTATCCCCAGAGAGTAGGTTATTACCTGTTGAACCTCTAGCACTTAAGGTATCATTACCTGCACCACCGTTGAGGGTATTCTTCCCTTCTGTTTGATCGATGGATGCATTGAAGTAGTAAGTATCGGATTCGGACTGATAACTGCCAGAGATGTTTAGAAAATCATTGCCATTGTCCCCAAAGAGCAGGTTATTACCTTTTGTACCGCTAGCATTCAAGGTATCATTACCTGCACCACCGTTAAGGGTATTATTGCCCGTTGATCTCTGATCGCCGTCAGAGTATTCTGAACTATAAGTGTAAATGCCAGAGATGTCTAGATAATCTTTGCCATTGCCCCCAGAAAGCAGGTTATTGCCTAATGAATTTGTAGCATTTAAGGTATCGTCACCAGCACCACCATTGAGGGTATTATTGCCCAGACCATCAATAAGAGTATCATTACCGTTGGTTCCAATGATATTTGTCATTATTTTTACCTACCTAAATTGATTTTTAAGTAACTTCAGTTGTCAATTTGCAGTTTGTGCTGTTTCAAGGCACAAATAACTTGGTTCAAAATCGATATTTTTGGCAAACTTCATCTGTTACCCTTAAAGAAGAGTAATATTTCTTGAAGATTCTACCTAATACTGACTTGTACGTAGCACAGAATTTAACTTGTTAATATTTCTGTGATTCGGTTACAAAAATTGCCCCTATGAGGTTAAGTGCTGCATATTACAGTCAGACATTACCATTTACTGTGTTCGTGCAAGAATACCTTTACAACAAATTTATATTTATTTCATCGGAATGAAATAAATTGAAGCGACTCAACAGAGTTGAACTGTGCGACAAAGTTTGAAGTACTCCAACACGATTTTCAAGTACTTCAACACGATTTTCAAGTACTTCAACACGATTTTCAAGTACTTCAACACGACTTTGGAGTACCTCAACACGACTTTGGAGTACCTCAACACGATTTTGGAGTACCTCAACACGACTTCGAGGTCATCGGTGAGAGGTTAAGAGAATCTTACTTTTGTCAATTAGAAATTATGCTGAAAATTTGGAAGTAGTGGAGGTATGAAGTTAACTATTGTACTGAACTGATGGGTCAACAATGAATGATGCGTATCAAGATTACGCGTAGGCTTAACCCGCCTTTGGCATCGCCTGCTTAAAGATTGTGTTTCAAACCCCGATTTTCCGCAATATTTTAAGTACTATTGCTTATTGACAAATGGTATTTGACCTTAAC
Organism: Nostoc sp. S13; assembly: GCF_029379315.1. Taxonomy (GTDB): domain Bacteria; phylum Cyanobacteriota; class Cyanobacteriia; order Cyanobacteriales; family Nostocaceae; genus Nostoc. Next base: position 19,638 of record NZ_JAQYWQ010000120.1, read on the forward strand.
CTTTCACGAATGCTTCGAGGTATCTGTTGCTTATATAACAGTCCTAAATCATTCGTGAGAATTTGAGATCGTTTTAACCCCCCTGTAGTCCTGCCTTAGTAAGCTACGGTGTATACATAAGTCTGAAATAGCTTACTCACCTGGTTTTTCGCGTTAGTTTTACCCCACCCTAACCCTCCCCTTGTCAAGGGGAGGGAACAAGATTTCTTATTTCCCCCCTTTATAAGGCAATACGGTTCAGTTAAGGCTGAAAAGCTGATTAGTAATGTGAAATTTTGGAGCT
>NZ_JAQYWQ010000121.1 GCF_029379315.1 Nostoc sp. S13
AAACCTCTCCGTATTCTCTCTTAGTCTTGTTCAGAAATCAAATAGGAGTCCTATAGATTACTCGATAATCACCAATGCGATAGCGATAATAACCTGCAAAGTCACCTTTGAGAGGTTTAACATTAGGATGAAACCGAGGATTTTGTTCTAGTTGCTCAAAGCACCTAGCAACCTTTTTGGCTAAAGCTTGGTCTGCTGTAGCATAAATCTCCTCGGCTTTAGCGGATAACACAACGTTATACATCAGACCGAATTGTTCTCCAGTTTTTTACCCGACCTTCAGCAATATCTTTTTTACCTCTTTCAAAGGATTCAATAAATTCAGGGATATCAAGCAACTCTTGGGTAGCGTCTTCACTCTCCTTATCTGCTAGATATGCTAAAAAATCAGCAACCAGTTGTAAGCGTTCTAAAGATAATCCATCTAAATATTGGTTGATTTGCTGACGAACTTCTGTGTTACTCATATTTTTGCAACTCTTTTATTTCTCTAATTGTGCCAACTTCTTCTGAGCAAATTCCCGCACTTGCTCATCTGGGTCATTCTCTGCGCGATCGCGCAACAGTGTTAAAGTCTGGGGATGGTGAGGAAATTGCTTGATAATTATCTCAAGTGCAATGCGCCGAGGATTAGTTTCATGTTCTTCCTTACGTTCAAAGGGGTCATTAATAGCGCAGTTGTGGTAGATATCAAACAACTCAGGCTGATATTTAAAGTATTTAGCTAATTCTCGGACTGCTGCACCTCGCACATCCCAGTTATCATCCTGGGTAGCGCGTTGTTTGAGCCAAGTTTTGGTGTCGGGGTCATCTTTGAAGTTCTTGGCTAATTCTTCGACTGCTGCACCTCGCACATCCGAGTTATCATCCTGGGTAGCGCGTTGTTTGAGGATAGATTTGGTTTCGAGGTCATCTTTGAAGTTGTTGGCTAATTCTTGGACTGCTGCATATCGATATCGCACATCCGAGTTATCATCCTGGGTAACGCGTTGTTTGAGGAAGGTTTTGGTTTCGGGGTCATCTTTGAAGTTCTTGGTTAATTCTTGGACTGCTGCACCTCGCACATAGTAGTTATCATCATGGGTAGCACGTTGTTTGAGAAAGGATTTGGTTTCGGGGTCATCTTTGAAGTTCTTGGCTAATTCTTGGACTGCTCCACGTCGCACCTTCCAGTTATCATCTTGGGTAGCGCGTTGTTTAAGGAAGGATTTGGTTTCGGGGTCATCTTTGAAGTTCTTGGGTAATTCTTCGACTGCTGCACGTCGCACAAAGAGGTTATCATCCTGGGTAGCGCGTTGTTTGAGAAAGGATTTAGTTTCGGGGTCATGTTTGAAGTTCTTGGCTAATTCTTGGACTGCTGCATATCGCACATTGTTGTCATTTTCCTGGGTAGCGCGTTGTTTGAGGAAGGATTTGGTTTCGGGGTCATGTTTGAAGTTCTTGGCTAATTCTTGGACTGCTACACCTCGAACATAGTAGTTATCATCCTGGGTAGCGCGTTTTTTAAGCCAGGTTTTGGTGTCGGGAGATTCTTGCCAGGTCGTTGCAATTGCTGTAACTGCTTGAATGCGAATTTGCTGAACTAGCTTAATTTCTTCTTCATCCTGATAGAGGTCGTAATAGTACCAGAGGTCATATTTAGTTAAGTCTTTGAGCTTGTCAAGTAATTTAGTAGCCGTTGACGCGATCGCCGAGCGATTTCTCACCTCTACAAGACACTTAGCCGCTAAAAAGAGATTGAAAAACTTTTCCTCTTCGCCATCTTGCGCCATTAAATAATCAAGAATCTCGCCAACAAATCTTGGCTCAATCATTCCAGCAATTAGCAGCAAGACTTCATGCCAACTTTCATCTTGCCAGTGTTTGCCAAAAACTTCATTCTTAAGTTCTTCAATAGTCAGCGTTTGCGTTTCTTTAAACTGCCAGACAAACTCCCAAGCACAGAAATATTCTAAAAATGTTCGATGCACAAAAGCATAATAATCCGCACCCAGGAAACATAACATAAAGTTGCGAGTTCGCAGTTGATTAATTATCACCCGTGCAACTTCTCTGGGTTTATCAAATTCTATGCTTCTCAGATAATCAATTAAAATTTTGACTAAATCATTTTCATTAATCAAATTACCTGCCAAACCTTTCTCACCAGTTTGCATAAGATAAGCAACCTGACGCAGCATCGCTTGCTTATCTTTATAATCAATCGTCTTGGGGTCTAACCTCTTATCTTCTATCAAAGCGCGTTCCACATCCCATTGATGCAGCAGTACCCGCGATGCTTGATTATAAAGCTCGGCTCTATCTCTTGGTAGCTCTTGATTACGATTAAGAATTGCCATCATCGTCAACAGCAGAGGATTTCCCGCCAGTTCTGTAATAGATTTAGAAGCTTCAATTCCTCTTTGTAGCCGTTCCCTTTTTCTCACCTTATCTACTGCATCGGTAAAAGTTAACTCATGCCAACGGTTGATAAAATCCTGAATTTGTTCTGAGTCTAAATCTTCTAAGATAAAGTGGCGAAACTCAGCATCGCGCAATCGTTGCGGTTTATAGCCAATAATCCGAGAAGTGACAATTACCTGCACATCAGGGTAGTCATTAGTAAAGCGATGAATATCAGTAATTACATCCTCTCGCTTACCTGGGTCAAATACCTCATCCAAACCATCAAACATCACTAAGCCATTACCAGCTTTTAATTGTTTATCTAGTTCAAGCTGATTGAGATGATGAACAGCACCACTACATTGATGAAAAAATTCTAGAAAATTATTACACTCTTTATCTTCCCGTCGCCGCATATAAGTGCGTAATTCAATTAGCAAGGGAATTGGTAAAGAGATAACATTATCCAGTGGAGACTCAGCCCAATTCAAAGCCAGAAATTGCAACAAAGTAGACTTCCCGGAACCAGGATCGCCCAAAATCACAATATATTTATAATCTTGCTTTTTATTGACAACATCTAAAACTGAACGTATCGGCTGTTCAAAATAAACCCGTTTGTGGCGTTCTAATTCTTCTAATTCAACTGCTTCTACTTGGTCACTTTCTCGCAGCCGTCTAAAATGTTGTTTAGGCAGTTCGTGAACTTGTGGTAAAACTTGATGAGCTTCCCGGACATTTTGAGCAGTAAAAATCCGCCATAACTTCAGTTCGTTATAAGCATAGCCGCTAGTATCTAAGCTATCTAACTTGAGATTGCCATAGCGATCGCGGATTCCTTCTTGATATTTAACTAAATTAAAATCTACAATAACACCAGCAATTTCTTTGGTATTTATTTCAATATCAGATAACTTTTGTAATTCGAGGATATGGTGTAATTCTTTGGAATCTAAAAGAAATTCTTGGACTTGTGTCAAATACTGCTCTGTAATTGATTGCCAGTTAAACTTAGATGGCAGAGGTTTTAATTGCAGCCTGTTCCAACTATCTTCGAGGGTTTTAGCGTCTAGAGATTCACAATTAATATCAAAAGCCTTACCAAGAATTTCTGTAACCGACTTATCGCTGATAAATTTCTGGATGTCTTTGGTGTAGTCTTTAATCTCAGGTTCAGCAAGTTTGCAACGAACCTTTAACTGCTGCTGCATGAGTTGCAAAAATTCCTTTAAGGCTTTCCCAGCAGCAATTTCTATGTCTTCCTTCTTAAGTTTCTGGACAATCTTGCCAGGGATGCCTTTTAATAAATCTTTAGCCCAATCTTTAGCAGCATCCTTGGCTAAGTTTTCCAGAATGGGTTTAAAAATAAACCCGGCGGCCTGAGTTACACCCCAAATAGCTAACCAGTCCAGCATAATACTCGCTTCTGTTGAGAGTTTGATTACGAGTATATCCACTAGCTTGAGTAATGTTTCCGAATTTCAGGGAATCTGGAAAACCTCTCTCTAAATCTCTCTCCTAAGAGGAGAGAGATTTTGAATTTTCCTCCCTTCTCGCGTCGGGAAGGGGGTTAGGGGGTTAGGTTACGCGTTGGTTTTTCAGATCAATTGGAAACTGCGATGTCTACGACGGGCTGCGTCAACGCAATTTTCCCCACAGCACGCCCAGTTTCGCTATAATCATGAGCCGCCGCTACTTCTTGTAAGGGATATGTGCGATCAATCACCACACGAATTTTACCCGCTTCAATCAATTCTTTCAGATAAACCAAATCTGGAGTGTTAGGTTTCTCAAAGAGAAATTTCGCTTTTTGACCGGGAAGGAACGCTGTTAAGACGATCTCTAAGGAGACTTTGGCGTTAGGTACGGTGGTGATGTAAACTCCGTTGGGTTTGAGGACTTTTCTGGTTTCTGAGAGCGATCGCTTACCCACTGCATCAAAGATAATGTCATACTGCGCTGTATCTTCGGTGAAATCTTGCTGCGTATAATCAATCACGCGGTCTGCTAAGAGAGATTTCACCAAATCCAAGTTTTTGGTACTGCTAACTCCCGTCACCACTGCCCCTAAAGCCTTAGCAATTTGCACTGCAAAACTGCCTACACCGCCCGCAGCGCCATTAATCAACACAGTTTGTCCTGTTTGAATATTCCCCTGATCTCGCAGTGCTTGCAGAGCCGTGAGCGCTGCTAAAGGCACAGCCGCAGCTTCTTCATAGGATAAGTTCGTTGGTTTGAGAACCACCAAGTTTTCTGGAACGGCTGCAAATTCCGCATAACCTCCTCCAGGAAAGCTAGTACTGCCATAGACAGCATCTCCTGGTTTAAAACGTGTGACACCAGAGCCAATCGCCACGACTTCTCCCGCCACATCAAACCCCAGAATCTTCGGGAATTTGCTGCCGGTAATCAAACTCAACATCCCCTGACGAATTTTCCAATCAATGGGATTAACGCTACTAGCACGAACTTTCACAAGTAACTGCGTTGGCTCAATTTTCGGCTGCTCCACATCTTCATACTGCAACACCTTAGCCGCGCCATACCGACGGATAACCACTGCTTTCATCGCATTCCTCCTGCTACCCTGTTTGACTCACACAACTCAGACAGCTTATTTTTTCTGATAAATCCAGTCTAGCGATGTCTACGCCTACGCATAGTATTTAACGAAGATGCTAGGCGCAGTCAGAGATTTCCTAAAATAGAAATATCAGTCTAAGACTATACCTGTATGCCAGCTAGAGACCTCTATCACAACAATGTTAAAAATGCTTTGATTAAAGACAAATGGATAATTACTCATGACCCACTGACCCTGAAGTTTGGTAAAAAAGATTTCTATGTTGATTTAGGTGCTAGACAACTGTTGGCAGCGCAAAAAGCAGAATCCAAAATTGCAGTTGAGATTAAAAGTTTTAGCGGCAGATCGGATATTGATGATTTAGAAAAAGCGTTGGGTCAGTATATTTTGTATCAAGATATATTAATTGAGTTAGAGCCAGAGCGAATGTTATATCTTGCAGTGCCTAACAGAGTTTTTGATGATTTGTTTGAAGAACCTATCGGCAAACTTTTACTAAGAAATCATCGTTTAAAGCTAATTACCTTTGATCCAAAACAGGAGGTTATTAAACAATGGATTATACCAAGTTAGACCACTATCGCCAGGTGATTGAAACTATCCTCAGTGAATATGCTTCACTACCCTATTCTTATGCCAATATTCAATCAGAAGTGGTGTTTGATCGAACCCGTGATCGCTATTTGTGGATGGATACAGGTTGGGATGGCGATCGCCGCATTCATGGCTGTCTGGTTCATATTGACTTAATTGATGGCAAAATCTGGATTCAACGGGATGGCACTGAAGAAGGCATTGCCGCCGATTTAGAACGGGCTGGAATTCCCAAAGAACACATTGTCCTTGGCTTTCGTCCACCGGAGTTAAGACCCTACACAGGCTATGCAGTTGCTTGAGAGCGATGCCTTCTCTATGAGAGGCTTCGCCAACGTTGTGTGAAAAAACACATTCTCTTTATTCTTCAGTGGTAAATACAACACCTTCATACAGCAATTCAATTGGACACTCAAATTCAATGCTCGATAGAGTGATGATATCTCCTGCCGTGTAGCGATAGTAAAGCCACATCCTACCTTCACCCCGACAGAAAAGCTCCACGGAGATTTTTTCCGACTCAATCAAGATATACTCTTGCAAACTGGGGATTGTCAGATAATAAGTGAATTTTTCACCCCGATCTTTAGCGCTTGTACCTGGGGAAAGAACTTCGATAATCAGCTTGGGATGTTGAATAAATTTGCGGGCATTGAGGTCTTGAGGGTCGCAACTGACAATAACATCAGGATAATAGTAGCGGCTCTGGGGAGTGAGTTGCATTTTCACGTCTAACACATTCACTCGACAACCTCTGGAACGCAGATGGGGGTACAAAGCTCTGTAGAGATTTAGTGCAATATCATTATGGGGAATTGTACCGCCTGTCATGGCAAATACTTCGCCATTGGCATATTCGTAGCGAACGTCTTGCTGAGGTTCCCATTCGAGATATTCCTCAACGGTCATTTTTGGCGGCTGTTGGGGGATGGCTATCATAACTAAGATTTTTTATTTTCTTGGTTTGATTGTAGCTAAATAGTCTCAGCAACAAAGAGCGGTATCTGGAAAACCTCCCTTCTTCATCCCTCTCCTTTTAGAAGAGAGACTTTAAGTTTTCCCCCTTAGAGTGTCGGGAAGGGGGTTAGGGGGTTAGGTTTTTCGCCAAGGTTCGTAGTGAGCAATTAAAAAAATTGATTGCGATCGCTCAATCATGTTAGATTATAGTTTGTTGTTTCTCTCAAACACAAAATCCGAGAGTTTCCTACCCATCTCCTCTTTGTGGGAATGAAAAAAAAAAAGAACTGAAAAGTTAAACTTTTTGAAAAATATGTGCAGCAACACATTTATTTCCATAAGCCTGTATAGCTTGCCAGATAAGACTTATAACCACAATTGAACATCTTTGTTGACCCTGAGCGAAGCCGAAGGGTCAAAGTAAAACTTAAAAAAATATAAAGTGCATTTTTACCCTCAAAAAAATGATATGTTAGATACAGAATTTAATTTCGCTTTTTTCTGGAGTAGCACGATATAGATTACTCCAGTTTTCACCCTCAAACCCTTAGCATTTCTTGCTTTTGACGGAATTTGAGGGCAATCTGAGTACACATTGAAATAACCCAAATCCAATTTTAAGTTAGTTTAAATTCTTGCTGGGATTGGGTTATGGCTGAGTACAAAGAAATCCTGAACCCCTGTCTATAAATACTCGAACCCCAACCAAAAAACACTAGAACCCCTACCTGAAAAAAACTTTTTTAATTCTTGTAATGCTTGAAGAATTAGGGTTTTTATTATTTGAGTACAAGCGTAATAAATCCAATAAATTCTATCCTAGAGAGACGCAACATCTGGCTAGGAGACGGCTGCTATAACTCTTATATCGCCAATCACTTAACGCTCCAAAACGAAGCGAAGAGTGAGTGGAGGGATGACATAGCACCATGCCTGAAGTGAATAGAAGTCGCGGCTGTAACCACAAATTCTACCCCAGAACCGAACGTTGACACACACCAGCCGAACATCAAATATATATTGCCTGCCTTACTTGATAACAAGTCACCCAAACCCAAGGGTTTGCAGGCAGTGTGGAAGACGCGACTTCAATTCGTCGGCATATAAGAGTAGCAACACCATCTCCCACAGTGGCAGCCAAGTCCACCGACCTTTTGCGAAACTCAATGACATCACCGTCTACACGACTCCTCAACACCCCTGCTACGGAATCGACAACAACCCAAGCAAAATCAGGTGGTTGCGGCTGCGACAGCACCAGCAGCGCCACAGTGGAAAGGGACGAAACGCTCGAAGAACGCATTGCGAAACATCCCTGCTACAGCGAAGATGCCCATCACCACTACGCGCGGATGCACGTTGCAGTTGCTCCAGCTTGCAACATTCAATGCAACTATTGCAACCGTAAATATGACTGCGCTAACGAAAGCCGTCCTGGAGTAGTTAGCGAGTTGCTAACACCAGAAGAAGCTGCACACAAAGCTTTGGTCATTGGAGGCAAGATTCCTCAAATGACAGTTGTGGGAATTGCCGGCCCTGGCGACCCACTGGCAAACGCAGATAAGACTTTCCGCACATTTGAGTTGATTGCAGAGCAAGCACCAGACATCAAGCTGTGCTTATCAACCAATGGTTTAATGCTGCCTGACTACGTTGATCGCATTAAACAATTAAATATAGATCACGTTACGATCACCATTAACATGGTAGATCCAGAGATCGGTGCTAAGATTTATCCTTGGGTTCACTACAACCGCAAGCGTTACAAGGGCATTGAAGGCGCGAGAATTCTCCACGAAAGACAGATGGAAGGATTGCAAGCCCTTAAAGATGCTGACATCTTGTGCAAAGTTAACTCCGTGTTGATTCCCGGAATTAATGACCAGCACTTAGTCGAAGTGAATCGAGTCATTCGTGAAAAAGGTGCATTCTTGCACAACATCATGCCATTGATTTCTGCACCAGAACATGGCACACACTTCGGTTTAACCGGTCAACGCGGCCCCACACCTAAAGAACTCAAGGAAGTTCAAGACAACTGCTCTGGTAACATGAAAATGATGCGTCACTGTCGCCAGTGCCGTGCCGATGCAGTCGGATTGTTGGGAGAAGACCGCAGCCAGGAATTTTCCAAAGAGAAATTCTTGGAAATGACTCCAGACTATGACATGGAGAAACGCCAAGAAGTTCACGACGGTATTGAGAAGTTTAAAGATGAACTGAAAGTAGCCAAAGACAAGGCACTAGCCGGCAAGAAATTTGCCAACAGTCCTAAAGTCCTAGTTGCAGTAGCAACCAAAGGCGGCGGATTGGTTAACCAGCACTTCGGTCATGCCAAAGAATTCCAAATTTACGAAGTGGATGGAAATGAAGTTCGCTTTGTCGGTCATCGCAAAATTGACCAATACTGCCAAGGTGGATACGGCGAGGAAGCTTCTTTTGAGCATATTATGAAAGCGATCGCAGATTGCAAAGCAGTTTTAGCCTCCAAGATTGGTAACAGTCCTCAAGAAAAATTGCAAAAAGCTGGAATACAGACTGTTGAAGCTTACGACGTGATTGAGAAGGTTGCTTTGGAGTTTTACGAGCAATACGTTAAAGAATTAGGGAATAAGGAATAGGGAGTAGGGAGTAGGAAGTAGGGAGTAGGAAATTTCAATATTCACCACTCACTACTCACCACTCCCCATTCTCACTCCCCACTCCCCATGCTCAAAAAGGAGAATAATAATGGCTTACAAAATTACTAGCCAGTGTATTTCCTGCAATCTCTGTCTATCTGTATGTCCTACAAATGCAGTTAAAGTGGTTGACGGACAGCACTGGATTGACCCTGAACTTTGTACAAACTGCGTTGGTAGCGTTCACACCGTGCCTCAGTGTAAAGCTGGTTGTCCCACTTGCGACGGCTGCGTTAAGCAGCCTAGCGATTACTGGGAAGACTGGTTTACCAATTACAACCATGTAGTTGCTAAATTAACAAATAAACAAGATTACTGGGATCGTTGGTTTGACCGTTATTCCCAGAAATACTCTAAGCAATTGCAAAAGCGTCAACCCCAAACAATTCGTAATTCGTAATTCGTAATGACGCTCTCTACCAGACGCGCAAGTAACGCAGACTCGCTAACGCTACGCTAACGTAATTAAAGACACCAATGCAAAAAAACTGCATCTATCTCGATAATAATGCCACCACTAAGGTAGACCCAGAAGTTATACAGGTAATGCTACCTTACCTCACAGACTATTACGGCAATCCCTCCAGTATGCATACCTTTGGTGGACAAGTCGGTAAAGCACTGAGAACAGCAAGAGAACAACTTGCAGCCATGCTGGGAGCCGATGAGTCAGAAATTGTCTACACAAGTTCCGGTACTGAGGGAGATAACGCGGCGATTCGAGCCGCACTGTTGGCGCAACCAGAAAAGCGACACATCGTCACTACCCAAGTTGAACACCCAGCAGTACTCAATGTCTGCAAACAATTAGAAACCCAAGGTTATAGTGTTACCTATCTATCAGTAAATCATCAAGGGCAGCTGGATCTAGATGAACTAGAAGCTTCCTTGACGGGTAACACCGCCCTGGTGACAATTATGTATGCTAATAATGAAACCGGCACGATTTTCCCGATTGAGCAAATTGGGTTGCGCGTGAAAGAATATGGTGCTATCTTCCATGTAGATGCGGTGCAAGCAGTGGGGAAAATCCCCTTGAATATGAAGACTAGCACCGTGGATATGTTAACCCTGTCTGGTCACAAGCTGCACGGGCCCAAAGGAATTGGTGCTTTATATATCCGGCGCGGGGTTCGGTTCCGTCCCTTCATAATTGGGGGACACCAAGAACGCGGACGTCGGGCGGGAACAGAGAATGTTCCAGCAATTATTGCCTTGGGCAAAGCTGCGGAACTCGAACTGTTACACTTAGAAGAAGCGACCACAAGAGAAAGAAGGCTGCGCGATCGCCTGGAACAAACTTTACTCGCTACAATTCCCGATTGTGTAGTCAACGGTGACGCTACGCAGAGATTGCCCAACACCACAAATATCGGCTTCAAGTATATTGAAGGTGAAGCTATCTTACTATCCTTGAATAAATACGGTATCTGTGCCTCATCCGGTTCTGCTTGTACCTCCGGCTCACTGGAACCTTCCCACGTCCTTCGGGCTATGGGCTTACCCTACACAACTTTGCATGGTTCCATTCGCTTCAGCCTTTGTCGCTACACCACAGAAGCCGAAATCGATCAAGTAATAGAAGTAATGCCCAGTATTGTGGAACGTTTACGCGCCCTCTCACCCTTCAAAAATGATAATGCGGGTTGGCTGCAAGAACAAGAGCAAGCACTGGCTCATCGTTAATTAGGAAATAGGGAATAGGGCATAGCGCATTGAGAATAAAACCAATGCCCGATACTTCTCTACGAGAGGCTACGCCAACGGCTTCTCTACGAGACGCACTCGCGTTCGCTCAGTACAAGTGCCCAATCCCCAATGCCCCATACCTCAATCTAAAATCCAAAATCTAAAATCTAAAATTCGTTATGTGGGACTACACCGATAAAGTATTAGAACTGTTTTACAATCCCCTGAATCAGGGAGCCATTGAAGAATCTGGCGAACCTGGGGTTAAGCTTGCAATGGGAGAAATCGGTAGCATTGCTTGCGGTGATGCTCTGAGATTGCATCTGAAAGTGGAAGTAGAATCTGATAAGATTCTAGATGCTCGTTTTCAAACCTTTGGCTGTACTAGTGCGATCGCATCTTCTAGTGCATTAACCGAGATGATCAAAGGTTTAACCTTAGATGAAGCCCTGAAAGTGTCCAACAGAGACATTGCAGATTACCTGGGTGGTTTACCAGAAGCAAAGATGCACTGCTCTGTCATGGGACAAGAAGCGCTAGAAGCCGCTATCTATAATTATCGCGGCATACCTCTAGCTACCCATGATGATGATGATGAAGGCGCGTTAGTTTGCAGTTGCTTTGGGATCAGCGAGGCCAAAATTCGCCGCGTCGTTCTAGAAAATAATCTCACTGGTGCCGAAGAGGTAACAAATTATGTGAAAGCTGGTGGTGGATGCGGTTCCTGTTTGGCAAACATTGATGATATTATTAAATCAGTGCAACAGGAATTCGCCGCACCTGATCTCAACAATTATGGCGTAAAAGTTGCCACAGAAATTGTTACGTCTAAAGAGCGATCGCTAACCAACGTGCAAAAAATTGCTCTAATTCAAAAAGTTCTGGATGAAGAAGTCAGACCCGTTCTCATCGCTGACGGGGGAGATGTAGAACTCTATGACGTAGAAGGCGATCGCGTTAAAGTTGTGTTGCAAGGTGCTTGCGGTTCCTGTTCTAGTAGTACAGCAACTCTGAAAATTGCGATCGAAGCCAGATTACAAGATCGTGTCAGCAAGAGCCTTGTAGTCGAAGCAGTTTAGGAATTGCTGTAGGACTTAACGTACTCTACAAATACGCCCTAATATGCATTCAGCCAGGAACAGAAAGTAGGATTTGAACCGAATCATTGTCTCCACTCAATGCTTCATACCAATTCTTTCTTAATTACGAATTACGAATTACGAATTGGTATCAGTCTTACCACTATTACGGCTAACAGCATATAGGCTTGATAGATTAAGCGCCTAAAAAGCAAATTTCATCATCTAACTCGCTTCAAAGGAACAGAATATGAGCACATTGTACGACAAACTTGGCGGACAACCAGCTATTGAACAAATAGTAGATGAACTCCACAAACGCATTGCGACAGACAGCCTCCTCAATCCCATTTTTGCTGGTACAGATATGCCCAAGCAACGTAATCATCTAGTTGCTTTCTTAGCTCAAATTTTTGAGGGGCCAAAGCAATACGCCGGTCGTCCAATGGACAAAACACATGCTGGAATGAATCTACAGCAACCACACTTCGATGCGATCGCCAAGCATCTAGGTGAAGCAATGGCTGTGCGTGGAGAGTCAGCAGAAGATACCACAGCTGCACTAGAGCGCGTCACAAATATGAAGGGCGCTATTTTGAACAAGTGAGACCAGTGCTGCCGGAGGGTTTCCCTCCGCAGGCAACTGGCGAACCCGAAGGGTAGGACTTAGGCATTGATTGTTGACAAATAACAACATCAAGTCCTATTGAGTCTTTCAAGCTGAAACAGATTATGACGTATTTGTAAATTGCGAAATCTCTTAGTCATTAGTCACGATAAATGATTAATGACTAGGGACAAAAGAAAAAAAATTTAACCAGGAAATATATGTACTTGCTTTCGATCATTTTAGCTGTGGAGCGATCGCCCCCAGCAGGCACCTATGCCAATGCTACCAACGATGCTCTACACGCGCTCACTACTGTCGCTCAACAGGGGTGAACGCAACAGACCAACGCAAAGACCCACCAACCAACCAATTGCAGGGAAATACGAACCATGACAGAAGAAAAGATTAGACAGATAGCTTTCTACGGTAAGGGCGGTATCGGTAAATCTACCACCTCCCAAAACACCTTGGCAGCTATGGCAGAAATGGGTCAACGCATCCTCATCGTCGGTTGCGACCCTAAAGCTGACTCCACCCGTTTGATGCTGCACAGCAAAGCTCAAACCACCGTTCTTCACCTTGCCGCAGAACGTGGCGCAGTAGAAGATATAGAACTCGAAGAAGTGATGCTCAAGGGTTTCCGTGACGTTCTTTGCGTAGAGTCTGGTGGTCCAGAACCCGGTGTAGGTTGTGCAGGTCGCGGTATCATCACCGCCATCAACTTCTTAGAAGAAAACGGTGCTTACCAAGACCTAGACTTCGTATCTTACGACGTGTTAGGTGACGTTGTGTGTGGTGGTTTTGCAATGCCTATCCGTGAAGGTAAAGCACAAGAAATCTACATCGTGACATCAGGTGAAATGATGGCGATGTATGCTGCTAACAACATTGCTCGTGGTGTTCTTAAGTATGCTCACACAGGTGGCGTGCGTTTGGGTGGTTTGATTTGTAACAGCCGTAAAACTGACCGGGAACACGAATTGATCGAAACCTTGGCAAAACGGTTGAACACCCAAATGATTCACTTCGTACCCCGTGACAACATCGTTCAACACGCAGAATTACGCCGCATGACTGTTAACGAGTACGCACCCGATAGCAACCAAGCTAACGAATATCGGACATTGGCTACCAAAATTATCGACAACAAAAATCTGGCTATTCCTACACCTATTGAAATGGAAGAACTAGAAGACTTGTTGATTGAATTCGGTATTCTCGAAAGCGAGGAAAATGCTGCAATGTTGGTTGGCAAGACTGCTGCTGAAGCTCCTGTAGTATAAATCGCTGCTAAGAAGTAATGCTTTAGCACAAGGAAAAAGTAAGAGTCCCCTATCTTACCTTTGGCCCTCTCTTTTTATCTCCCCCCTAACCTTAGAGGGGACTCCTAGTCCCCCTATGCCTGATCCTTACGAGTCACAAAGATTAAGTATGACACCTCCAGAAAACAAAAACATCATCGAAGAAAGAAAAGAACTAATTAAAGAAGTTCTCAGTGCTTATCCTGAAAAAGCCGCTAAAAAGCGGGAAAAACACTTAAACGTATACGAAGAAGGTAAGTCCGATTGCGGCGTTAAGTCTAACATCAAATCTCTGCCTGGCGTCATGACCGCTCGTGGTTGTGCTTACGCCGGTTCTAAAGGTGTGGTCTGGGGCCCTATTAAGGACATGATCCACATCAGTCACGGGCCTGTAGGTTGCGGTTACTGGTCTTGGTCTGGTCGTCGTAACTACTACATCGGCACCACAGGTATTGACACCTTTGGTACGATGCACTTCACATCCGACTTCCAAGAACGAGATATCGTTTTCGGTGGTGACAAGAAACTTACCAAGTTAATCCAAGAACTTGATGTACTTTTCCCCCTCAACCGTGGTGTTTCCATTCAATCTGAATGTCCCATCGGTCTAATTGGGGATGACATCGAAGCTGTTGCTCGGAAGACATCGAAAGAAATTGGCAAGCCAGTTGTACCTGTGCGTTGCGAAGGCTTCCGGGGTGTTTCCCAATCTTTGGGACACCACATTGCTAACGACATGGTTCGTGACTGGGTATTCACCAGATCCGACCAAGCTAAGAAGGACGGTACACTTCAGTTTGAAGGTACTCCTTATGATGTAGCCATTATTGGTGACTATAACATCGGTGGTGATGCTTGGGCTAGCCGCATCCTGTTAGAAGAGCTCGGCTTGCGCGTAGTCGCTCAGTGGTCAGGTGATGGCACTATCAACGAAATGTTGATGACCCCCAATGTGAAGATGAACCTCATCCACTGTTACCGGTCGATGAACTACATCAGCCGTCACATGGAAGAAGCTTACGGAATACCCTGGTTGGAGTACAATTTCTTCGGCCCTACCAAGATTGCTGAATCTTTACGGGAAATTGCTTCTAAATTTGACGAGACAATCCAAGCAAACGCTGAGAAGATTATCGCCAAGTATCAGCCCACAATGGATGTGATTCTTGGCAAGTATCGCCCCCGCTTAGAAGGTAAGACTGTCGCCATCATGGTTGGTGGTCTGCGTCCTCGCCACGTTGTCCCAGCTTTTCAAGACTTGGGCATGAAGATGATTGGTACAGGTTATGAGTTCGCTCATAACGATGACTACAAACGTACTGCTCCCTTCATCGAAAACGGCACCATCGTTTATGACGACGTTACCGCTTACGAATTCGAGGAATTTATCAAAGCGCTCAAGCCTGACCTTGTAGCCTCTGGTGTGAAAGAGAAGTACGTCTTCCAGAAGATGGGTCTACCTTTCCGTCAAATGCACTCTTGGGATTACTCCGAACCTAGCGATCGCACTTCAACATCATATAATACAAGGTTTTTTAGCGGCGGGAGAAAAAAAAGCCTATTTCTAGCCTAAATCTAACTTTCAGGCTTATCCGGTAACAATCTTTTTTGATGCTTTAGATAATATAACTCTTATGCAGTCTGGTTTTTAGATTTTGCTTGCATTTTGCTCAAAGAAAAACTGTAAAATGAAAGACTATTTTTAATGACGATTTTTTAGATTAAATGGTGCGATCGCTTCAACTCCACACAAAACAATTATTTGGGTTATTTGAGATAAAGGTGCGTTATTTCTGGAGGGATGCGATTATATAACCGCAATAGTGCTGCATCACTAGGGCCGGTTGCTAAAAACAGGATCTTAACTTTGTTATCCATGCATATAATTTTTGTATGAGTGAGTTTGTTTGGTAATAATTAGTTCGATGAAAGTAAGTGCGTGTTACTTGAACCTAGAAACTACTGTATTTGGTGATAGGCGTAGCTAGATTTAATGTAATCATTGAGATACTTACCATGAGAAGACGCAGTGAGGAGTCCATGAAAAAGGTGCTCAGGAACGCTGAAATAGTGATAGATAGAGTTAGAATGAAACTCTACTTCGAGTATTTTAGTTTGTGCATTATAGCCAATGGACGATACATTCGATGACCTGACTGAAACTCGTTGTATTTCGTTCTGAATTTCCTCAAAGTCTGAGTCATTACGAAAACAATGGTTCTTTGTGTTGACCTCTTGCCATTCTCTATAAGGTGAGTGAATTCCGATTAATGCTAGCAATTTTTCCTTCTCTTGGGCTCTACGCTCATCGCTCTGGAACCTACTGAGAATTTCGGTAAGCGCCTCATCAGTAATAGCAGCTACTTGTTCGAATCGCATCGGCTTGCTTTTCGCTAAAGGCAATAATACCAAGGGATTGTTTGGGAAATCGTTGAAAATGCTCCAACGCCAAATGAGCAACCACTTCAGCCTCACGTTGATTATCTGTGCGTTTACCGCGATCGTAAAGGCCATCAGGAACGTGTTTAAACCACACTCCTAAATCTGGGTTTTGAACTGGGTTTGGAAATGTAACTAATTCGTTGCCGTAAAAATGACAGTTGGAGAAAGCAATCAAACGCTCATCCCGACTGCGGTAGTGCCATTTCAGCATGTGCCCAAACATAAATTTTGAACATTCATCTAAAACGCTTTCATAGCTTTCATAGCTTTCATAACTTTCATCATCGATATCTTCTTCACTGTCTCCGGTTGAAAAGAATGATGTGGGAGGAAGCTGTTTATTGTCCCCAATCACAATGACTTGATTTAAACGGATAATTGAAGGAACAACATCCTCAGTCCGAAACTGAGATGCTTCATCAAAGATGAGAACATCAAAACCTCCCAAACCTAACCTTTTAACAATCACTTAAAATTTAATATACTTTCGCGTCTTTAACTTCTATTTGTGTAGATTTGTTAAAAAACTGGATATTCAGCAGCATTTAACGATATTTTCTTTTAAAAAAAATTGAAAGTTACTAATACAGTGTAAGCACCGTACATAGTATCTATTTTTATGAAAACTTGATCAAAAAGGCTAATTTTAATTAGCGAAGTAATCTATAGACTTCAAAGAAAAGCTTGAGCTAAACATATATAAATAATCAGCTTTTTACGATTTAATTACTATATTTATTTAAGGGATAAGCGATGAAAAAGAAAACTGTAAAACTAACCGTTGTTTTTCTGTTGTCAATGTTTGTTGCTGTTTTTCTCTCGTTACCGTTTGCAACAACGGTGCAAGCGCAGTTTCATTGGCAGCGAGCAGATGTAAAAATGACTGCTGTATCAAGGACTCCTAATAGTATGGAAGTGTGGTGGATCGCGGCAAATGGCTCTATCCAAGATGCCTACTGGTATGAAGGTTCACAATGGCAACGATTTGAATTGGCTCCAGCAGGCAGTGCTTCAATTAATGGTGGCATCACTGCTGTGTCGAGGATTCCCAACAGTCTAGAAGTCTGGTGGATTGGAGGAAATAGCTCTATCCAAGATGCTTACTGGTATGAAGGTTCACAATGGCAACGATTTGAATTGGCTCCAGCAGGCAGTGCTTCAATTAATGGTGGCATCACTGCTGTGTCGAGGATTCCCAACAGTCTAGAAGTCTGGTGGATTGGAGGAAATAGCTCTATCCAAGATGCTTACTGGTATGAAGGTTCACAATGGCAACGATTTGAATTGGCTCCAGCAGGCAGTGCTTAAACCAATTCGTAATTCGTAATTCGTAATTACGTTTTGTAACTGTCATTGCGAGTTTAACATTCGCGGAGCGTCTCGTAGAGAAGTGAAACCTACTCTTACTGAGAAGCAAGCTATTCATAGCATTTCTAAGAGTTGCAATCCCAAAGCTTTGGGATTGCTTCACTTCGTACCCTATGGTTCTCTAAAGGAGTTAGGACTTACGCGTAGACATCATCGCTACGGATTCATCCGAATCAAGTCTGTCAAAATACTATCCAAACTGCCGTTAACTTGAATCCGATCAATCTTCTCTGCAATCCGCTCTAAGACTTCGAGTTCCTTCAGACGCAATGCAACAGGATTATCCTCCATCACTTTAGCAGTGTTTAACATACTGCGGGTAGCAGCAGTTTCTTCTCTACGTCTGACTACGTTTGCTTGAGCGGTTTTTTCTGCCTCGACTACCTTGCTCAAGATAGCCTTAATCTCACCAGGTAAAATAATATCTTTGACACCTACAGAATCTACTTCAATTCCATATTCTGCGGCTTTCGGGCGAATGTATTCAGATATAATTCTATCTATTGCACCTTTATCTTCTAATAAACCATATTATAAAATGTCTGAAGCAACAGAAGTTAACGTGAGTTTTACCGCCAAAGTTATCGCCGCTGCTCGTGCGGTCGAAACCCAAAGATATGATGCTTTATTTACCGACCCCTTTGCGGCACAGTTAGCAGGTCAAGAAGCTATTGAAGCAGCTATCCCCCGCTTAGAAGAATATGAAAAACAAGGGAAACCATTTTTATCGGTTCGGACTCGGTTTTTTGATGATTTCCTAAATAACTGTTCTCATGATATACGGCAAATTGTTCTTGTGGGTTCGGGAATGGACACAAGGGCTTTTCGCCTGAATTGGCAACCCGGAACTCATGTTTATGAAATTGATCAACCCGATGTACAGCATTATAAAGAAGCCGTTTTAAAGGAGATGGTTCCTAACTGTACTCGCCACTCTATTTGTGCTGATTTAAAGGAATCTATTTGGTGTCAACTGCTGCTTGAAAAAGGCTATCAACCCTCAGAACCCTCCATCTGGCTATTAGAAGGATTTCTCTATTATCTTAAACCAATAGAAGCCGAAAATCTCTTAATAAACATCCAAGATTTATGTGTAAAAGGTAGTTATTTCGGTGCCGATGTCATCAACACGGTGGTTGGCAATGGCTCTGATGACTGGGCTAAATATTGGCTATCCAGTTGTGACGATCCTGAATCTTTTTTGGCCGCTTATGGTTGGCAAGCATTGGCTATTCAACCAGGAGAAGATGGGGCTTCTTTTGGGAGATTTACTTATCAATTTCCTGCTCGTAATACTCCTGATGCCCCACATATCTTTTTTGTCAGGGCTGTTAAGTGTAGCGACCTACAATGCTAATCGCTAAAACCTGCAATCATGCTTGTGTACAGTGACTTTTTATTTGTCGCTGTGCCAAATTAATGTCATCGAGGGTATGAAGCCTGAACTCTCTAGCGTTCAGCTTAGAAGCAGCACAGGGAACTTACAGGCTATATCAACACACATTGCTGCAAACCTAAAGTGGGTAAGGCGTAGCTTAATGATATGAATTTATCTCAACGTCATTTAATTTGTGACTGTACAATAGGAGTTAAAACAGCTATACACTAGTGATAAAAGTAACTAGTTTAATCATGACTTAAGTAATCTCTGATGTCAGGTTTATCGGGTTTGAATCACGAATGAACCTTATTCTGTCAATGCCGTATACAGCAGTTTCGTTTTTTTTGCAAGAAGTACAAAGCTATGGAAAGCTATGGGTTTTGAGGCAGGAGGTAGAAACTCTTTATATCTGATTTTCAGTACCTCACTTACTTGCAAACTTCTGAAATTAGCTGTGTGAGTCGATTTAGACTTATTCCTTATATTGAAAGCAGGAGTATTATTGATTGCCCTAACTCGGCAAAAAACAATTACCTCAAATGCAATAGACATCTGGTGAAATTAAATATGCGTTATCTAGAACCCTTGTAGAGACGCGAAATTTCGCG
>NZ_JAQYWQ010000122.1 GCF_029379315.1 Nostoc sp. S13
CTTTATGGGTAGAGTATTCTGAATTCTGAATTCTGAATTCTGACTCCTGTTTTATTTTTAACAGATATTTGTGCAAACAAAGTTAATTACATCTGCAAGTCCTGACTGAGTTTTTAAATTAGTAAAAATAAAAGGTTTATCACCGCGCATTTTCTTAGCATCCCGTTGCATCACACTTAAATCTGCACCAACATAGGGTGCAAGATCAGTTTTGTTAATCACCAACAAATCAGACTTAGTAATGCCGGGGCCACCTTTGCGGGGAATTTTATCGCCAGCCGCAACATCGATGACGTAAATCGTTAAATCCACCAATTCTGGACTAAAAGTAGCAGCCAAATTATCACCACCACTTTCCAAAAAGACCAAATCCAAATCGATAAAACGTTCCTCTAACTGTTCAATTGCTGCCAAATTCATCGAAGCATCTTCACGGATGGCAGTGTGAGGACAACCACCAGTTTCTACACCCAAAATCCGATCGCTTGCCAACGCCTGAGAACGCACTAAAAACTGAGCATCTTCTTGAGTATAAATATCATTTGTCACCACCGCAATCTGATACTGCTCACGCAATCCTTTGCATAAAGCATCCACCAAAGCCGTCTTCCCCGAACCCACTGGGCCAGCAACCCCTATTCTAAATGCATTCATTCTTATTTGTCCTTTGTCACTTTTCCTTAGTAGATGGTTATTAGTTCTTAGTTTTTGACGAATGACGAATGAGGAATGACTAACTCCTAAACAACCTTGTATACTGCGTTTCATGCTGCATACTCGCTAGGGACAAACCCCAACTACAGCAGGCGAGTTGATCATCCTCTAACGCTAGAATTTCCAATGCCGCAGCACTGAGTAATGGTTGCAAATCTAGCAATAACTGCTGTCCTGCTGTTTGTCCAAGGGGAATAAGTTTCACGCCACCAGTAATCAAATTACTTGCCCAACTATGCAGATATCCGAGTAGTGCGGCTTTGATACTGATTTGCCAATGGGCAATGGCAATGCCAAAAGCGATCGCAAAATTGCAAGGATTACCTACAGTATTAGCAATAGGCATAATCTGCGGTTCTAGTTTACCAAGTAATTGGATGAGCGATCGCCCCATCTGCCAACTAGAGGCGCGTAATTCTTCTGTTTCCCTAGCAGCCGATAACCAGAGATTCCAACGGCATAGCGACTCCACATCACCCATTTTTGCAGCTTGCTCAGATCGTACCATCACCGCCGCCTCTAACCGAATTGCCCCACAGAGCAACTCTGCTTTTAGCCAATGTTTGAGATGTATCTGGTTAGCGATCGTACCATTTTCTACCAACATTTCCAAACCTTCAGAATAACTATATGCTCCCACAGGCAAAGCGGGGCTAGCTAGCTGTAAAATGCTCAAAAGATGGCTATCAGTGAGCATGATATTGTTGTCCATAAGCTCCCAATTCTGGCTGAAACGGTAAAATTTCCTCTTTAACTTCTAACCCCAGTTGTTCCAACATCGTGCGTAAAACCGAATCTGAGGACAAGCGTAAATAAGTTGGGGTAATTTCTACAGGTACATGACGATTTCCCAAATGGTATGCCGCCCGTAATAATAAAAGTGGTGTTTGGGCAAAAGCAGTCAGTACTAGTTCTGGTTTGGCAGTAATTCTGATTAAACTGCTATGGGTTTCTTCTTGCAGAATATCGCCATCCTTTAACACAGTTCCTCTGGGTAAATGTAAAAACACAACCTTACCATCTGCCGTTTCAAAGCGATGACGACTGCGGGTACGTTCTTCTGCTGTCAGCGCCAGAGTAAAAGTGACTACGGCATCGCGATTAGGTGGTTTAAGTTGGGTAAATGTCAGCATAGAGAGTTTCGCCTGATCTTCCGCTTTTCATTATGGTTCTAATTTAACGAATTACGAATTACGAATTACGAATTTCGAGACAAAGAAGCAAAACTGAAACTTTATTCAGTTCAAGGCGTGCGTGAATATTGGATTGTTGATCGCTTCACTCAAAAAGTCGAAGTTTATCGGCGAGAAAAAGCAGAATTGGTTTTAGTTGCTACTTTGTTAGGCGATGATGAAATAACATCACCACTTTTACCCGGATTTTGTTGTTGTATCAGTTGCTTTTTTCCTGAGTAATAACAAATTCGAGCATATTTCTGAAAAGCTAACCGCTAGATATATAGGAATCCTAAATCATTCATTAAAAGTTAGATCCCCGACTTCTAAAAGAAGTCGGGGATCTGGACACCGATAATTTTCACAAATCAGATAGGATTGCTATAGATGCAAATATTGATTCCAAAATGGATGATATTAAACCTGCAATTTTACGGACAAGGTTGATAGCCGCAACATTAGAAACTCATAATTCTTGTAGAAGCACTGACTTTTCACGGTATCTGGAAAACCTCTCTTACAAAGTTGAGGCAGTCCGTTGCCGAGGTTCCCTCCGTTGTAGGAACTAGCTCGACTTTGCGCTTTTTAATTATGAATTATGAATTAATAATTATGAATTAGGTTAAATCATGCCTCCTTGCCAGTCAACTGGTTTCACCTCATAACCTTTTGTCACTATTTGACATAACCTTTTCTTAATATTTGACTCATATCTTGAAGTTGAAAATACCGGGGTTTCTATTGAAGATTTAGTAGTCTTTTGTCAAGCTTTATTGACATAAGCTGAACTGTGACTATCAAAAATAACTTCTAGAACTCTGTTTACACAGCACATCCAAACATCATGATACCAATTCAATACTTACAGGCTCCAGTAATTAGATATGACTATTCCTCGCCCATAGTCAGAATAGCTGATAACTGGAAAAAGGATGATAAACCCTTCTATAAGCATCCTGGGAAGTTTAAGAGTGTGCTGTTACTATCAATTGATGGTTTGCGTCAAGCAGATTTGGAAGATCCCAAACTACAACTCTATTTACCAAACATCAATAGTTTGAGACAAACGGGTATCAGTTACACTAACGCTTTCACTAGCACTCCCTCCGATTCCTTCCCTGGTGCATTAAACTACTTAACAGGAGCAAGTCCCAAAACGACTGGGGTTTATTATGATGATACATATAGTCGGATATTATCAGACAAACCAGGAGATCCTGCTGGTATAGAAGTTGAATTTGCGGAAAACATTGATAAAAACTCGAATCTCCTCAGCGGGGGGGGTGACTTCGGGATAAATAGTATTGACCCAAGCAAATTACCAGTAGACAGTAATGGAAATCGTGTCTATCCTCACAACTATTTGAAAGTAAACACCATTTTTGAGATCGCAAAAGCTTCAGGTTTGCACACTGCATTTATTGATAAACATCCTGCTTATGATATTGCCAATGGCCCTTCTGGTAAGGGAGTTGACGACTTCTACGCCCCAGAAATTAATGCCCAAGTTGCCTTAGAAAATGGCAAACTTGTAGACCAATCAACAGCGCATAATCCTGCTAATCTGACATTTAAAACGACAACTAAAGACACTAACCTCACGGAAGCTTACGATGATCTGAAGGTAAATGCAATACTGAACGAAATTGCTGGAAAAAATTCACGAGACACAACTAAACCCGGAACTCCCGCCATTTTTGGCATGAATTTTCAAGCTCTCAGCGTATCCCAAAAGGATGCCAGCAGTAATGGTGGTATTGCCACTAATGGCACACCTTCGTCAGGATTAATTAATGCTCTAGAACATACGGATGCCAGTATCGGCAAGATAGTAAATACCTTAAAGCAACAGGGTAAATTTGACTCGACACTAATAGTTTTGACGGCGAAACATGGTCAAAATCCTCGTTTGGGAACAGCTACCCTGATTCCCGAAAATACTTTTACAGATGCCCTAACGAAAGCTGGTATCATAGTTAATCAAGCTACTCAGGATGATGTTGCTTTACTCTGGCTTAAGAATCAAAGCCAAGCCAGTACTGCAACAACTGTTTTAAAGAAACTGGCAAATCCAGCAATTGATACAGTTTATTCAGGTGGTGCGCTATTGGCAGCAGGCTTTGACAATCCGTTGCAGGAAGATCGTACTCCTGATGTGATTATCAAACTTAAACCAGGATATGTGATTTCAAACAGCACCAAAAGGGCAGAACACGGCGGTTTTTCTGATGATGATACCCATATTTCTCTGATCCTCAGTAGTCGGGGACTAGAAGCTCGTGTTAAGGGGACTTCTCAGATTAAGAAAGTTTCTAGCAAACAAATTGCAGTTACAGTATTGGAGGCATTGGGACTTGATCCGATGAAACTCCAGGGAGCTAAGTCTGAAAATACACTCCCATTACCAGGGACGGAGATCGAAGATGCCAGGAACTTTTGAGAATTTTTCAAAAGAGATTTGCGGTAGTTAAACACATCACCACAAAAACGGGATCGTACTCAATACTGCTCGGTCAAGAATATTCATAGGTTACTTGAGGAACGAAACCCAACATTTTGCTGAGTTTGTTGGGTTTCGCAAAGCCTTAACCCAACCTACAAATTTTTATTTTTTCGGTTTAACCAAGCAGTATTGGGATCGTACTAAGTAATACTCTTAATTTCACTTTATGCGATCGCTCAAATAGATGCGATCGCATTTATTTATGTACTTTTACCCATAATTTTTTTTAGCAACCCCTAGATTAACATTATTTAAGCATGAATTTAAGCAGATTTATGCAAATAAAAAAAGGAGAATATTGCTACTCTCCTAACATAATATGAAAGAAAATTTTCAGCTTAGTGATTAAAATAGGCTTGGCGTTGACGCAATTCACGAGCGCGTTGTTCACGGGCTTGGCGTTGACGCAATTCACGAGCGCGTTGTTCACGGACTTGACGCTCACGCAATTCACGAGCGCGTTGTTCACGGACTTGACGTTCGCGTTGAACTTTACTGTTATTAAAAGCTACAGTATCACGATTAAAATGATCATGCTCAGATTTAAATTCAGCAGCATTAGCATTTTGAGAAAGAGCCGCAATTGAAGCAGCTGCTAATAAGCCTCCAAGAAGAATAGATTTAAAGCGGTTCATATATCCTTTAATCTCCGTTGCATTGCTTGATTTGTATATTCTCAATTTAATCGGAATAATCAGGTACGCACCTGTGCCAAAAGTCACCTTTAAATGGTTACTTTTGTCACTAATACTATGATTTATATTTAATTTTTAATATCGTTTTAAACTCTCACGAATGAACCAGTATGCCTAGTCAGCTAATAGGTAATGTAAACCAGAAGGTTGCCCCTACATGCAATGCACTGTTCACACCAATTTCGCCGCCGTGAGCATTGATGATTTGCTTACACAGATACAAGCCCAATCCCAAGCTTACAGAATTGCCGATACTTGCACCCCGAAAATAAAGGTCAAAAAGCCGATCGCTTTGTTTTTGACTAATTCCCACGCCATTATCACTGACAGTACAATAAATTTTGTCATCCTTACGGGTAGCATTGATTGTCAAAACTAATTCCGGGGGATTGTGTTTCAGAGCGTTGACAATTAAGTTAGAAAAAACTCGCCATAGTTGCGTGGGATCAGCATTCACTAATGGCAAATCTGCGGACACTAGATTTATCAGCTTGGCTTGATTTTGTGCTAGCAATGGCTCTAAATCTGCGATCGCAGCTTCGATAACTGTCAGTAGTTGTATGGGTTGGCGTTGCAAAATAACACCTTGCACCTCGTTGACATGAGCTTCCATCAACGAATTAATTAAATTAAGTTGGCGATCGCTACTTTGAATCATCCGCTCTAAAATTGAGCGTGAAATCGAAATATTTTCCTCTGGACGTGAAAGCAAGTTTTTTAGCACCATTAAAGTACCCAGCACTGGGTTGCGTAAGTCGTGAGAAACTGCATGAAAAAATACTCGTAGTTCTTCTTCAGTTTGTTTGCGCTGGGTAATGTCTTCAATCAAACCTTCGTAGTAAAGCAGCTTTCCCTGTTCGTTATGCACTGCGTAGGCTTTTTCCGAAATCCAGACAATACTTCCGTCTCGGCGATAAATTTGGGACTCAAACTCGGAAACGCTGCCATACTTTTCCATTAGACGCACAAATTCTGCGCGGCGGTTCGGATCAATATACAGTTGATGTTCAATATCAGTGAAATTTGCTGTCACCTCCTCTGCTAAGGAGTAGCCATAAATCCGTGCTAAAGCCGGATTTGCCGTAATGTAACGTCCATCGGGACTGCTTTGAAAAATCCCTTCAACGGCGTTTTCAAAAATGCTACGATATTTAGCTTCTGCAACCTTGAGTTTTTGGTAGGCAGATTCCAGTTCTTGACGAGCGTAAAACTCAGACCGTTGCAGGCGATCGTACAGATAAACACCAATATCACATATAGCACAAAACCAAAAAATGTATAAGATAAAGGTTACATTATATATTTCTGGGTGTTGGGGGATTGGTGTTTTTAGTCCAAGTGCCGTATTTATACCAAAATAGTAAATCAGCACACTTGCTTGAGATAGCAAGTGAAGAATCCAGCAGACGGGCATCAACACAGCTTGACTTAAAAACAGCAACGACCAACCGACGGTATCGGGTAGTGCGAAACCTCTGATGGTTGCAAACAATTGCGATGCTAAACTAATTGACCAAGAAGACCCCAAAAATAATAAATCTGGATGATCACGACCTAACTTCGTTTTATGTAAGGCAAAGCAGATCAGTATATTCAGAACCATTGCAATATTGATTACAAGGCGTTCCGTTCTAAGTAGTTGTGGCAGCTTCTCTAACTCTTGAAAAGGGGAAAAAAAGCCGTAAATGTCTCGCAAAGTAAAAGACAAAAGACAAATTAGCACCAGCCATAACCATAAACGCAATCTCTGCCACAAAAAACGGTTACGCCAAGCTTTGTAAAGAGTAGTGGTTTCATCTGTTGTTGGTGCAGAAAAGGTTTTTCTCCACCACCTTTGCACTGTTGTAAATTGAGTAGACATTAGCATCCGAGCAACTTTGCCCATACCGTCGAGAGTATTTCCCTTACTGGTTATTTACTCTCGCATTTTTTGGTGATTTATGGGCGATTTGTTGCGGATGAAGTTGCTAGAGGTAATGTAAACCAGAAAGTTAACCCGCGCTTGCGGTTACTAATAACACCAATTTTACCACCATGTGCCTTGATAACTTTCCGACAAAGATACATTTTTAAGCCAATGCTTGTAGAACAAGAATCTTGGGGATCGCGGACATGCAGATCAAAGAGGCGATCGCACTCTACTTTACTCATCGCTACACCGTCATCTTGAATCTGAGTGCGAATCATTCCAGCTTCAACGCCGGCACTCAGAATCAAATTTAATCCTGGAGGATTATTTTGCAAGCTATGTGTTATTAAATGTGCCAAAACTTTCTGCAACCAAGTTCCATCTGCCATTATTAACGGTAAATCTGCGGGAACCAAGTTCTTCAGAGTCGCTTGATTTTGTGTCAGCATAGGTTCCAACTGGGCGAATATTCCTCCCAGTAGGGTGCTAATTTGCACAGGTTCGGGCTTGATGTCAATACCCTGTTTTTCACAGGAATTAATTTCTAGCAATGAGTTAATCATCGTCAGTTGGCGATCATTGCCTTGAATCATCCGCTCGATGATTGAGCGAGATACTTGAATTGGGGCTTGGGCATGGGGCATGGGGCATGGGGCATGGGGAGGAGACAAGGGAGATTCTTCAATAATTCTTCCTTGTCCCCCTTGTCCATCTTGTCCATCTTGTCCCCTTGTCCCCCTCCCCCCTCCCGACTCCCGACTCCCGACTCCCTGATTTAACAAATTCTTTAACACCATCAAGTTACCCATCACCGAAGTTCGTAAATCGTGGGCAACGGTATGCAAAACAACATCTTTGACGCGATGCAATTTTTCAACTTCTTGCATTTTCTGCTGCAACTGTGCTGTCCGTTCTTGTACTTGGTATTCTAAATTAGTGTTAAGTTCTGCTAGTTTTTGGCATATCTGGCTTTGCTGAATGGCGATCGCTACCTGTTCTGACATCTGCTGTAACAAGTCAATTTCTATTGGCTGCCAATGACGCGACCCTGAGCATTGATTAGCAATTAACGCCCCAAAAAATTCGTCACCTAACCTAATTGGTACAGCCAAAGTGGCCTGCGTTTTGAATTTTCGATAGTGTGCTTTTACTCTGGGAGATACTGATATTTTTGTTATATCTTCAATGACACGGACAAGATTATCTTTTAGTAAGTTTCTTAATTCTTGTAGATAAGCTTCATCATTAGTAGACCAACCTGTGACTGATGGATACTTGGGATCTACTGATTCAGCAAGAGTTTTGACTCCTAAATTGGCATTATTTAAACCAATGAAAACTCGATCTGCTTGCAGAAATTGCCTGACTTCCGTCACAGTGGTTTGGAGAATTTGCTCTAAGTTAAGCGAAGACCGAATTCGCACTAAAGTTTCTGCCAATAAGCGATCGCGTTGTGCACAAAGGCGTAATTGCGCTTCTACCTGTTTACGTTCTGTAATGTCGTGATGGACTGCTAGGATGCTCTTGTTACCATTCAAATCAATGATTTCGGCTGAAAGCAGTGCTGTAATTATCTTGCCAGACTTTTGCCGAAATTCAAATTCCCAGTCGCGAACAACTCCTGTGTCCTGCAACTCCTGTAACAAATTTAGGCGATCGCGATCGTGTACCCAAAAATTTAATTCAAAAGAAGTTTTACCAATCACCTGATCTCGCTCATAACCTGAAAGTTTCACAAAACTGTCGTTAACTTCGATAAAGCGTCCTTCTTGCAGCGTACTAATAGTAATTGAATCGGGGCTGCAACTAAAAGCTTTAGAGAATTTTTTAGCCAGATTTTGTAACCTGACTTCAGCTTGTTTGCGTTGTGTGATATCTCGCACAATTGCTAGGATCTCATCTTGACCACTGACTACCAACCGCGCTTCATAATCTCTCACTCCCAAAGGGGTTGCTAGCTGATATTCGCAAGTTTGCAAAGTTCCAGAATCTAAAGTTTTAGCGATCGCTACTTGGCTAATCGCCGCAACATCACTAGGCAATAATTCTTGCAAATTTTTTCCCACGATTTCTTCTCTCGAAAGAGTGATATTTTCTGCCTCACTTTTTAAATCGAGATACTCGCCATCACGGCTGATGCGAAACATCAAATCGGGGATAGCATCCAAAATTGCTTTATACCGCGCCTCACTCTCTTGCAATTTTTCTTGGGCTTGTTTTCGGTCTGTAATATCCATAACTAAGCCATTCCAAAGAACATCGCCTTCTGCTTGTAATTCGGGTTGCGAAGTACCTTGAATCCACTTAAGTTTGCCACTAGGCGTAATGATCCGACCTTCCCAATGCCAAGGTGTAAGAGTGGTTCTACAAACAGTAATAGATTCTGTAAAAGCTTTTATATCCTGTGGATGAATTAGTTTGTCTAGCACCTGGAAGTCTGCCTGTAAAGCTTCTGGTTCTAATTCATACAAATATTCACAACCAGAACTAATATAAGGGACAAATACAGAACCATCCTGCCGTTGCAGAACTTGAAAAATCATTCCTGGTAAATTGACAGCAATTTTTGAGATCAGGTTAATAGCCTCTTGCTGGCAATTTGGTGCATACAGCCATTTTACAACGGTTTCATCCACTCTTTGACCCTTTGATAGACAAGCTATTGATGTACAATAAAAAGCCAGAATAACCAATTTAACAGTTCTGATTCTGTAGGCATAATCGCTAACAGAATCAAAACAGTACCTTATTTCAGAGTAGTTCCTGATGAGGCGATCGCATTCACCCAATCGGGTGAACCAGTTGGCAAAGAGCGAATTAGTTAAGGACTAAAGTCCTGACTACAAACTTATTTACCCAGCATAGTTGACTTTACAGACTACTAGAATAGATATATGGCTTCTCCCCAAACTGATAACATGAATAATACCACCGTCAGTTTACCTCCTACCCTCGAATTAAACATCGACCTGACTGACGAGCAATTTTTTCAGCTTTGTCAAAATAATCGAGAGTTAAAGTTTGAGCGGACAGCTTCAGGGGAGTTAATTATTATGCCACCTACGGGGAGTAGCACTAGTGACCGGAATGCTGATTTAACTTATCAATTACGAGATTGGAGTCGTCAAAATCAGCTAGGGAAATCCTTTGACTCTTCTGGTGGTTTCAAACCTCCCAATGGTGCAGAGCGTTCTCCAGATGCGTCTTGGGTGAAAATGGAACGCTGGAATGCTTTGAGCGAAGTAGAAAAAGAAGGATTTGCTCCTTTGTGTCCCGATTTTGTGGTTGAGTTAATGTCTCCTAATGATTCTTTAGAAAAAACACCAGCCAAAATGAGGGAATACATGGAGAATGGCGCAAGATTGGGCTGGTTAATTAATAGAAGGCAGCAGCAGGTAGAAATTTATCGTCCCAATCGAGAAGTTGAGATTTTCCAAAGTCCTAAAACTCTATCGGGAGAAGATGTTTTGCCAGAATTTGTTTTAGATTTGGCGGAAATTTGGTGAGTAATTACTTACCCTAAATCATTCGTGAAAAACAAGATCCCCGACTTCTTAAAGAAGTCGGGGATCTGCGCGTTGCAATTCTCACAAATCAAATAGGATTGCGATCGTACAAGATTATGATAATTGAATTTCACGAATAGCCCAAACAAGTACTTCCAAAAACTGTCTGAGAACTATCTCATCATTCAGAGCAGAAAAGGGAATATACCAGCAATAAGGATTAATAGAAATTGATGTTCCTATGACAGATTTAAATCGAGTCAGAAGTTCTGCTTTCTTATCTTCTAAATTGAATGGCGGCTCGTAGGCGCAAATTTCTACAGTGGCATTACTCCAAACTCGGAAAAAAGTGCGATTCTTTCCCTTGTAATTAAATTTAGGAACAAAAGAGGCCTGACTTCTACCTGTACCCCATTGAATCTGCAACGTTTGAATCGTCGCCCATTCTAGAATCAGACTGCCGACCTGAGCAGCTTTTGGGCTGTATTTAGTCTCAACTTCTTTCAGAAAAGATGATGCATCCCATTGTCTTTTCTCTAGGGGTAGTGGGGAAGTACTCTTAATTTGACCAATCACTCTAGGAACCAAAGTTTTCAAACCCTGACCCACATATTGTTTAATCTCGACTGCGAATACCTGTGCCGGACTCATTTGCCGATTTAAAAACTCGACTATCCTCTGAAGTTCGACAGGAATCTTATCAGCCACAAAGACGAGACGGACTTTACCTAATTGCAAATTTGTTTTAACTTGTTGCCAAAACTTTTCTAAATCAGCCTCTTCGTTGCCAATTAAATCCATTAGTAGCTGTTCAGTATTGGAATTAGCTTCAAACTGGGCGCGGATTTTCTCAATTGACCAATAAACTACGGCATTAGCCGCATAGTCAAGCATCTGACCAACCACTTCTCGCCGAATGCGGGTATCAGTGCTGCGCTTAACTTCTACAATGGTGGGAATTCCATCTTGATCGAGAAATAAATGATCAAGTGCCCAACGTCCAGCACTGTCTTCGCTATCTGGTATTTCTATCTCCCGTGAGATTAATAACCAGCGTCTTGGTGCAGCACTGTCTATCTGTTCTCCTGCTAGCAAACTGGGATAATCAGCTAGTAGCTTTTGTAGCCCATACTCTGATTCATACGGTTCTTCCTTCATTTCAACTAATTGACAATTATCCTGAATCAGGTAAATACCACCACTCATAAAAATTCTGCTGTGTTGACCTAATTTAAGGTTCCCGGTTTTATTGAGCAGTGAACATCGGTTCAGCGAGTTTGTAAATTAAAAAACTGAGATAATCAACTTTGATCGCAACAATCAGATAGAAAGTAGTTTTTCCATACCTTAATCTAGTGTTATATCAAGCTTAGTACGTAGCGATATATCTGGAAAACCTCTCTCTAAATCTCTCTCCTAATAGGAGAGAGACTTTGAATTCTCCCCCTTCCCTACAAGGGAAGGGGGCTGGGGGGTTAGGTTTCGCCCTGTGATTTACCAAAAAGGGTAGAGGAGGCATCAATGCAATTACACCAGACATCAGTTTTAGAAGAAACCCTTTGGGAAGCAGTTCTCAATCGAGATCCCACTTTTGAAGGCAAGCTTTTTTACGGTGTTCGTTCTACGGGCATTTATTGCCGACCGATTTGCCCTAGTCGCAGACCAAATCGCCATCAAGTTTATTTCTTTGAGTCAGCACAAGAGGCTGAAATTGCAGGTTTTCGACCTTGTAAGCGCTGTCAGCCACAATCTGAAACAGTTCCAAATCCAGGCAAAGCGAAAGTCTTAGCAGCATGTCGATACATTGAAGCACAAAGCGATCGCATCCCAACTCTTTCGGAATTATGCTCTCAGGTGGGAATGAGTCCCAGTTATCTGCAAAAGCTATTCAAGCAAATAATTGGCGTATCGCCCTTTCAATATGCAGATGCGCTGCGTAGCCAGCGATTGAAACAGCGTCTCCAGTCAGGGGAAGAAATTGCTCATGCAGTTTACGACACAGGTTATGGTTCAAGTAGTCAACTGTATGAAAAAGCACCTAAGCAACTGGGAATGACACCAAAGACTTACCAACAAGCTGGAAAGACAATCAGCATTGTTTATGCGATCGCTCCATGTCCACTAGGATATTTGCTTGTGGCAACAACAGAAAAGGGTATCTGCGCCGTTAAACTAGGTGATGAAGCAGACAAGCTTGAACAGACTTTGAACCAGGAATTTCACCAAGCGCAGATCATGCGTGATGACCACACGCATAAGGAATGGATACAAGCAATCCTCGAATTTATTGCCGGAGATGAAACCCATCTCGATTTACCACTTGATATACGCGGCACAGCATTTCAGAAACAGGTTTGGGAAGCATTACAGAAAATTCCCTATGGCGAAACCCGCACCTATGCTGATATCGCTCGTAATATTGCCAAGCCGCAGGCAGTCCGCGCCGTGGGAAATGCTTGTGGAGCTAATCCTATAGCGCTGATTGTACCATGTCATCGTGTGCTACGGAGTGATGGCAGTCTTGGTGGTTATCACTGGGGAATTGAGCGCAAACAAAAACTGCTTATACAAGAATCAAAATTGATCAAAGATGACTCAAACACTTAAACTAGAATCGCTGACTGAAGAAAGTCTAACCCGTGGTTTGCTGGTGCTTGCCAATCTTGACAGCGATTTGGCTCGAATTTTAGAAACACTGGGGCCTCCACCGATATGGTCAAGAGAACCGGGTTTTACAACGCTTCTGTGTATAATTCTGGAACAACAAGTTTCTGTAGCAGCTGCAAGGGCTGTATTTAGCCGACTATGTGAGGTTGTTGTAACTCTCACGCCAGAAAGTTTTCTGACATTGGATGATGTTCAATTGAGAGGAATTGGATTCAGTCGGCAAAAGATTCTATACTGTCGTGGGTTGGCGAATGCGATCGCAAGTGGTCAGCTTGACCTAAGCAAGCTGGAAAGCATGGACGAAATTACTATCAGAACTGAGTTAAAGCGTCTCAAAGGTATAGGAGACTGGACAGTTGATATTTACTTGCTAATGGCGCTGCAACGTCCTGATATCTTTCCCAAAGGTGATTTAGCGATCGCGATCGCTTTCCAAAAACTCAAAAACTTGGCGACGCGTCCAACACCAATTCAACTAGAAGCAATGACACAGCACTGGCAACCCTGGCGGGCTGTTGCTGCAAGACTTTTATGGCACTACTACTTGAGTAATGCCAATAGTAAATCAGTTACAGTTTCCCAGTGAATACCCTCTGGGCTGGGCCTGTCATGTAAACTCTTTGGTCTACTTCTGACCATTCAATTTGCAAACAGCCACCAGGTAATTCGATCGTGGCGGTGCGATCGCATTTTCCAGTTAGCACGCCAGCTACCAAGGAAGCGCAAGCACCAGTACCACAAGCTAATGTAATCCCAGCACCCCGTTCCCACACCCGCATTTTCAAATAGTCACGGCGTACCACTTGCATAAATTCCGTATTTATGCGTTGCGGAAAAGCTGGGTGATGCTCGAATTTGGGGCCGATGGTTTCTAGCTCAATTGCTGCTACATCTTCTACAAAAGTGACGCAGTGGGGATTTCCCATACTGACACAGGTGACTTCCCAAGTTTGCCCCGCCACCTCTAACGGCTGAGAAATTACTTTTTCTTGGGCAGGTGCAAGATTAGTCGGAATTTCGCCAGCGAGTAACCTGGGTAAACCCATGTCTACTTTAACTTGACCATTAGCTAAGATTTGGGGAATCATCACACCAGCTAGGGTATGAATGCGATATGAGTCTTTATTCCGGGATTCGCCTTCTAAGTCTGCTAAAAAGCCAGCTAAACAGCGAATGCCATTACCACACATTTCTGGTTCTGAACCATCGGAATTAAAAATCCGCATAGTGTAGTCAGTGCCATTTTCTCCAGGTAGGCCAAAAATTACACCATCAGCACCGATACCAAAGTGGCGATCGCACAACTTAATGGCTTGCTCTGGTGTCACTACAGGCACAGATGAGGAGCGATTGTCAACCAGAATAAAGTCGTTGCCTAGACCATGATACTTAGTAAATTCGATTGCCATTTCCTTAAGGATGAATTATCAAGGATTAGTTACTCTTTATTTTGCCTTGTAGGTTCATCTTTACTAAAAATGCTTACCGAATTTGACACCACTTTGCCTAGTATTAGACAAGTCCAAAACCTGATTAAACATACAATGCCAGTAGAGTTCAAGCTACTCACTGGTGATCTAATCATAGGAAAGGTTTTATGGCAAGATCCACACTGTATCTGTATTGCTGATGAAAACAGTCAGCAAACCACTGTTTGGAAACATGCGATCGCCTATATTAAACCAAAGAGTTAAGTAGGTCGGCGCAATTAAAGCTAACTAGTGAAGGCTGTCATTTGTCCTTTGTCATTGGTCATTAATAAGGGCTTTAAGCCTATTTACGTTTGGTAACATACTTAGTTTTTTTCGTGCCAACTTACTTAGTCATTTGTGAATAACTGGTAATTTTAACCAAATGGAGTTAAGAGTTTTTTACTCCTAATATCATGTCCGGGCAATTAAGCATAATACCCGGAACCCCAAAGAGCCAAAGCTGCGCTTTAGCTTCCCTCCCCGCTTGCGGGGTGGGGTTCTTTTATTATGTATGGGTAATTTGGCGAACATGATATAACTCCTAACTCCTAACTTTTTTACAACTTCAAATTCCAAGCGGCAAAAGCTAAAGCACCCCAACCAGCAATCAAGGCTGTACCGCCTAGTGGTGCGATCGCTCCCAAGAATTTAATACCGGTTAAGCTAAGGACATACAAGCTGCCTGAGAAAATAGCAATGCCAATGATAAACAGCCATCCACTGGCTACGAGAGTGGGTTGAGGAAATTCGGTGCGACTAATTAGTAATGCTACGAGAAAAAGTGCTAGAGCATGATACATTTGGTAACGAGCGCCAGTTTCAAAAACTTCTAGCGATCGTTCACTAATTTTTTCCCGCAAGGCATGGGTAGCAAAAGCACCAGCAGCAACTGACAAACCGCCTAAAATGGCAGCTACGCTCAAAAAAATCTGCGTCATTAGACCTAGCTTTAAGTTTAAGATCGTCATTGGTCATTAGTGAATCACAAAGAACAAATGACAAATGACAATTAGACATCAAAATGATATGATACGGCCCCTTCTTCGTTCACCTTAAAATTTGCATTAAATTCTTTAGCTTTTTGATCTAAATATTGTCTGGCGTTGGCTGCGGGTAGTTGTGACTGCATTGCAAAGCCTAAAACAGTTACGCGCCCCTGATTTTCTTGTAGCATCTCATAAAAAATTGATTGCAGGCGATCGCTAACTTGTTGATTAAGTACCTTTTTCTCCTGTCGGCTTTGACGGTATAATCCCAATGCTAAGCATGTACCTAGTGTTAGGGTAGGAACGCCAAAAATTAGACCACCAACAGCACTATTCTCATCTTCATAAGTAGCATTTGGGGCGGTAAAAGTATCCCCATCTTGTACTGGTATGTATATTTTACGTGCGGCAAATTTTTCCAATGTCGCTGTTGCTGATAGCGTTAAAAACATGAATCCGAGTGTCAGTAACCAACCGGCAGCCAATTTTTCAGCAGTTTTCATAGTTCGACTTCAGATTTACACTTTGCTAGTGATTTTAACCTGACTTTCGCAAAGGTTCCAATATATCAATCTACTCTTGATGATCGCTTTGTAAGCGCTTCAGCCTTAAAATTATCAAATCGCAGCAAAGGTATAGTATTGATCTTGCTGCGATTTTAACTTTACTTACGTGTAGCTTCCAGTAGGCGGGAAAAATAAAAACGAGTCCGAGTCATCGACTGTCGTTGCAATGAAAAGCCATTACTTTCTAAAATTTTCACTACATCAGCTTCACGATGCAAATATGCACGAGTCGCTTTACTGGGGCCAGGAAAGAAACTGCCAATTTTCTTGAGTATACTTAGGGCGCAGGTCTTCGGTGCAAAACTGAGAATTATCCGCGACTGTGCCAAAGAACAGAGGTGAGAAATCATCTCATCGGCTTTTTCTTGGGGGTAGTGGATGAGAACATCCAAGCAAATAACCGTATGGTAACTACCACTCAACGATTCCAAATCCTGCACAGCAAAAGTGGGATTTTCGGCATTTGGCAAGGTAAGCTTTGCTCTATGCTTGCCTTCTTCTACCATTTTTTCAGAAATATCGGTGGCATAGACTTTAGCGCCATCTATCGCTAGGGGGATGCTGAGACTACCGACACCACACCCAGCATCGCAAATTGATAGCTCTGGTAAATTGTTATCAGCTTTCAGCCAGCTGAGAACTGTATCCACGGTTTGCTGGTGTCCATTGCGGATGTCTAGTTGGATTTTATTGACTTCGCCATCGCCGTAGATTCGCTTCCAACGGTCAAACCCTGTGGAATTGAAATACTCGCGAACAATCGTTTTATCGTCGGCTACGTTCATAAACTTTGATTTTTAGGGGTTCCCAATGCTTAAAATTATCATTGATGGGAACCCAGAGGAGCGCACTTTCATATTTTTCCAGATATAGTTTGCGTATAAGCAAATATACTCGTATGTGGAGAAAAGTTAGAGTGTCGGCTTTCAATTATAAATTCCATTGTTGTTTCAACCTGTAGATGTAGACAACCCTTATTAAGGTAAAATTCTGGTTGCGATCGCAACATTTATGCTATTAAAGATTAATTGTCTGTAACCAATAAAACTGAAACATCCAAAAAGAGCCTCATTCGTGATGTGCGGGTCAACGCAAGTAAAATGGAAAGTTAAAAACAATTGCGATCGCTTTTGGTTCAGTGATGGGAATTGACAAGAGCGATCGCATGGTTTTATAACTCTTCTCCAAATTGCTCTTGAGATAATAATGGCTCAAATGATTGGTAAGCCTCATAGTTCCGAAAATGTCGAGCATATAAATCAACAATATCCTCAGATGAATCAAAGTCATCATACAAAACTGAATTCACATCTACTACTTGCTGTAAAGACCAAGTAATAGTTTCTCCATTCTCATTTATATAGCTGACACTTTCATTTTTACCATGATTCAAAGCCTTTACTTTTGCTTTCTTTAAAGAAGCGGCTTTAATCAAAACAAAGCTTTCTTGGTACAAAGGTTGATAATCAGGTTTATCTGAAGATGATATATAGAGAATTATAGCAATGTAGAAGGATTTTGCTTTATTCGCACTTTTAGTTTCCATCTCATGTTCTCCACGAGTCTTACAAGGGTAAGTATTGAACAAGATTTCTTAATTCTTCAAGATAGGCTGTTTTAGCAATAATTTCTAAATCACGAACACAATCGCCAACAGTAACTCTGAGTTTATGAGCATAAATAACACCAGCAAAATTTATTTGTTTGTCTTGACGATGGTTGGCTTCAGCTAGAAAATCGTCATCTTGGGAAAACAAAATACGCTCAAGTTCTGTGGCACGGTCAAGTATAAGAGGATCAGAAAAGCTAGTTCGCCCATCTTCTTGTACTGTTAATACATCTACACCCCGAATCCGTAATCCATCTGTAATTCCTCGATGCACATTCTCATCAATATAAAGAGCAACGCTCATTTAATTAATCCTTCTGCACGGAGTCTTTTTGCTAATGGAGATTCTCCTGTTTCTAAACGTAATCTTTCCGCATACTCAAAACGTTGCTGCATATCAGTATCAATTTCTTCTTTATGTTCCCAATAATAAGCTAAAGAAGAATAAATCTGGCTCATGCTCAAATGTGGATATTGAAAATGTAATTCTTCTGGACTCCAACCATAAGCATGAATAGAAGTAATTAATTCGACAACTTTCATGGATGTTCCTTTAATGAAAGGAATATTGTCTTCATCGACTAAAATATGTTTATATTCAGTAGTAGTTGTTTGAGTCATAATTGTTGTTTATTTATCCAAGTTGTCCGTAGCTGTTTTTTGAATTTACTATTATTCAATAAATTTATAATTTCAGTAAGAATTCTTGATAGGTAACAATTTTAGTATCTTCAAATTTTGCAATCTCTAATAAATCTTTATCTCCTGTGAGTAAAAAATTAGCATCACTATCTTTTGCTAGTGCTAAAAGATAATTATCTTTTGCATCCCGACAAAGAGAAACTTCGGGTGTTATATCTATAAATAAACTAATGGTCCGTAAAATTTGAATTAATTCATCGACTTTGTTAAGCGTAAAATATTTTTGTAACTTAGGACGTTGAGTAACCAAGATAATTTCTTCTAATATCTCTTCAGAAACTACCACTTGAATTCTTTCTTCAAGTAAAAGATTTTGTAGTTGTTTTAATTCCTTACCAATCATAAAGCTAATCCAAAGATTAGTATCAATGATTATCTTGATTGTTTTGTTTTCTGGCATAAATTTGAGAACGGACGATTTCTACTTCCTCTGTAATTTCCTCTAGAGATAATTCATCGGTTTGAAATATTTCTAGTAACTGTGTTAACTTTTTATTCAAAGTTTCTTTTTCTAGCTCTTTGCTAAGTAACAATTTTTCTGAATCAGAAAGTTGTTTAACTAGGGTAAGAATTTGTTCAAATGTCAACGGGAGTTGATAGGTATTTTGTAACATAGTGTCAAATATCATCCTGTCTTAAATTTATGTTCATCACTATTCCTACACCTTATTTTACTGCCGAAACCAACTGCGTACCCAACGCCACAACCGACGCAACCACACCCAAAACCCACGACGGGAGACTACAGGCGTTTTTGGTTGAGAAAGACGCTCAATTGCATTGTTGCAATCTAGTACATTAGCATTAAGTCCCATCGCCTGATAAAGTTCGCGGGCGTTGCGATAAGCACCCAGCGCGTCTGATTCTCCGTTGAGGTTTTCTAATGACAGACCTAAATTAAACCATGCGATCGCTTCCCCTCGAATATCGCCTATCTCCCTTTTGATTTCCAAAGACTGCTGGTGGAACTCAATCGCCTGTTGGTACTGTCCCAGGGAGTTGTAAACACTGCCCAAATTGACCAAGGAAGCACCTTCGCCATTGCGATCGCCTATCTCCCTTTTGATTTCCAAAGACTGCTGCAAGAACTCAATCGCCCGTTGGTACTGTCCCAGGGA
>NZ_JAQYWQ010000123.1 GCF_029379315.1 Nostoc sp. S13
CTTTATCTTGTCAACTATTTTTCCAAATATTATTTGGAACTGTTTTTCAGTCTCCTGAAACTGCCCACAGTGCCGGGTTGTAGGCAACAATGGTTTATGCACTGTGTTGAGTAAGGAAGGGTGAAGCGTGAATTTTCAGTCGGTAATTGGTTTATTACATGAGTTTTGGGGCGATCGCGGTTGTCTTATAGCCCAGCCCTATGACATTGAAAAGGGGGCAGGTACTAAGAATCCCCAGACATTTTTAAGAGCATTGGGACCGGAACCGTGGGCTGTTGCCTACGTTGAACCATGTCGTCGCCCGACGGATGGACGGTACGGCGAAAACCCCAACCGCTTCCAACACTATTATCAGTATCAAGTCTTAATCAAACCGTCGCCAGATAATATCCAGGAGATTTATCTTGATTCGTTAAGGGTTTTAGGTATTCGTCCTGAAGACCACGATATTCGGTTTGTAGAGGATAACTGGGAAGATGCGACGGTGGGAGCTTGGGGCACTGGGTGGGAAGTATGGTTAGATGGGATGGAAGTTACTCAATTTACTTACTTCCAACAGTGTGGGGGAATTGATTGCCGTCCGGTGTCGATTGAGATTACATATGGGCTAGAGCGGCTGACAATGTATCTCCAGCAAGTAGAAGCATTTACAAAGATCCAGTGGACAGACAACATTACTTATGGAGATGTTTTCCTGCAAAGTGAGATTGAGCAGTGTACATATAACTTTCAAGCGTCGAATCCTGATCTGCTACTGACACTATTTAATTTATATGAGCAGGAAGCTACGCAATTGACGGAGCGAGGTTTGGTCTTGCCTAGCTTAGATTATGTAATGAAGTGTTCGCACACGTTCAATCTACTGGATGCTAGAGGTGTAATTTCGGTGACGGAGAGAGCTCGCTATATTGCCAGGATTCGACATTTGGCTAGAAAGGTAGCTTATTTATATGTTGAGCAAAGGCAGAAGTTGGGTTTTCCGTTGCTCAAAGTTTAGAACCAGTCATACAGCCGCGTTTTGGTAAAAGGACTGATCTGTCAAAGGATGCTCTGCATCAAGATACTCCTTACCTGGTTCAGTAAGAAGATGTTTGTAAAGTTGAATTTATTACTCGCCTGGGCGACTAGAAGTCGCGGCTACACGAGACTTTACCTACCTTTACAGGTTAGCAAACTCTTGATTTTGCATTCTCTAAGCTAGACATATCTTGATGATATGGCTATTGCTAAAGGTCAGAAATACCGTTAAATCTTGAGTTTAGAACATTAAGGCTACAAGGACAAAATACGCCTGTGCGGGCTTTGTTTGTATAAACTTGATGGACTATACTTCAATACGCTTGGGTTAAAGCTTAACTCTTTGTGAAAGTCAATTTTTTTAACGTAGATGTGTTCTTCTGCCGCAAAGAACGCATAGACACGAAGTGGCTTGCCGCAGGGTAGGACACAAAGAGAAGAAAGAAATGCTTAACTGAACTGTATTGGACTATACTTCACCACAAGCATAAAAATTTTTCGGCGTTGCTGATTAAAGATATGAAGATGAAAAGTTCACGCAGAGGCGCTCCAGGCGCAGATAATAAGAGTTTGGAATATTTGATTTTTGAATTTCATAGCGAAATTCAGCAACGCCGATTTTTCTCTATTGCTGCCCTAGCTATTTTTAAGTCAGCTGCAATTTCGGGTTGTCAGGTGCTTTTACAAAAAATCTTATGATTCAAACCAGTGGTGTAATTATTTGTCTTGGCTATATTTTCGGGTTGCTGTTTACAGCAGTTCCTTGGGGTGGTGTGTGGATTTTGGTTCTGGGGATAGTGGGAGCAATTCTTTTTAGAAGACGCACCACTTCACGGCAAGTTGCTCAGAAACCAGAAAATGGTGGAAGCAAAAATAAGGCAGTGCCTAATATTTGGCAAACTACTCTCCATCCTCGAATATGGCTAGCTGCTGGCTTAGTGGGATTATTAGCAACTCTGTATTTTCAATGGCGAGTGCCGCAACCAGGTGCAAAAGATATTAGCCAGTTCGTTCCGCCTGGAAATAGCACTAATCAAGAACAACTTGTAATTGTTCGCGGCGAAGTAGCGAGTAATCCCCGCTTGACTCGCAGTCAGCGAGGACAATTTTGGCTGGAAGCGACTCAGCTAGATGAAGTCAAAAATGAAAAAGGTTCAGCAGGTCTCCCAAAAGGGGTTACAGGTAAATTGTATGTGACAGTGCCTATACTTCAAGCTACTGGGTTATATCCTAGTCAACAAATCGCTGTGACTGGGATTTTATACAAACCAAAGGTGGCTTCAAATCCTGGTGGGTTTGACTTTCAGAAGTTTCTCAGGCAAGAAGGAACGTTTGCCGGTCTAATTGGGCGACAAATAATTGTTTTGGATCAGGAACGTAAATGGGGATGGTGGAAAATTCGGGAGCGAATTGTGCGATCCCAAGTTCGTTGGTTGGGTATCCCTGAAGGGCCTCTTGTCAGTGCAATGGTTTTAGGCAGCAAAGCTGTTGATTTACCCTACGATATCCGCGACTTATTTGTACAAGCAGGATTAGCTCATGCTTTAGCAGCTTCCGGGTTCCAAACTTCCTTGATTTTGAGTGTGATATTACAATTAACAAGGCGGGCAAAAAAAGGAACGCAATTTACTATTGGCTTTTTGGCTTTAATTATTTTTCTAAGTTTAACAGGTTTTCAACCTGCGGTTCTCAGAGCCGTAATTATGGGTTTTGCGGCATTAGTTGGTTTGCTATTAAAAAGGAAGGTAAAACAGTTCGGATCATTACTCTTAGCAGCAACTCTGTTATTAGTGTTTAATCCTTTATGGATTTGGGATTTAGGCTTTCAATTGAGTTTTTTAGCAACACTAGGATTAGTCGTAACAGTACCCGCATTAGTCAACCGCCTAGAATGGCTACCACCTGCGATCGCTGCTTTGATTGCCGTTCCCCTGGCTGCCACGATTTGGACTTTACCTGTGCAACTTTTTGTCTTTGGGGTTGTACCATCTTATAGTTTGTTACTGAATGTCGCTAGTACTCCATTAATTTCGATCATTAGTATAGGTGGAATCATCAGTGCGATCGCAGCATTAATTTGGACTCAGGCAGGAAGCTTCCTCGCTGGGGTGTTGCATTACCCTACTGATTGGCTAATTAAACTAGTGGAATTTTTTAGCAAGTTGCCAGGAAATTCTGTTGCTGTAGGCAGCATATCTACTTGGCAGCTTCTGGTGATTTATGTATTGATTATATTGGTTTGGTTAGTGCCTTGGTGGCAGAAGCGGTGGTGGTTTGCTAATGTGATTGCGATTGGTTTAGTATTCATCCCCCTTTGGTATTCTACAAATACATTGTTTAGGATAACGGTATTAGAATCTGGTACGGAACCAATTGTAATTGTTCAAGATAGAGGTACAGTAACTGTAATTAATAGTGGCGATGAAGATACAGGACGTTTCACAATCCTCCCGTTTTTACAACAGCAGGGTGTAAATCAAATCAATTGGGCGATCGCAACTGATTTCCAAGGCAATGAAAGTAATGCTTGGTTGGAATTACTACAACGTTTACCAATCAAAAATTTTTATGAATATTCCCCTAAGCCAGAAAATTCTATTGCGACTCAGGCAATTCAACAAGAATTACAAAACCATCAAGGGATCTACCAAGCTTTGGTAGTTGGTCAAGCGGTGAAGACTAGTTCAGTAGTGGCGCAATTAATCAATGACCAATTACCTATCTTACAATTGCAAATTTTAGATCAGAATTGGCTATTAGTAGGTAATATCAAGTCTAAAGACGTGCAGAAACTAGTTAAAAGTGGGAGTTTGCCTCATCCACAAGTGTTGTGGTGTCCTCCTCAGTCATTAAAAGATTTAGTTATTGCTCTGCAACCACAAGTGGCGATCGCTTCTTCTGCCAACTTTGATCCGAAAGCTTTATCTGAACTGAATAAAAGCCAAACTAAACTATTTTTTACAGGACGAGATGGGGCTATTCAATGGACTCCTAATGGTCAGTTTGAGGCGTTTATTGAAGCAACAGAAAATAAGTCTTCTATTTTATAAAATGCTCACAACCAAGTAAATTTAAAAGTACGATATTTATTTTTAACCAAGTCTATCTAAAGATAGATGTATGGTCATTTGGAAGGAAGTAACCTCTCGAAAGGTTTCAGGAAGGTCGCTTCCCTGAGCAGGTGCTAACCGTATGCTTGGGATAATGTTTGTATTCTCATACGTGGTGACACGGACTACTCACACGAAGATATTTTTATAAAAATGCAAATGGGAAGTTTAATTGAATTTACGTTGTTTGCTCCTCGGAACAAAGGAGCAGCTTTAATTGGGTCTTTTTCTGAGTGGAAAGAAATCCCAATGGTAAAAAGTGAAGATGGTTATTTCTGCACTCAAGTAAAGCTGGAAGACGGCATTTATCAATATAAATTTCGTGTTCAAAGCAAAAGTCAAAATTTCGCACTTGATGAATGGGTAGATGTTATTGATCCTAATGCTACAGATGTTAATGAAACAGAAAAAAGTAGCATGGTACGGATTCAAAATGGGCAACGCATTATTGATACTTACGTTTGGCAATATGACGAAAAAACGTTGCCTGAAAATAGTGAATTAGTTATATATGAAATGCACGTTGCAGATTT
The DNA here is from genome assembly GCF_029379315.1 of Nostoc sp. S13. GTDB lineage: Bacteria > Cyanobacteriota > Cyanobacteriia > Cyanobacteriales > Nostocaceae > Nostoc. The sequence continues at coordinate 4,661 of NZ_JAQYWQ010000123.1, forward strand.
TACTGATGCTCAGGTTGGGGTTGACAAACGAGGCAAATATTTAGGGGTAATTGCCAAGTTAGATTATCTGGTTGAATTGGGAGTTAATGCACTTGAATTAATGCCAGTTAATGAGTACCCTGGTAACTATAACTGGGGCTATAAAGTGCGCCACTTCTTTGCTACAGAATCTAGTTACGGTTCAACAGAAGATTTAAAGCGATTAATAGATGAGTGTCATGGTAGAGGCATTCGTGTTTTTATGGATGGAATTTATAACCACACAGATGAAGAATGTCCGTTAATGCTGATTGACCGTAATTATTGGTATTACGAACATATGCATTATCCTGAAGACCCAGATAATTACTGGGGTCCAGAGTTTAACTATGATAATTATGATGAAAAGTTAAATGTTAAGCCTGCATGGAAATACATCGGGGATGTGGTGCAATTTTGGATTAAGGAGTATCACATTGATGGAATTCGCTTTGATGCGGTGCGCCAATTAGCTAACTTTGAATTTCTCGACTGGCTAGCTAAACAAGCAAAAATTCATGCCACACCCAAGCAGTTTTACAACATTGCCGAACACATTCCTGATACAAACACTATAGTCAAGCCAGATGGCCCATTAGATGCTTGTTGGCATGAGAGTTTTCGGTACTTTATAGTTCCATATATTTGTGGAGAAACATTGGAATTAGAAGAATTAAAGCAAATTTTAGATCCCAGACAGCAGGGTTATGCGATCGCTACCAATGTGATAAATTATTTGGCAACCCACGATCGCGAACGTCTATTGCGAGAATTAGGCGATCGCGGTATCTTTGACGCAGACGCATTTAAGCGAGTGAAGTTAGCAGCCGTTCTCTTAATGACAGCGATGGGTATACCGATGCTATGGATGGGAGACGAGTTTGGCGAATACCAGCAAAAAAGCGAAGATGTGACTAAGCCACAGAAGATTAATTGGTCTTTGTTGTCAGGCGAACAGAATCATAATTTATTTGAGTATTATCAAAAACTTATTGCTCTACGCAAGCAGAATCTCGCCTTGCAAAGTGACAATATCGAGTTTTTCTACGAAAATACCGACGATAAAGTCTTAGCTTACACCCGCTCGGATGAGCAAAATTCTCATATCGTTGTGGTGGTAAATTTCTCCGACCAGAATCTAAATGAATATAAAATTTCCAACTTCCCATCTGCTGAATATTGGCAAGATTGGCTCACCAACTGGGAGGTGCAAGTTGGAGAAGATGGTTTAGTCACTGATTTGCCAAGCTATACAGCCAAGGTATTTGTTTAGTAGTAGTAATTTTTCAATAAATCATTGATAACTAGGGATATTACTGAAACAGAGTATAATTGCAATCAACTAAAATCCCTATTAGGGATTGAAACGAAGTATAGTGGCAGTCTAACTTACCAGTTAACTGGTATTAAAAAGTACAACGTATAGCGGCAAAGGTGATTCTACATTCAGCTTGAGGGCTGTGATATTATGGGAGACTGCTACATACATTTAGAAAAACTAGAAACTGAATCGATCATGGCCCTCACGCAACTGCGGAAACAAGAAATAATTTCCAACTACCAAGTTCACGAAACCGACACTGGTTCGTCCGATGTCCAAGTTGCCATGCTAACTGAGCGCATTAACCGCCTCAGCGAACATCTCCAGGCAAATAAAAAAGACCATTCTTCCCGGCGGGGACTGTTGAAGCTAATTGGTCAACGTAAGCGTCTTCTAGCTTACATATCACAGGAAAGCCGGGAAAAGTATCAAGCTTTGATTGCTCGCCTCGGTATTCGTGGATAGGGGCTAACGCTTATGTCTGCTGAAGAATCTGAACGCAGTCGCTTGCCCTTTGAACCAAACAAAAAGCGCCAAAAACCCGCAAAAACTCAAAGTAAACCAGCAGCACAGCCACAAGAATCTGGCAAACAAGCTGATAAAAAAACTCCTTACACCAAAGAAGAAATGACTATTCCCCAAATAGTCAGCCAGAGAATGATCCGACGAGTAGCTGGGTTCTGTGGTGTACCAACAGCTTTGGGCATTACCACCCTGGTTGTCAGCTATATGCTTACTATCTACTCCGACATCCAACTACCTCCCATCGCCGTGTTATTGGTGAACATGGGATTATTTGGTTTAGGAGTCTTAGGAATAACTTATGGCGTTCTCTCTGCCTCTTGGGATGAAGAAAGAGTCGGAAGTTTGCTAGGTTTGGGTGAGTTCAACACCAATTGGGGACGAATGGTGGCAGTTTGGCGCGAAACGCGGCAAAAAAACTCATAATGAACGGCGCTCAGGTATTATGTAACTGCGGTATTCGGTAAATTTTAAAGTGAATGTTGAAGTTGAAATTTTATAACTTCAACATTGCTAATTAAAATTAGATCATCTTTTTGATACGCCATATCCAGTTATTTAGTAGCAAAACTACTGACTGAGCGCTATATTTTGTAAATAAATTTATTTTGTTTTTAACTATTCGTAATTAGTCCAATAGGCAACAATGAAGTTAGCCCATTTACAGAAAAATTTACTCAATTAATCAGGAACTTTCACATGATTATAGTAATGAAAAGTGGTTCCCCAGAGGCGGAAATAAACCGCATTGATGAGGAACTAACTAGCTGGGGGCTAACTCCAGAAAAAATTGTTGGTCAACACAAAGTAGTTATTGGTCTAGTAGGTGAAACCGCCAGCTTAGATCCACTACAAATTCAGGAACTTAGTCCTTGGATTGAGCAGGTGTTACGGGTAGAGCAGCCTTATAAACGAGCCAGCCGCCAGTACCGCCACGGCGAAGCTTCGGAAGTGGTGGTTAATACTCCCAATGGAGCGGTAGTCTTTGGTGAACACCAGCCTTTGGTAGTCGTTGCCGGGCCTTGCTCTGTAGAAAATGAAGAAATGATTGTGGAGACTGCACGGCGCGTCAAGACGGCTGGAGCCACATTTTTGCGCGGAGGGGCATACAAACCTCGGACTTCACCTTACGCCTTCCAAGGACACGGCGAAAGTGCTTTGGATTTGTTGGCAAGAGCGCGGGAAGTCAGCGGACTAGGTATTATTACAGAAGTCATGGATGCGGCTGACCTGGATAAAATTGTCGAAGTTGCTGACGTGATCCAGGTGGGAGCAAGGAATATGCAGAATTTCTCATTGCTCAAAAAAGTGGGAGCGCAGCCAAAACCAGTTCTGTTGAAGCGAGGAATGGCAGCTACTATTGAAGATTGGTTGATGGCAGCCGAGTATATTTTGGCATCTGGCAATCCCAATGTGATCTTGTGTGAACGGGGAATACGCACCTTTGACCGTCAGTATACGCGAAATACGCTGGATTTATCGGTAGTGCCAGTGTTGCGAAAGCTGACTCACCTGCCAATCATGATTGACCCCAGCCACGGCGTAGGTTGGTCTGAGTTTGTGCCTTCAATGGCAATGGCTGCGATCGCAGCTGGCACAGATTCCCTGATGATAGAGGTTCACCCTAACCCTGCCAAAGCTTTATCCGATGGGCCCCAATCTCTGACACCAGACCGTTTTGATAACTTGATGCAAGAATTAGCAGTAATTGGTAAGGCGGTAGGACGCTGGCAGCAACCAGCAGTAGCTCTAGCTTAAAATTCAGTTGCAACTTCTTGCTAGGCATAAATAAATTTTTCATACTTATCGATGATGCACGTAGACCGCATGATTGCCCGTGCTGAATGTATACCCTTGAAGAAGAATACATTCGTCAGAATACATTCGTCAGAATGCAATCAGTGGGGGATTCAGACCCGCCACTACGAAAGTTGACCACAAAACAAGAAAATTTGGTGGGGGTGCAAAAACGCCGTTTATTCATCCACCAGTCGCACAAAATTTATTCTGAATTGTGGCGACTGGCACCTTTATTCTGTTTGACAAATAAAGCCCTCCTGTCATTAGTAGGACGGCTTTATTTTGAGCTTTGTTTGTTTTATTGAATTTGGTCAGAAGCCCCCGATTTTTGAGACTACTGATTTACTACTCAAGAATCCCTCAAAACGGCTCACTATTGCGATTACTGTACTTGTTGTGTGGGGAAAGCACCAGGTTGCACAGCTATGTTAAGATTCTGCCCATTGCGACGTAATTCCATACGTAAGTCGCCCCCGACTTGGCTATTTTCTACTACCTTTTGGACACTGCTGGCATCTGTGACTACTTGACCGTCAAGCTTTTGGATCACATCACCAGCACGTATCCCTGCTTTAGCAGCTGGTGAATTTGGCACAACTTTCACAACTAATACACCTTTATCTTGATCCACGCTCAAACCGCTATTGGGATCTGAGTTGATATTTTGTTTTAGCTGAGGCGTTAACCCCACCATCTGAATTCCCAAATAAGGATGTTCTACCTTACCTGTAGCTATTAGTTGACTGGAAATGCGTTGCGCTGTGTTGATAGGAATAGCAAAGCCTAATCCTTGTGCTCCTTGGATAATGGCTGTATTCATGGCAATTACTTCGCCACGGTAATTTAGTAGAGGCCCGCCGGAGTTACCGGGATTAATCGCTGCGTCGGTTTGAATATACTCTACTCGCTTATCAGGAGCACCAATTTGATTGCTACTACGTCCGGTAGCACTGATGATTCCGGTAGTTACTGTATTATCTAGTCCAAGGGGGTTGCCGATCGCGATCGCCCATTCTCCCGGTTGCAGTTTATCTGAGTTACCCAAGGCTACTAACGGTAGATTGTCTGCCTGAATCTTGACGACAGCAACATCGGTCAAATCATCTTTTCCTAACACCTTTCCTTTAAAGCTACGCCCATCCTTGAGTGTTACTGTTACCGTATCAGCACCATCGACTACGTGGGCGTTGGTGAGAATACGACCATCAGCACTAATAATAAAACCTGAACCAGTACCCCGTTCTACCCGATTCTGTTGTTGTGGTAGTTGAGAGCCAAAGAAGCGTTGGAAAAATGGATCGTTAAATTCATCTGGTATCTGAGTTTTTACGGTTCGGGAAGAGTCAATCCGCACCACAGCTGGCCCTACCTTTTGCACCACCTGGATAACAAAGTTAGGATCTGTACCAGCTGCTAATGGAGGAGCGGCATTTACTCGACTCACTGCCAAATTAGATGCACTTTCAGACACCTGCTGAGAATGTCCAGCCATATAGCCGCCTGCCAATGTCATACCCGATCCCAGTAGCACCAGCGATAGAGAGGCGGCAGCCTTTTTCCAGGGTGCTCGATTATGGTATTTGGCATCAGCAGTGTTGGATAAAATGCTATTTGATGGGTATTCTCCATCGCGAGATTGGTTTTGCATTGCTCTCTGGAAGGATATTTAGATATATTACTAATGTAGATATAATTTGTGACAGTTTTGTTGCAGAGGTATTGCGTTACTGTGAATCCCCAAAACTGATATACCCATCTAGACTCATTTGTTCGAGTGAGAGTGATGCTGGAAATAAGGCAGTTTGACATTTTTGAAAATACTAGGGTAATCAAAAACCTGATATAGCTTTCCAGTCAGAACATCCGTTCGCCTAGCGCGATCAGCCGAAACGCCCCCACTGCGTTGTTTACCGCCGCTGTTCTATTGGCAAACCGTGCCCAAAGTTAAAGATAATTGCACTCAAGCCGATGAAAATATTGAAAGCTGTTATTAACCTTTATTCAGGCATTTTTGCATTTTTTATGCAAATTAGTGTGGTGATAATTTCAGTCAAAACCTTATTTACGTAATTATAGGTGTTATAATACACAGGTATGTACAGATGCTAAAAATATGTCTACTCTTATTAAACCAAATTATCACTGAGCAAATTTCACCTAATGATGCTTGGGGCTGGTTTGCTCACTGTGGTCTATTCATCTGAAAACCGCTGTAATTCACGTTCCTTAGTAGAGTTATAGATATTGCGAGATAATACTTTCGTCAAGAGTTGCTGGCGGAAGTAGTTGGTGAGAAAGAACGAACGAGCGTCAGCGCTGCTGCCGAAGGCAGGACGTTGATAGTTTCATCCAAATTTCTCCTGACAAATTAAATGTTTTGAGCTTCATTCACTTTTATGTTTATTTGCTTACCCTGTTGATAAATTATTTCCTTACATTTGAGTAGAAAAGGATTTTTACCATAATTTTTACCCCGCTAGGTACACCTGTTCAAGCAAATCTAGGCGATCGCCAATTAGCGTCGCAGTAGCAAGATTCTGGTATTAGACTTGTCTTTGATAGATTAATTTAGTCAGGAATGAACGGGAATTGATTGGTTTAAAGACCGTTCGCTGAAAAACTCCTGAGTCATTCGCTCATAGTGATCGCAGAGATTCGCTCGTTGGAGAGCATAGTCAACAATTGGCCTACTATAGGGTGGCTTAATGAAATTACCAATGTAGCCATAGACAGTTGCATCTAAGGTTGTGGCTTGCTCTCCCATAAAAAACAGTTTGTGTGCCAGAAAGTCTGAGAGAGCTTGAAAATCAGCACAGATAATCTGAATGATTTCCTCACTGCTATGACGACCTATTCCATGACCATGCATTTGAGAGAGCACCGTTTTACGAAACTCTTCAGCAAAGGGTTCTGATGATTCTATTGGAGTCTCAGGGAATAGCGCCTGCGCTAACACTGCTCGAAAGTGTTGCCAGTTTTTTTCTATGTTGTAGCGAATGTAGGGTATTCCCCAAAAGGTGTTCTCTTTGATGGTGCGGCGGAACGCTAAAGAAATTGATCGCTCAACGGGAGTCAAACCATCATCCAGATTAATTGCTTCTTTTTGCTTGAGCATCTCGATGATTAAGGCGGCATCACCCACCAGTTTTCCCTGATAGTCAATAAAAGGAACCTTACCCTTGGGAGCTAGCTTAAAATTGTCTGCTGTGATCATGACCATTTTGTAAGGCAGCTTTGCCATGCGAAGCCAGGTTTCAAGCTCCATACAGGCTGGGCTAATACTCGGTAGCCCCCATAGAGAAAGGGCAGTATATAAAGTAATCATTTTAAATCAACCTCTATGATTTTCTTGGGGTTGAAGCAACGCTGATTTTAGCCTTGAATCTTGGAAAACCAGCGTTTTGCCGCAGGCTACTTGACTGGAGTAATTTTCGCCGAGTAGAGATGCCATCTACGCTGCTCTGGAGTGGAGCCAGGAACATCATTGACTCGTCGCAGCACATAGCTGCCACGAAATCGCTGCGGGGTTCCATTGGTGGCGATCGCAGTAACAGTAACCGGAATCTCAATGTAGATTGAGCCTGCACCTGGGTCTGGTCTACCGGGTTTTCCAGCTTCTACAGCAACGGATGTGGTGTTGGCAAAACCCTGCTTGAACTGCTCAAACGATTGCTTGCTAGCAGCGCCATTTCCCTCCCAAGCTGAATAAGCTTGTTTGTAGTCTTGACGGGCGATCGCACTATAATAGTCACGAATGACTTGGACTGCTTGCTGCTCAGGCGGCTTGGTATTAGCGGCCCTTTGTCTAGGAGAGACCGATGCTGGGGTCGGACTGGACGCAATCAGATTTGCAACCGATGGGGTATTCCCAGGTGGCTGCGATTTAACAGAGGCATTATAGCCTGTGATCGCGATCGCAAGCAGGACTCCTCCAACGGCTATACGGTGCTGTTTTAACCAGATATATAAATAAAAGTAAATCTTTGACAAAGATACCTCCTTGGGATTCTGCATACTGGAAATACACCGGATATAGTCATTGACAATTTTAGATGAATATGCTTATTATTCCTCACTTGTAGCGAACTACTGATTTGAGTCAGGAAGCTAAAAATAGCTCTGACTATGGGTTACAGTATACTTGCAGTTAGTGTATCCACTCATTGCTGAGGATACACGGTTTTGAGGGTTGATGTTTGCAATTCGATACACCTGCGGCAGTTAGGCGCTAAATCCTCCATCAATCATTAGGTTTGCACCAGTGATGTAAGCTGCCTCAGAGCCGGCTAGATAAGCGACCATCCCTGCAACCTCCTCAACAGTGCCGTAGCGGGGCAGTGCTAGCTGCTTTTTGAGCATCTCGGCAAACTCACCCTCTGGAGGATTCATATCCGTAGCGATCGGCCCGGGCTGCACGTTATTAATCGTAATTCCACGCGGGCCGAGGTCACGCGCCAGCCCTTGCACAAGCCCTTGCAAAGCAGATTTGCTCATGGCATAAACAGAGCCGCCGACAAATGCCACACGTTCGGCGCTAGTGCTGCCAATGTTGATGATGCGTCCGCCTTCTTGCATATGCTTGACTGCGGCTTGGGTCGCCACAAATACGGCACGCACATTAATGGCAAAGGTGCGATCAAAGTCCGCAAGCGTGATATCATCGATAGGGCCCATCTGCGCTACACCTGCATTATTCACAAGGATATCAATGCCACCCAATTTCTCTACTGTCTGTTCAACAGCAGCCACCACCTCACTAGCTTCAGCGCTGTTGGCTTGGATGTCCAAAGCCTGAACACCGAGCGCCTGGACTGCTTGGGCGATTTCCTTGGCGCGATCGGGCGAGCTGGTATAGGTGAAAGCGACATCAGCGCCTTCAGTTGCCAAACGCTTAACGATGGCGGCCCCGATACCGCGACTTCCTCCAGTGACGAGTGCGCGTTTATTTTTGAGTGTGTAGTTCATATTCGATACCGTCGATTAGAAATTGGATAATTTGCTGTGCGTCTAATGGGTAAAAGCTGCAAATTCTGCAACAACCTAATCTACTCGTCGTGAAAGTCACAATTGATTAGAATACATTTGTGCATTGCTGTTCCTTTTGTAGTTGAGTAATCTAGGAATGCCAACCTGTAAAATGTTACCCAATAGTACCCTCAGATAAATTATAGGGTGTATCAGGCTTTTGGGAGAAGCCGTCAAATTTGTCACCTTCAAAAATGCAATGGCTACCACTGGATCTCGTCGAGCAGCAACGTGTAACTTACTTATATACCAGTTGAGAAAGTGTACCTTTACTTGCTGGTAATAATCTGCTCATGCCCTCGCTGCCAGCAGTCCGCCCATGCTTGCGCCAATCACAATTACTTGTCGAGCGATCGTTTTCATAGTTTGTTCCTCTTGTAGGTCGCAAAGCTGCTAATAAATTTGTCTGTAAAACTAAAGTCAGGAACTTGTACCTTTAATTACGTAGCTTGCTTCTCGCGGAGGAAGTATTAGGAATTAATAATTATCAAATAGAATTCAGGAGTCAGTCGCCAGAATTCACTTGGGTATTTTGTGCGACTGGTGGATGAATAAACGGCGTTTAAGACCCCCACAAAACAAGAAAATTTGGTGGTCTTCAATCAGTGGCGGGTCTGAATCCCCCACTGATTGCATTCTGACTCCTGAATTCTGACGAATGTATTCTTCTTCAATTGGTCAAACTTCTGCTTCGCTCGATAAAACTTTTGTGACTTCAAAAACCGTATGGGGACTTTTGAAGGTTAGCCGCGCTTGTGGTTTCTGGAGTGCCACCATAGTTTTCACATGTTCGCATTCGTCATCACGGATGTTCACAAACACGTCGTATAAATTATCTACCTTGGGACGGCGAAATTCATGACCTGGTGCAGTCTGAACTTCATCAAACATATAGAGATCGCCATCGCGGTAGAAGTTGATTCCAACCTGGGGCGCTTTTTGAGCTTTCAGTTGGGCTTCATTGGTTTGCAAATATTCGTCATAGGTGTGGTAGGCATGACCTTCAATCAGTTCCATCAGATAGTAGGCGTAAGAGGGAAACAACATGTAAATCGGCACAACCACCCAGTAGTAAGCTACAGCAACGTGTTGAGCGATGAAGCGATCAATCCAGAGGCGATCGCCCCCCAGTGATTCCATGATCAACAGATGATGTAATTCGTTCCAGGTTTCAGCAAAGTGAACCTTCAATAAGTCAGCTTTGCGCCAGTAACCCAGCGTCTCGTAAAAATGCAGCACCGATAGATAAGAAAAGTAAGGAACGCGGGCGATGGTTTCCAACATATAAAACCGGGCGTAGGAACGATTTCCGTACACTACATCTACAATGAATACAAAAAAACTGACGATCAATCGAATCAAAACTTTCATGGTGCATTCCTCCAAAATTAGAACACATTACTGATTTACAAATTCCGATATCTGGCTGACTTACTTAGATCACTAATTCATTTCAGTTCTTTACTGACTTTGCCCTCAAGAGAGTGGGCTGTTTCTCGTAATTCTCGTACTTCTCGTTGTAAAAAGAAGTTGAGAAAGGTACGGATACCAGTAATCGCTGCAAGTTTTGCCACTGCATCCCATGAGGGGGAAATAGCTGTGCCGACGATATCGGCAGCTAATAGAAATTCCAGCGCTAAGGCTAACACCACTCCTAGTTCTAAACGGATAGTTTCTTGGAGAACCCGATCGCGTCTCCAGAGATGAAAGATTTTTCGGAGTGTGAGAATGAGTGCTATTGCAACTGTTAAAACTGCAATGCCTTCCAGAAAAACTTTCAAAAACATCGCGAATTCTTGCAATAGTCCTTCTGCCAAAAGTGTGAACTTAGAGGTGTGTTCTACACCAGAGGCAGAGTCTAAGACAATGGCTATCCAAGCAGCATAAACTGACATACCTATCTAGGTTCATCTGTTCGAGTGAGAGTGATGCTGGAAATGAGGCAGTTTGACATTTTTGAAAATACTGGGGTAATTAAAAGCGTGATAAAGTTTTCCAGTCAGAACATCCCGTTCGCCTAGCGCAATCAGCCGAAACGCCCCCACTGCGATCGCAGCACCCATTGGCGGAGCAATCCAATAAATCCACTGATGATGCCAATTTCCACTCACCAGTGCAGGAGCGAAACTCCGTGCCGGATTCAGACTTGTTCCCGAAATTGGAGCTTCTTGCCACACCATCCCGGCAATTAAGAGCCAAATTACCAAAGGTGTCCAGCGCATCAGCCGATGATGACTGACAAAGATAAAAATCGTCAACACCAACAGAAATGTAATCGTGACTTCTGATAAAAATACCACCCACAGCGAATAATTCAACCCAGGCAGCGTCATACCGTTACTAACGCTTCTAGCATAATCTCCCCACAGGGTCACAAGCATTAACACAGCAGCGATCGCTCCGAGAAACTGTCCAATCATAAAGCCAACAAAATCTCGGAGGTGCATTTTGCCGTGTATCCAAAAGGCGAGTGAGACAGAAGGATTGATGTGAGAGCCACTCAGTTTCCCGATCGGAGAAACGGCTACAATCGCTCCACCGCCAGCAAAAATTAGTCCCGTAATCAGTCGCCGAATGCTTGAATCAGGCACAAGCTGTTCTATTGGCAAACCGTGCCCAAAGTTAAAGACGATTGCACTCAAGCCGATGAAAATATTGAAAGCGGCTCCCAGGAATTCTCCAAAGTATTCGCGCCAATGCCAGTGATTCGGAACACTAGAATGCATAGGTTATGATTCTTGTCAAGGGGCTTGCGTTAACGCCAAGCAATTAGCTAGAAAGAGCAATCGTTAGTGTTCTAGATATTGTGAGACACTACTTGCACCAATTGTTGGTGGAAGTAGTTGGCAAGCAAGATTATTCAGGATCGTCTAAAACTGAACTATATGCTTGCGGCTCTTCGACGCGGTAGTGTATGTTACTCCGTCGAGCCTTTACTATCTCTTGATAAACTTTTTTACGAGCTAAATTGACACTACCCAAGGGTGCATGTTCTGGGAGGGTATGCCAAGCCATGAACGATAGGCCCTCATCCAGTCGCTTCCGCTCCTCGAAGTCAAATTTCTGAGCTGGAACTGTGATGGTTGCAAACTTGATAAACGGTGAGTCCTTCTCTTGCCACTCCTGCATTGGATCTTCAATTGGAGTTTTCTCATCGTTGACATAAAGCTGCACCAAGAAGTCAAAGGTTGCATCTTTGCTCTCTGCCGACAGATATTTGACGACTGCCTCACGCAAATAAGTCTCTGAAGTGGGGGGTGAACCGGGAGTATCTTGCTGATGAGGTTTTACAGAAAACTTGATGGACACAGAGCCAAGTTTATAGGGAGTCGTACTCCAATATTGGATCAGCAGCGGATTTGCAACTTGTTTGCTCGTAACCGCTTTGAGAACTTCAAACGTGGGTTCTAGCGATCGCAGCTCTTCTTCATTTGCTTGACCAACGCTTGCTTTCGTCAGGTTGGCAAACCCTTGGGCATCGTGGACAAAAAAGACCGGATGATTAATCATCAAAAAGTCTTGGGTTTCCTGCTCATCATCCAGCACTTTTTCACCCTCTACCTGTAAGAGTTTGATCGCGAGTGCCCGAACATCGGGATCAAGATCCGACTTGAGTTTACCGCGCTTCTCTACTGAGGAAGCATTGGAGAGCCTCATCCAAAGCGGGTAGGTTTTGGACTGGGCAAATATACCCACCTTCAACGATTCAGGAATATTTTCCTCAACTTTGAACTCTCCCCAAACCAAGCCGTGACTTTTAGGATGGTCTTTTCGCAGGTCTGGACCCTTCTGGGCTTGAACGTTAAGATCAATGTCCACGATAGTATCAGTAGCTGCTTCTTGAGCAGCAGTGTCCAAGATGGTATTAGCTACTTTTTGGGTAGCAATGGATAGATTAGATTGGCTCATGGTTCTTTCTCCCTATAGTGCAAGATAGTGTAAGTGTTTCAACGCTGAGAAAATAAGGGTTGCAGATGGATTTTGAGAAACCCTAACTGCTTGTTGATTGCGAGTTTACAGTGCTACTGCCCCCAGTGTTGCGATCTCTAGGAACGATGATGGTTACGAACTCATAAGACCTCCTCTGGTTGCTGGATTGTTTTCAATGCCCAAACGCTAATCCCGCACCCGAATCCATCTACTATTAATATGAGAATGGCTGTAACTTGAAAAAGCAGACCCCAACCTGCAAAGGCAACTTGAGACACATGATCCGAACTAATGACAATGAAATGATTGTATATTCCAAAAAGCAGCGATCCTGCTATTGAACTCAGCAATAGCCAGCTACCAAGGCGGTAAAACTGCGTCCAAAGTAAAACGGCGGCAATGATGGGAGTTAGAAAAATCACAATCCCCACAAATGAACTCTGAAGCAAAGATAGGGCAACTGGGATTTCTATATGTGCTAAACCATGCAGTCCGTTAGCGATCGCATGAAGAACCGCGATCGCTGTTCCATATTGAGCAATCTTCATTTTTCTTCTACCTTGGGGTAAAATCCCCATTACAAAAAGTAATTGCGTTAGCGTAGCGAAGCCTATTGCGAATCGGTATGAGTCAGTTGGCAATTGCTTTGTGTGCTGGCTTAGAAACGCTACCTGCTGCTTTAATTAAATCTGCGGCTTTTTCGCCAATCATAATTGTGGGCGCGTTTGTATGTCCCGTGATTAGCGTTGGCATGACCGATTCAGAGAAGTATCCCCAGTCCACCTTTGTGCCAGGTAGGCTTGTGCAGTCCAACGGAATGTGAATCTCTGGTTTTGTATCTGGATTGCCTGCTTCGAGCAATAACACAGTCGTGTCACGGTCTTTGGTCAGACGGTTAGCAATTACGCAGCCTGCTGACCCAGCATCAATCACAATATAGTCATAGTAAGTCATGATGATTTCTCCTTGTTGATTGTCTGTTGTAGTTTGCTTCTTGCTAAAATTGCTAACTGGCATTGGCATGAGCCACAGCATTTCCAACCAGCCATTCCAAAGGTCGCGGCTGAAAATTCAGTTCGCGTTTTGCCTTGGCGTTTGATGCGCCGCGCATTTGAGTACCGTAGTAAACAGCATCCGCACCACCTATTTTTAGAGCCTCTTGAACTGATATCTGAGGAGGAGGTGGCGCATTCAACCAACCAGCAAAAGCTGAGAGCCACTCGCGCACTTTTAAGGGGCGATCATCCGTAATTAGGTAAATGCCGGGATTACCTCGCTCTGCTGCTGCAACTGTAGCGATCGCTGCATCCTCAACGTGTAACCATGACCATACACCTTCCCCATTCCCCACGATTGGGAATTGTTGCTGTCGTACTTGGTTTGCAACGTCGCCATCAGCAGCAAACCAAGTGCCAGTCCCGTAAAAGAAGCCATAGCGCAAGACAATCCCTTCTAGGTTTGACGTTTGGAGGAGGCGATGCTCGATTTCGGTTACTGTATGTGCATCTGCTGCAACTGCGGGCGAAGCATCCAAGGATATCGGTGTTTCTTCGTTTGCCAATCCCGTACCAGGAACACCCCAGAATGCGATCGACTGCCTCAGATATCGCCGCACGCCTGCCGCTTGCGCTGCTGCCAGCACATTAGCACCCCCTTCTAGACGAATACGATGGTTGAGTGGTGCAGCAGCACTCATCGATTCGCCAGTGTAGGTTTTAGGTAGAGCGGTGAGTTGTTCAATCACCACTTCTGGTTGAGCGCGAACGACAGCCGCTTTGACTGCATCGGCATCAAATACATCTGCGATCGCGAAGCGTAGGCTCTGCATAATCGCAGGTTCCACACCTTGTTCGGCTAAAATTTGCGCGTTTTCTGAAGAACGAGTCAATGCAACTACATCATGACCTTTTGCCAGCAATTGGGCGATTAGCGGACGACCAATCACTCCCGTTGCCCCTGCGACAAAAATCTTCATCTGTGAACCTCCTGTTAAAACCTGTGAAACATTTTTGAAGAAGAATACATTCGTCAGAATCAAGACGCTCTCTACGAGACGCTAAAAGCGAACGCGGAC
>NZ_JAQYWQ010000036.1 GCF_029379315.1 Nostoc sp. S13
AAACCTCTCCGTATTCTCTCTTAGTCTTGTTCAGAAATCAAATAGGAGTCCTATAGATGATTTAAGTATGATTTTATCGTCTTAAATTTGAGGTTAGCAAAAATATATAAAGAATATATAAATACTATGCATACTATGCGTTGATTAGTAAAGCTTTGAGTGAGAGCAGATAGAGGTTAGTATTTGATAGCTGAGATTCAGAGAGTTTTAATCAGCACTAATCATACTATAGATAGATTCCAAGAAAATGAGAAAATATCGAAAATGGAGTTACAAATATTAATAATTTTTGATTGTGAATGAAATACTGTGTCGCTATTCCTGGAGAAGGAAAAATGGTTTTTATGGAAAGTAAGCGCTTGCTCTTCGTTGCTGACTTTCCATCTGTACAACTCGATAAAGACCTTTATCAACCTTTAGTCCAAATACCGCCGTCACCGCATTGTGAAGTTTGTGTAATTGTACCAGTTCGCAATGAAGCTCAGACGTTGGCAGCAACCCTTACTGCCCTAATATATCAAGTTGATCTAGAAGGACAGCTTTTAGATCCCAAACGCTACGAAATAATTTTGTTAGCAAATAATTGTAGTGATGATTCAGCAGCTCTAGCCCGGAGTTTCGCTGAACAACATCCAGATATAGCACTGCATGTAGTTGAAAAAACTCTGCCTCCTACGGAAGCCTATATTGGTCGAGTGCGTCAGATTTTGATGGATGAAGCATACCGCCGTTTGTCTAGCTTAGGACGCACAAGGGGGGTAATTGCTTCAACTGATGGAGACTCGCAGGTAAGCCCAACTTGGATTGCTGCCAACCTGTACGAAATTATTTGTGGTGCTGATGCTGTCGGTGGGCGAATTTTTGTTGAGCGCGCTGGTCGTGCTTCACTAGAGCCTTACGCCAGAGCTTGCTATCTGCGTGAAGTAGGCTACCGCTATTTAATTACCGAATTAGAAACTTATCTTGATCCCGACCCCCATGATAGCTTTCCCCGCCACTATCAACACTATGGAGCCAGTTTGGCAGTAACAGCAGAAATGTATGCATTGGCAGGAGGCTTACCGCCAGTGCGGACTCCTGAAGATGTAGCTTTTTACCGTGCCTTGGTACGGGTAAATGCTCGTTTCCGCCACAGTTCGCTAGTGCGGGTAGTAACTTCAGCAAGAGAAATCGGACGTACCAATGTTGGTTTAGCAAATCAGCTGAGTAAATGGATAGAAATGGGACGGCAACAGCAATCATTTGTAGTCGAGTCAGCAGCAGCTATCGAAACTCGTTTTGTTGCACGTCGCCAATTACGAGTGATGTGGTGGTGCGCTCTCAATGGCTATCAGCCAGATCATCCTAACGTCACGTCCTTGGCAGAGATGCTGGGAGTTTCAGCTCAATGGCTTGTGCAGAAATTGAGCCAACCTTATACCTTTGGTCAGTTGTTTGAACAAGTCGAAGAACGCCAGCAGGAAGAAGAAAGGTGGGCTTCGCGCTGGAAATTTGTGGAAATTGAACAAGCAATTGGAGATTTGCGCTTGCGTCTTGAGAGTTTGCGTCAACAAAGAGGACAAGGGGACTTTAGGGTTGGGGCAATAGGGTTGGATTAAGATAGGACTTACGCAAAAGTTACGGAATAACGAACCACAGAGGCGTAGAGAAGCCAGTGCGTTGCGTTTCCCCCATGAGGAACTGCCGTTAGCGTAGCGTTAGCGAGTCCGCGAGCGTCACCCGTTCGCGTAGCGTCTCCGATAGGAGAAGGGGGGTTCCCACGCCACTTGCTTCTCCCAAGGGGAGACGCTACGCGAATAAGCCGGGGAACCCGTCCAACGCAGTGGCTCCCCGTTGTAGCAACTGGCGCGACACACAGAGAAGTCGGAGCGGCGGCTTCCGCCGTTAGCGTCTCTGAACTTCTCCCAAAGGGAGACGCTGCGCGAACGGTGGAAATCAGAGTTTGTGAGATATTTTGCGTAAGTCCTTTTATAAAAATTCAGATTTTGACAAAACAACCTGCGGAGGGCAAAATTTTGAGTACAATTACTCATGCAGAATGTGGGTTTTATTTCTGGTCAAGCTAATTTGGACAATGGTTTCTGGCAGTTCACCGGTAAATGTCTGACTGCTAATCACTGCCTGTTGTCCTAGTTTCACTTTACCGATATCGGTTTGATAAACTTCTGCTACTGCCATCATCTGATCTGTTTGCGCTAAGTCTGCAATGCCAGAATCATTAATTTTTTCTCCGACTCGCGTATGAATTTTGGGCGTTGTATATTTGCGGGATGGGCCAAAAAGCCCGTCCCTTGTATTTCGGGGCGGGCTTTTCGGCCCACCCTACAAAAATCATCCGTTGATTCAGCAACGCCGAAGAAAACTATCTCAGACTCGCTCAAATAAATCAAGTCGATATTCTTCCTCACGTTGACCTTTTAAATGCCGCAGTTTATTTGGGGTCAACTCAAAAAACGAGTTATGAACTTCATCCCCACTCAACGGATAATCACGGGCATAGAGTGTCCAGTGAACTAAAAGTAGATGCCCTCCAGGTTCCAGGTGTTCCAGAATGCATTGCTTTGCTTTTTTCAGGTCTTCCCAGCTCCAGTAATAGCCAACTTCCGAAATCAAGGTCAAATCAAATATTTCGTCAGGATATTGCTCAGGTACGCGCATAATCTCAAAATGCACTTTTTCTAGGTGCTGACAGCGCTCTTTTGCCTTATCCTGAGCTAGTTTTGATACATCAATCGAGAACAATCTGTCACAACGTTTTTGTAGCTTCTCAGTTAAAACCCCAATGGAACCACCGATTTCAAAGGCAGACTGATAGCGCTCTTTGGGTAAAGCTGCGATTGTGGCAGCATATTTGTTAGCTTCGTATTCACTCGTCTCAAACTTCCACGGGTCAGGATCTTCGCTGTAAAGTTTATCAAAGTAGCTGGGTGGTAGGGAATTGGATTGTAAGGGATTCATAGGTTTTCCTCTATATAAACTTCCCAAGGATGAGTGAAGTTGGCTAACATTTCGGCACTCAGGCGAAAGCCTTCTGGATCATCGTCAATTAAGTCTGTAATTTGGGAACGATAAGCAGCGATCGCTTGCTGTTTCAACTCCACTACCGTGCTAATATTCAACCGCCAGGTTGTCACCTGAAGAGATGTTGGCAGACTCCCCCGTTGCTGTGAGTCCCAATCCCAAATAGGATACTCAATCAATCGGGGGGATAAAGGTAAATCATCCAGCACTGCGTGAATTAACTTCCAGGTCGCTCGGTGGTCTGCATGAGGGTCATATCGCCACGGTAAAAAGATAATTTGTGGGGCGACTTCTGTAATGTAAGCACGACAACTAGCTACTGCACTTTCATACTGTGTTGGAATTGACCCATCCTGCATTCTCCAGAAGGTGACATCATTAACCTCTACACCCAGCAATTTTAATGCTGATAGCGTTTCAGCTTCCCGCAAATCCCGGAGTTTCTCTGCGGGATATTTCTGTGAACGGGGGTGTGAAAGAGTACCATCACTGATGACTAAAACTTGCACATGACAATTTAAAGACCGTAACAGAGCGATCGCACCCCCACAACCTAACGTCTCATCATCAGGATGGGGTGCGACGATTAATGCCGGACTACAAGCGATCTCGTTAATTGAACGCCAGGGCAAAACACTAGGATTGCTTAGTGGTAATCCAATCAAGCCGAATTTATTCATCATTCCAAAGCAAATAAGCTTTCCTTACTTTGCTGCAAGACATACTGCCCGACATTTGCCAAGGCCGCATCAAAAGCTGGTTGACGCAGATATAGAGTCAAATCTCGGATAATACGTTCCATCGGATTTGGTGGTAGTAGGCCGCGAGTCCCAACAGAACGTTCGCACAAATTCATCACATCAATGCAAATCTGTTCAATTGCTGTCCTCACCATATTTCCATAGGCAACAAGTTGGTCTGCTTGCGGGTGGGTAACTGTGGGATCGCCACCAAACACAGGCGCATAGGCTGCTACCTGATCCGCAGCCCCCCGCAGCCAGAGATTACCACTTTCAATAGCGATCGCCATTCTGCCAAGCCGTTCCTGTTGATATGGATCTTTTGTATATTCCAACTTCTGGAGATACTGACGAGTTAGGTTAAACAGTGCTTCTGCCCCACCTAGTTGCACAGCAGCAAACCGAATCACCCCAACAGATAACCAAGGCTGTCGAAAGTAGTCTCCTGGCCCGCCGATTAAAGCGCTCTGATCCAACTCTACACCGCTAAAATCCACTTTGTAACTAGCAGTAGCTCGCATCCCAGAAGGTTGCCACCAAGTTGGATCACTAACTGTTGTCACTTCGTCCATCGATACAATGCACATTTGCCAACCGCCTTCTGACAATACTCCATTCACGAAAGGACGTTCAACATAGCCTGCACCAGTACAAAAGGTTTTAGAACCTTCCAGCCGATAACGTTCATTTTCAAAAGGAATTATCTTAACACCATCAGAGGCTTCAGCATTCCAAACGCCAAATATTTTCTGGCGATCGCGGGCATCACGCGCGTAGCTTGTGATTTGTTCTGTAGAACCAAAAGTCTGAATTAGTTGCAGGGCGTTGATATGTCCTTCATAAATTCGGCCAACTGCCAGATTGCCATGCCCCATCTGCTTTAATAGCATTAAAAGCTCGTAGGTAACATTAGCATCAATTCCTGCACCCCATCCGCCTAATTCTTTCGCCAATGGTGCAGCTAACAACCCAGCTTTAGCAATCAGCTCAAACTCCTGCTTGGGAAAAGCACTATTGCAATCTATAGAACTGGCATTGTTTGCACAATATTCAGCAATTTCCGTGGCACGTTTTAGATCCAGAGCAATGTTGGAATTATGCGATTTCGGGATGACGACATTATTTGATAATTGGATGCTAATAGCTGACTCCTTTCTGTAATATTTCTTTATATTTTATTAATAGTAATAAAATTAAGTCGGTTAATACCTCTATCTTTTGTGTGATTCTATACTCAATAAAAAGGTATAAAATTAAAATACGTCTAAGAGGATGTTTTAAAAGCCTCTTTTGCTTTTTATAGTTAGCATAACCAAGCATCTCAATATATCGCTATTTGCGGCGACGTGGCATTTAGTTAACAATTCAACGCAAGTCGAATGAACACAGACGGGGTAAGTTTGACCGAGATCGAGATGGCATCGCGTGTGAACGGTAGAAGCAGCAACTAAACTTATGTTGCTGCTTAATCGCCGATTTGTTGCAGCTAATGGTTAAGACTGCGGATTCTGCCGAAGCCCCAACAAGTTTCCGTCAATATCCTTGAAGACAGATAATTGCACTCCATGACCGACATCTGTAATTGGGCCAACTTCAACTCCTTTTTCAATAAGGCTTTGACGAGCAGTAACTATATCGCTTACAACAAAAGTACTAACAGTACTACCTGTTTCAACTGAGTTACTTAAGTTTAGTCCAATTGCAACCCGCCCAATATCAGGTAGACTAAACTGTCTCCAGCTAGGGGTGTCATATTTCTCTTCAGGAATTAAGCCGAGTTTAGCCTTGTACCACTGGACACTAGCTTCCAGATTCGTGACGTCTACTTTCGTGACAAAACTATATTCACCAAAGGTGTTTTCCAATGTCATAATCTATTTTGCGAATCCAATACTTTTACAATATAGATATTATCAACCTTTTTGATTGACAATCTACACCGCTTTCATCCAGCAAGAAGCCCCCTAATCAGCACCGTCTCCCACAGGAATAATCATGTTGCCCATCTCTTCGAGTAGCGATAACTTCTCTACGAAGGGGAATAGCGTGTCGCAGACAGACGCTATTCCCCTTCGTTCAGCTCCGCTAACGCGGATCAGCCCAAAGATTATTCATAGACTAATTCCGTTGCGACTCAATCTGACAACTGGTATCTAATGCCAGCCCTCTAAATATTGACAAATAATGTATTTTATGGCTCTGCTTCACGGGATAACATCTTGAGTCGGTTTGGTATTGCTTTAGCTTTCGACTAATGGAACAGTGGGGATGTTTGCGATATTGGTCAATCAACATCAGGAACTTCAGTAGGTGAAGCTAGCGTTTACAGCTATACATGAGTTACAAAGGAGCAAACTCCATTGCGCTAAATTCCAGCAAGGGTAGCCTGATTATGGAATTTTGAAATCAATCAAATCAATAAATAATTGGTATTTACCAGAGTAACCAGATATGTTCAATGCCACTGAAATTTTAATTGATGCCTTCGTAAATGAAATTCGAGAAGGCTACCGTCGCACCTATGGCTGTTTCAAAAATGATTATCAGGACATTATCGCCTGGGCTGGTAACATGGCTTTGGAAAACATTGCTAATAGCGATGCCCTTTATCACAATGTTGAACACACTGTCCTCGTCACCCTAGTGGGGCAAGAAATTTTACGTGGGAAACACATTAGAGAAGGCGGTGTTTCCAGTGAAGACTGGTTGCATTGTATCATTTCCTTAGTGTGTCATGATATTGGCTACGTTAAGGGAGTTTGCCGACAAGACCGAGAAACAATAGACTTATATGCCACAGGTAAAAATGGCAAAATGATTTCTGTAGCTTCTGGCGCTTCTGATGCCAGTCTTACGCCGTATCATGTTGATAGAGCCAAGCTTTTTATTGATGAGCGTTTTGGCGGTCATAAGTTAATAGATGCTGAGGCAATTAAGAGCAATATTGAATTGACTCGATTTCCCGTGCCTGCGGCAGAAGATCAGCAAGATACAAAGTGCTTTGCAGGATTAGTACGTGCTGCTGATTTGATTGGGCAACTAAGCGACCCGCGTTACTTGAAAAAAATTACTTCTTTATTTTACGAGTTTGAAGAAACTGGTGTAAATAAAGTTTTGGGCTATAAAACCCCTGCCGATTTACGTAATAACTACGCTAAGTTTTACTGGAATGGTGTCTTTCCTTATATCCAAGAGGGACTGCATTATCTATCACTGACACAGCAGGGAAAACAAATTCTGGCTAATCTCTACTCAAATGTGTTTGTTGTAGAACACGAAAAACAACAGCAAGAACAACAGTTGTATTTAGAGAAGTTAGGAGTTGCGAGTTAGGAGTTATTCAATTTTGGATTTTGGATTTTGGATTTTAGATTGAAGGAAAAATCTAAAATCCAAAATCGGCAGAGTTGAGAGTTGAGAGTTAAGAATTATTAATTATGAGTTATGAATTAAAATAAAAGCTTATATAACTCATAACTTATAACTCCTAACTACTATGGATTGGTGGCGACGACTGAAGAAAAATCCTTTGGCACGATTTGGGGCAATTTTGCTGTTAATTTTCTACGTAGCAGTAATTGCAGCTGATTTCGTTGCTCCTTATGATCCCTATGCTTCACAGGCCAATGGTTCACTGCTGCCACCAACTAAGATACACTGGGTTTCTCAGTCAGGGCAGTTTACCGGGCCTCATGTTTATCCGACGACTCAGGGAGACACGAATTTAGAAACAGGCGATCGCCAACTCATTGTAGACTTCAAAAAGCCTTCACCCCTGCGTCTATTTGTCTCTGGGCCAGAATACCGATTGTTGCAGATGAGTTTGCCATTACCCCCGAAGTGGGATGAAGTCACAATCTTTGCTGGTATTCCCTTAAATTGGCATTTATTTGGGACAACAAGTGGGACAAAATTCAACATTTTGGGTACTGATGACCAAGGCCGCGACCAATTTAGTCGCCTGCTGCATGGCGGTCGCATCAGTATGTTTATCGGGATTTTTGGCATTATCATCACTTATCCGCTTGGTTTGCTTATCGGTGGAATTTCTGGCTATTTCGGCGGTGTGACTGATAGCGTCATCATGCGCTTGGCAGAAGTGCTAATGACTTTCCCCAGTATTTATCTTTTGGTAACTTTGGGGGCAGTCTTACCACCTGGTTTAAGCAGTACCCAGCGCTTTTTGCTGATTGTGGTGATTACTTCGGTTATTAGCTGGGCTGGTTTAGCACGGGTAATTCGCGGACAGGTACTATCAATTAAAGAGCGAGAATTTGTGCAAGCGGCACGCGCAATGGGCGGTAATCCACTTTATATCGTAGTCCGCCACGTTTTACCGCAAACGGCTAGTTATATAGTTATCTCTGCAACTCTTGCAATTCCCAGCTTTATTGGTTCAGAGGCGATACTAAGTCTCATCGGCTTAGGAATTCAACAACCAGACCCCTCTTGGGGCAATATGCTTTCTCTGGCTAGCAATGCTTCAATTTTGGTATTGCAACCTTGGTTAATCTGGCCGCCTGCTGTGCTGATTATCCTCACAGTGTTAGCATTCAACTTACTCGGTGATGGGCTGAGAGATGCACTTGATCCTCGTAGTTTAAGAAGATAATAGCAAATGCGTAGGCGTAGCCAGCCGTAGGCATCGCTGAAATTAGTCCGCGTTCGCGCAGCCTCTTGTAGAGAAGAGAAGGAAAGGCGGACTTTGCCTGTGTAGCCGCGAATTCTATTCGCTTTGTATTCGCTTTCACGTATTGAAAAAATTGACGCACTTTTAACTTTTCAGGAATGGGTTTGTTTAGATTGTCTCAATAACCGAACCAGTACTTTTCCTGTAATAATTGCATTTACAAAACCAAAAATAATTGCAAAAGGAAGCAATGTAAAACCAAATGCAAAGTTTGAGTTATGTAATATACTGGAAAAAGAACCTACTGCTTTAACAATTGCATTAAAAATAGGAGAGTGAAAGTCTATAACAAGTGCTACAGTCCAACCTAGACTCCAACTTACAGACCAACCGAGAGTACTAGTGATTATCCACAAACGATTTACAGAAAAATTCTTTCTAATTAAAAGATGTTGAATTATTCCAGTAATAATTCCTCCTACAGCACCTCCAATCGCACCTCCTATACTGGCTATTAAAAATGTCTGTGTTAGTTCATGATTAACTTGTAACAAATTAATAATAAATGCCCAATTAACAAAACACGCTACAACTGTAGATATGAAAGCTAGATACAATCCGGGTACATTCGATAGTATCCATAACCAACTTATGGTGGGAATCTTTTTTAGAAGTAGTAACCACTGTGATAGTCCAATTACAACACCAGGTAAAACAAACAGAATAAGATAGAAGGCTAAATCTGGTTTAAGTTGAACATTATCTATCAATACTCCTAAAATTAATCAGATTAAAAAACCTAAAAAACAATTAACAGTGTTTATAATTATCCATTCCATCTGAAAGTTTTTATAATTTTGTCTACTAAGCATACAATTTCGTAATATCAAATTAGTGTAAATATAAAAAACCAATTCTTCTCATTTTTATATAAAAGAAGACATACAGCATTTTTCTTTTGCATGAAGTACAAAGCTATCGGTTTTGAGGCAGGAGGCAGGAGGTAGAAATCAAATACTAGTCCTATAGCGCTTCTGGGTTGAGTCGAATATAGACCTAACCCCCAGCCCCTTCCCTACGTTCGCGCAGCGTCTCGTAGAGAGGTAAGGGGAGTAAGATTCAAAGCCTCTCTCCTAAAAGGAGAGAGGTCAGAGTAAACGAAAAACACTATATTTACGAATTACGAATTATTTTAATAACTCTTTACTAATATCGAATTCGCGGATCTATATAAGCATTTAAAATATCAATCAAAATACTGGCACTCACAACGATCGCACCAAAAAATACTAGCACTCCCTGGACTGTGGGATAATCGCGATCGGCGATCGCTTGATATAGTCGATTAGCTAACCCAGGCCAAGAAAATGTCACTTCTGTCAAAATTGCCCCACCCAACAGAGATGCAAAAGTTAATCCCAACACTGTAATCACTGGAATTAGCGCATTTTTTAAGGCATGGGAGACTAAAATCTTATTTTCACCAATACCTCTGGCTCTAGCTGCTTCTACATAATCTGCTTGCAATGTTTGCTTTAAATTAACTCGCACAATTCGCTCAAAAATCCCACTGAGCAAAATTCCTAGTGTGAGACACGGTAGGGCAAGATGGTGCAAAGATGTGAAAAACTGGGTGAAGTTTCCACCGAGTAAGCTATCAATTGTATACAATCCAGTTACAGGAGTGGGAGCCGGAAGATTGGGCGGAAAGCGGTTGGAATTAGGAAACCAACCCAATTGTACTGAGAAAATCAACTGCAAAAGCATTCCCGCCCAAAACATGGGAAGTGCATAGGTGATGATACCAAATAAGCGTCCACCGACATCAAAATATGTCCCAGGATGGGAAGCCGAAAGAGTCCCAACCGCGATTCCGACGATGAGTGCAACCGCCATACTAAATACTGCTAACTCCACCGTCGCTGGGAAATATTGCCCAATTATGTCCCAAACATTCTCTCCCCGACTCATTAAAGAGGTTCCCAAGTCAAAGCGCAGTATGCTTCCTAAATAATTGAGGTACTGTAGCCATAGGGGAAGGTTTAAACCTAGTTGTTTTCGCAATTCTTCTTTAGCAGCTTCTGGCGCACGTCCACCGAGAATTGCATCTGCTGGATCTCCTGGTGTTGCTCTTAGTAAGAGAAATACAATGGTGATGATTGTTAATAGCTGAAGTGGCGCGAGAAGCAACCGAGAAACAATGTAATATTGTAAAGCTTTAGAACGAGACATATTTTAGTTGTTTGTTATTTGTCCTTTGTCCTTTGTTATTTGTCATTTGCAAATGACCAATGACTATAGCAATTCTCCCTTAAGTGCAGTACAGTTTTGACCTCTCTCCAAACTTCTCTCCTACAAGGAGAGAGGCTTTGAATCTTACTCCCCTTCCCTTGTAGGGGAGCCAGTGCGTTGGGGAGGCAGTGCGTTGGACGGGTTTCCCGGCTTTGCCGACTTGAAGCACCTGGCGTAAGGGGTTGGGGGTTAGGTCTGTATTGGACTTAACTGCAAACCGCTATAATAACTAATGACCAATAACTAAGTACACGTCACCGTAAAAGGGGTTCGGAAAGATTCAGACTTGATGTTGGGTTTCACTTCGTTCTACCCAAGCTACAAAACCCTTTTTGTAGTGTTCTGTACTAAGGACAAATGACTAATGACTAATGACTACTTTTTAATTGTCTGGTAAACCAGAATTTGGGTGGGGTTAAGTTGTACGCTGTTAACACCTTTTTGGGCAAATACATAGTCTTTATTTTGCCATAAGGGAACGTA
The DNA here is from genome assembly GCF_029379315.1 of Nostoc sp. S13. Classification (GTDB taxonomy): domain Bacteria; phylum Cyanobacteriota; class Cyanobacteriia; order Cyanobacteriales; family Nostocaceae; genus Nostoc. The sequence goes on from NZ_JAQYWQ010000036.1 coordinate 11,167, forward strand.
AGGTACATCAGTAGTTACTTGCGTTTGAATTTCTGTGAAAATTTTCTGACGCGCTTCGGGGTTTTGTTCTTTGCGTTGCTGATCGATCAGTTTATTCACGGCTTCGCTATAGTAGAACGAACCCTGAATTTGACTGCCTCCATCTTCACATCCTTTCACAACTGAACCTTTGTCACAAGATAAAAACGGCTGGACGTAATTATCTGGGTCTAAAAAATCTGGATACCAATCAAGTAAAGCTCCCGGATACAAACCCTTGGCAATGTCTTTAAAAAAGGCAGGGCCTTCCGCTTGGGTGACTTCAAATTGTAGCATTCCATCCATTTTGGCATCAACAAGAGATTTAAGTGTCTGTGCTGCCAAACTACGAGTAGGTGAACTAGAAGGATACCAAACTTGCACTTTTGCGGGATTTTCTTTGGAGAAACCAGCAGTAGTTAACAATTTTTTAGCTTGCTCAAAGTTAGCATCGCCATATTTATCTTTGAATAATGGCACAGAAACTTTAAACGTCGTAGGAATCATGCTATAAAGCGGATCTGCTTGACCAAGTAATACTCGCTCGTTTAAAAGTGGACGGTCAATTATTGAGGCGATCGCTTGTCTTACCTCTAATTTATCTAAAGGCTTTTGATTCCGGTTTAATACTAGATAACTTACTACACTACCTTCAGCTGCGATCGCTTGCCAATCCCCTTTTTTAGCCCCTTCTTCCAAGCTCCGATTTTGATCTGGTTGCAGCGACAGATAAGCGACATCGACTGCGCCTGTACGGAAAGCATTAAACAAATTAACCGGACTAGTTTGAATTTGGACGTTAACACCCTTGTTAGCTGGTTTTTCTCCCCAATACTTATCAAACACATCAAATCGCAGTGAATCAGTGCCATACTGCGCTAATTTGTAAGGGCCAGTCCCCACAAAGATATTCGGCTTGAATTTCCCAGCACCGAGTTCGTAAGCTTTTGGCGAAACTGCACATATTCCAGGAAACGCCAGCAGTGAAGGAAACGCTGCAAAGGGCTTTTTCAGCTTAATGGTTAACTCATACTCGCTTGTAGGTTTTATCGAATCTACTATATCAGCTAGTAAGAATGAGGGTTTTCCTTTATTTTCAATAAAGCGCTGGATGGTAAAGGCCATTGCTTGGGCGTTGAAGGGAGTCCCATCGTGATAAAGTACTCCCTGACGTAAAGGGATGGTATAAGTTAAGCCATCTTGACTGACTTTCGGTAATGCTGTAGCTAGCTGGGGCTTAATTTCCGTGCTTCCTGGTTCATAGGTGTAGAGGCGATCGCTCATATTAAACACCAAACCTAAAGATGCTAACTCATAGGCATCAGCCGGATCAAGGGTTCTTGGCTTTGCTGTTGTACCTATAGTAATCCGACCATCACCTGTAAGGCTATTTATAGAACTGGATAGTGGCGTAGAAGGCTTAGGACGAGGAGCGCAACTAACAACTAATAATAAACATAGACAGAACAAAGATAGGAATTGTGTAATCCGACCCCACCGTTTCACGGACAAGGAAAACCAAGTCATACAGTTAAATTTTATCTAATGATCGGTCAGTGATTATACTATATGTTCGCTAGTTTTATCGCATATTCTACAATTAATTACTAATTTACCCACTTTTGATACAAGGTTTTACTCCAATAAATAGATATATTTGGGATTATTAAATAATAATTGTAAATCAGGACTTTTCCTATTAAAACATGGGCAATAAATTAAATCGCCTTCATTTAAAATCTCATTAGTTATACATTAACAAATGATATATATAAGATATGGTAAATAGCAAATAGAAAGTCCAAAAGTGAGACTAAGACCGTGAAGTATTTCTTTCTATCTGAGGGATGGGCAGTTGCTAGAGTATGGGCATCTGATGGACTATGGCAAATAACTGCATGGCGACGCCAACCAGATATTCAGCGAATGAATATTTGTTTAGTGGAACAAAACGAATTGCTATGGCTTTATCGAGTTGAAGAAGCTATTTTAACCGTGGAAGTCAAGCCAACAACACCAGTAATTGCCAGTAAGAGCATAGGTCAAGTAGTACTCAAGCGTCTGATGAGTGCTGAACAGGTAATTGAACGCCTGGGTACCGCTGAGGCGAAGTGTCAACTGCAAAATATCCATCTGGTGGTTCAATAGATTGGGGCATGGGGCATGGGGCATAGGGCATAGGGCATTGGGCATGGGGCATGGGGCATGGGGCATGGGGCATTATTTATTCTTCCTCATCTCCCTCATCTCTCTCATCCCCGCCCTCTTCATCAAGAAAAGATAAGCAAATTTAATCTCTGAGAGGGATTGGTAGCGAAAAAACTTGGACATGCTACGCGATCGCATTAATTTACACGCTTGCAAACAATTCGATCAATAGTTACACTTTTTAAAACATTCTCATTTTTGCTTGGCGATGGCTACCCTACAAGGTAAACCTCCCGAAGCGAGTAAGCATTGCCAAAGCGCCCACGCTGTCTGACTTATAAGACTAAGCTGTGGTATGACTCTGGCTCTGGCAATAACAAAAAACAAGAGAGAGTTTTCTGAGTGTCGGCTTTCGTCTCTCAGAATCTCAGTAAGAAAATTGCTTTGTAAACTAACTCATCGAGGAGGAGCGTAGTCAATGGGACTACCCTGGTACCGAGTACATACAGTCGTTCTGAATGATCCAGGGCGACTGATTTCTGTACACCTAATGCACACAGCCTTAGTAGCAGGCTGGGCTGGTTCGATGGCACTCTACGAACTGGCTGTTTTTGACCCTAGCGATCCGATTCTCAACCCGATGTGGCGTCAAGGGATGTTCGTTCTGCCCTTCATGTCACGTTTGGGTGTCACCCAATCTTGGGGTGGCTGGAATGTTACTGGTGGACCAGCAACTGACCCTGGCTTCTGGTCATTTGAAGGCGTTGCTGCCGCTCACATTGTTCTTTCCGGTCTTTTGTTCCTAGCCGCCGTATGGCACTGGGTTTACTGGGATTTGGAACTCTTTAGAGATCCCCGCACTGGTGAACCCGCCCTAGACTTGCCAAAAATGTTTGGCATTCACCTGTTCTTATCTGGTCTACTTTGTTTTGGCTTTGGTGCTTTTCACGTCACCGGACTATTTGGGCCGGGGATTTGGGTTTCTGACGCTTATGGAATAACTGGGGCTGCCCAGGGAGTAGCACCGGAATGGGGCCCAGATGGTTTTAACCCATATAACCCTGGTGGTATTGCGGCTCACCACATTGCTGCTGGTGTTGTTGGTATTATTGCAGGCTTATTCCACCTCACAGTTAGACCCCCCGAACGGCTCTACAAAGCCCTGCGGATGGGGAATATTGAAACAGTACTTTCTAGCAGTATTGCAGCAGTCTTCTTTGCTGCTTTCGTTGTTGCTGGTACTATGTGGTACGGTAACGCCGCTACTCCCATCGAATTGTTTGGCCCTACCCGCTATCAATGGGATCAAAACTACTTCCGTCAAGAAATTCAACGCCGCACCCAAACTAGCGTTGCTCAAGGTGCAACCCTTGACCAAGCTTGGTCGCAGATTCCAGAAAAGCTAGCTTTCTATGATTACGTCGGTAATAGCCCCGCTAAAGGCGGTCTATTCCGTACAGGGCCAATGGTCAAGGGTGATGGCATTGCCCAATCTTGGCAAGGTCACGCCGTATTCAAAGATTCTGAAGGACGGGAATTGACCGTGCGTCGTCTCCCTAACTTCTTTGAAACCTTCCCAGTGATCTTGACCGACGCAGATGGAATTGTCCGCGCTGACATTCCCTTCCGTCGGGCAGAATCTAAGTACAGCTTTGAGCAATCTGGTGTCACTGTCAGTTTCTACGGTGGTGATCTAAACGGTAAGACCTTTACAGAACCAGCTGATGTGAAGAAGTATGCCCGTAAGGCTCAAGGCGGTGAAATCTTTGAATTTGACCGGGAAACCTTGAACTCTGATGGTGTATTCCGCACCAGTCCTAGAGGTTGGTTTACCTTTGGACATGCCGTATTTGCTCTGCTGTTCTTCTTTGGTCATCTCTGGCATGGCGCTCGGACAATCTACCGAGACGTGTTTGCTGGTGTTGATGCGGATCTAGAAGAGCAAGTTGAGTGGGGTCTGTTCCAGAAAGTGGGTGACAAGTCAACCCGCCGGAAGGAAGCTCTCTAATTTCAGTGCTAAGTTCTGAGTGCTGAGTTTTGAGTTAAGGCTCTGACTCAGCACTCAGGTAACTTCAGCACTCAGAACTTTAATTACTGGCTCGATAGGCAGGAAATCTTAATATGGAAAGCGTTGCGTACATCTTGATTTTTACTCTGTGTATAGGTACTCTCTTCTTTGCGATCGCATTTCGCGAACCCCCTCGTTTTGAGAAACCAAAAGATAAGTAGATCCTATTACCAGACCTTTAAGCAGATTTAATCTTAATATCCGTTGCTACCATCCTTGGTAGCAACGGATATTATTGTGTTTGTTCTTTGTTATTTATAACTACTAAGTAAATCATCAATCATTTTAATATTGTGATATAATTTCCAATCTTGGGAGTAGATATATGTTAATACTAGCTTTTCTGCGCTAGGATGAAAAAGGATGTTTAAGTGTAGGCTGCCATAAAAGCGCTTGCATAAGACATCGCGTTTGTTGCACAACCTTTACGGAGACTAGAACCAGGAACAAATCAGCATGGTCAATCAGAATTTAACCGCTACAGAAATTGGATTCACTCACGAAGATTTCGCTGCTCTACTTGACAAATACGATTATCATTTTAGCCCTGGTGATGTTGTACCAGGAACAGTTTTCAGTATAGAGCCGCGCGGCGCTCTGATTGACATTGGTGCTAAAACCGCAGCATATATACCTATACAAGAAATGTCTATAAACCGGGTGGATAGCCCGGAAGAAGTATTACAGTCAAACGAAACCCGAGAATTTTTCATCCTTACTGATGAAAATGAAGATGGTCAATTAACGCTTTCGATTCGCCGTATTGAATACATGCGGGCTTGGGAGCGGGTGCGACAGCTGCAAGCAGAAGATGCAACTGTACGTTCTGGCGTGTTTGCAACCAATCGCGGCGGAGCATTGGTACGGATTGAGGGATTACGTGGCTTTATCCCAGGTTCCCACATCAGTACCCGCAAACCTAAAGAAGAATTGGTCGGCGAGGATCTGCCGTTGAAATTCCTAGAGGTGGACGAAGAACGTAATCGCCTAGTTTTATCTCACCGTCGGGCGCTGGTTGAGCGCAAGATGAACCGCCTAGAAGTCGGCGAAGTAGTAATTGGTACTGTTCGTGGTATTAAGCCCTACGGTGCTTTCATCGATATCGGCGGCGTTAGTGGTCTACTACATATTTCTGAGATTTCTCACGAACATATTGATACACCTCATAGCGTGTTCAATGTCAATGATGAAGTGAAAGTTATGATCATTGACTTGGATGCAGAAAGGGGTCGGATTTCCCTATCTACCAAGCAGCTAGAACCCGAACCCGGCGATATGATTAAAAACCGGGATTTGGTCTACGATAAGGCGGAAGAAATGGCTGCTAAGTATCGTGAACAACTACTAGCCAAGCAGCAAGGTGCTACTGCTGCGGCGGCTACAGCTGTAGAAGTTGTAGCAGAGGAAGAAATTCCACCAGCAGTGGAACTTGAAGAAGAAATTCCACCAGCAGCAGAACTTGAAGAAGAAATTCCAGTAGTTGCGGAAATTGAAGAAGAGATTCCACCAGCAGCAAAACTTGAACAAGAAATTCCAGTAGTTGCGGAAATTGAAGAAGAAATTCCACCAGCAGCAGAACTTGAACAAGAAATTCCAGTAGTTGCGGAAATTGAAAAGGAGATTCCAGCAGCTATTGAAGAGTAATAAATTTTTATAGTTTTACTTGTCTTTGAAGTAAGAGTATCAAATCATTTTAAAAAGAGGGAAAACCCTCTTTTTTTATGTGGAGAATCGGTAAAAGTGAAGAGTTGGCAGTAGTTAAGAGTTAGAAATTAGGAGTTATTATTCCTAACTTCTAACTCTTAACTCCTAACTAAATAAGTGGGGTGAAATATTGTGGCAACTATTAAGTGTAGAAACATCACTTTTGATAACATCCAGGCAATTTTGTTTGACAAAAACGGTACTCTAGAAGATTCGGAAATGTATTTGCGAGCGATCGCACAAAAGGCAGCAAGATTAATAGATGCTCAAATTCCTGGAACTGGGGAACCCCTATTAATGGCATTTGGCATCAATGGTAATCTTCTAGATCCCGCAGGTTTAATATCAGTAGCAAGCCGCCGCGAAACAGAAGTGGCAGCAGCAGCATATATAGCCGAGACGGGAAGAGGATGGTTTGAGTCCTTAAAAATAGCCCGTCAAGCTTTGGATGAAGCAGACAAATACATTGGACAAACTCCTTCACCACTGTTTGTGGGTAGCTTAGAAGTTTTGAAATCTTTGTGGGAAGGTGGGCTAAAACTCGGTATTCTCTCAGCTGCGACAACTCAAGAAGTACGTAAGTTTGTAGCTAATCACCAATTAAGTGATTATATCCAGTTGGAAATGGGAGTTGATGAGGGGCCGAGTAAACCAGATCCAGTGCTATTTTTACAAGCTTGCCAAGTTTTGGGAGTCGAACCAGGCGCTACATTGATGGTGGGTGATTCAGTTGGTGATATGCAAATGGCGCGTGATGCTAAAGCCGCAGGTTGTATTGGTATCACTTGGGTGGGTAAGTCAGATAATGTCCGAGGTGCGGATGTGGTGATTAATCAACTTGATGAAATCCAGATTTTAGAGGATTAAACCCCATCTAAGTTGAGAACCGTAGTTTTCACCCTCACCCTAAATCCCTCTCCCAAATTTGGGAGCTACGGTGTATACACAAGTCAAATTACTCCCCATGAGCAACTGGCACGCGAATTCTATTTGCTCTGGCTTTAAGTTGACACCAATGCACATCTGTCAACCCTAATAAAGCCAAATATCCTCCGTATATCATACTATTAGTGGTGTGTCAAGTTAAAGATGCTAGGATATTAATTGCTCTGACAGTTGCTAAAGCCATGCAAAACACAGAAACGACCTTACCACTTCGCCTGTGGACAGTAGAAGAATACCACCGGATGGCTAAGGCTGGGATTTTTGGTGCAGATGAACGAGTGGAACTCCTAGAAGGAAAGATTATTTGGATGATTGCAAAAGGGACAGCCCATCGTTCAGCAGTGGGGAGGCCAGATAGATTGCTGCAAAACAGTTTCAGGAATCGGGCTTTGATATGTGTTCAAGACCCAGTAAAGTTAAATGAACGGTCTCAACCAGAACCGGATATTGCTGTCGTTAAAGTAGACCCACTCGACTATGCAGACCATCATCCTACCCCTTCTGAGGTTTATCTAATTATTGAGGTAGCAGATAGCAGCCTTAAACTAGACTGTGAAACTAAAGGAAAAGCTTACTCAAAGGCGGGAATTATAGATTATTGGGTGCTAGATGTGATTGGCCGGCAATTGCACGTTTTTCGGAAAACAACTGAGGATGGCTATGAAAGTGAAGTAATTGTAGAGGAAGATGGGATTATTTCACCTTTACAGTTTCCTGATTTAAGCATTGCAGTTTTGGAAATTTTACCACCGTTGAGAGGATCTTAGGTAAGAAGCAAAGTATTTGTCAGCTAATGTTAAATAGTAGTTAAGTTTAGAAGTGAATATACCCATAACACTGATTCTAGATAACGCCAAATTTCAGTTGTGCTAACTTGTTCAAATATAGGCCAAAGAACTGGGTATAGAACTCTGTTACTTAAGTTTATATTCACCAAAGGTTAACTTCATATTTACCAGAATTTAACTTGATTGAACGCTTTTGGTGCTTTGTTAGAAATGAATACTTGTATTCAAAATACTATACTGACTTTTCTGATTTTAAGTTAGCGATGCCTAGTTTGGGCTGCGCCTATGCTAATCATATTGCCACTGCTAACACTGATTAAAAGCAAAAGCTGGATATTGTTCCTAGCTCTCAATTTTCAATCTTTTAAAAAAGTCCAGGTTTTAGCCCTTTAGCGCTCTTTTATGTCTTTGAAAAGAGAAAAATAAGCTGCTGAACTTGAATATTTTTCAAAGCCTCGCTTTACCTGCAAACCCAAAAAATCTTTGTTTGAAAGGAAGCACAAAGGAACAAGCGTTTAAATATTATGTCATGAGAGTAAAAAAATAGAGCGTTAGAGTATACTCGACTCTTCTTTTAACTTTATAAAAAATGAGTAAATATTCAGTTATTAGTTAATATGTGTAACTTTTTACACAGCCTATGTCTTTGGATAGATTCAATCTATTTCTCAGGTTAGTTATTATTTTTTACAGAATCTTTTTATGGCAATTCTTAATTAAATAAAATACGCTGAAAAATCATTTAAGAGGATGTTTGAAAAGTATTTTTGGTAGCCTCCAAACCTAACCCCCTTAGCTTCCCTACAAGGGAATGGGGGTTTCAAAGCCTCTCTTTGCTTACCTAACGGCAGACCAACGGGGAGAGGAATGGAAACGGGGTTTGTAGTATACTTTGCGACTTTTCAAACATCCTCTAACAGCCAGAAAAGAAATTCATTGTTTTTGACTATTTTCTGTCTCCCTTAACCAAAGCGTATTGCACACAATTAAGAATAGCTATAAATCCCCAAATCCAAAAAGGCTGCTGAGTAAAATCCCTTTGTTTAGAAGTGTCTTAGGGAATTTTAAGTTGCAGCTAATATGCACAGGCAATTACACATTTTAGCGGAGTCCTTGTATGAAAATTTTCAATGCTTTTATTTCCAGTTTGACGCTAGTAAGTTTAAATGTTGTGGGTTTGTCTCAGGTACAGGCTCAACCAGTAGGATTTACGTTTCAAAAAGTTCCAGTAACTCTTTTAGGAAATGGTTGCCCAGGGGGAACAGCAGAGGGAATTTTGAATGGAGATACTCTTTCAATAACATTTTCGGAGTTTGAAGCTTTAGCTGAACCTCCTAAGGTTGTATCAAAATCCTGTAATCTGCGGATCGGTCTGAATGTACCTTCTGGATTGAACGTTCAGCCGATTAACGTCAAGTATCTTGGCTTTGCAGATGTGCCTCCAGGAGGCAGTGCTAATTTGAATGTTAGAATACTCTTTCAAGGTCAAATAGTTCCAACTAACAATAATCCAAACGCAACCTTTAGCCCTGGCTTCTCAGATGTCTGGAGCAAAGATGTCGGTATTGTATTAGGGACAATAAATGCATGTAAGAATCCTGTGAGTTCGACTTTTGGTATCAATACAAATCTGACGGCAAGATCTCCAAAAAATATACCTGCAAATCAACCACAACTAGAAACTCAAATCCGAATTGATACAATCGATACAACAATCGGTCATGTATTATATCAAATCAAGTTTGCTTTTAATCCTTGTTAGGTTTTTAAAAGCATAGTAAGTTTTGCATTTAATTTTTCACAAAAGCTGAACCCTCAAAAGCTGCTTTACCAACTTCTTGAAAGATTTCTTCCAATCGCTCTGAAGATATCTTTGACTGTGTGTCTTGATAAATAGTATTGACAAGCAAATAGCAATTCTCAAATAAATGAAATACGCTGATAAATAATTTAAAATTCAGAAATTCCTTGTTTTTTCCTATTTCTGTCTCCTTTAACCAGAGCGTATTGCACACAACTAATAATTGCTATAAATCCCCAAACACCAGAGAGCCTGCTGGGTAAAATTCCTTTGTTTAGAAGTATCTTAGGGAATTTTAAGTTGCAGCTAATGTAGATAGGAAACTACACGTTTTCGCGGAGTCTTTGTATGAAAATTTTAAGTGCTTTTATTTCCAGTTTGACGCTACTAAGTTTAAATATTGTGGGTTTATCTCCGACACAGGCTCAACCACAAGGATTTACGTTTCAAACAATTCCAGTAACTCTTTTAGGAAATGGTTGCCCAGGCGGAACAGCACAGGGAATTTTGAATGGAGATACTCTTTCAATAACATTTTCGGAGTTTGAAGCTTTAGCTACACCTTCTAAGGTTGTATCAAAATCCTGCAATCTGCGGATCGGTCTGAATATACCTTCTGGATTTAACGTTCAACCGATTAACGTCAAGTATCTTGGCTTTGCAGATGTACCTATTGCAAATGTACCTAACAAAGCCAGTGCTGATCTGAACGTTAAAATACTTTTTCAAGGTCAAGAAGTGACAACTAACGATGATCCAAACGCAACGTTTGGCCCTGGCTTCTCAGATGTCTGGAGCAAAGATGTAGGTGTTGTATTAGGGACAATAAATGCATGTAAGAATCCTGTGAGTTCGATTTTTGGTATCAATACAAATCTGACGGCAAGAGCTCCAAAAAATATACCTGCAAATCAACCACAACTAGAAACCCAAATCCGAATTGATACAATCGACACAACAATCGGTCCTGTATTGTTCCAAATCAAGTTTGATTTTAACCCTTGCTAGGTTTTTAAATGCATAGTAAGTTTTGCATTTAGTTTTCACAAAACCTGATCTTTCAAAAGCTGCTCTACCAACTTCTCGAAAGATTTCTTTCAACGGAGTTTTAACTTGCAGCTAATATGCAGAGGAAATTACACATTTTAGCGGAGTCTTTGTATGAAAATTTTAAGTGCTTTTATTTCCAGTTTGACGCTAGTAAGTTTAAATATTGTGGGTTTGTCTCAGGCACAGGCTAAACCAGTAGGATTTACGTTTCAAAAAGTTCCAGTAACTCTTTTAGGAAATGGTTGCCCAGGGGGAACAGCAGAGGGAATTTTGAATGGAGATACTCTTTCAATAACATTTTCGGAGTTTGAAGCTTTAGCTGAACCTCCTAAGGTTGTATCAAAATCCTGTAATCTGCGGATCGGTCTGAATGTACCTTCTGGATTGAACGTTCAGCCGATTAACGTCAAGTATCTTGGCTTTGCAGATGTGCCTCCAGGAGGCAGTGCTAATTTGAATGTTAGAATACTCTTTCAAGGTCAAATAGTTCCAACTAACAATAATCCAAACGCAACCTTTAGCCCTGGCTTCTCAGATGTCTGGAGCAAAGATGTAGGTGTTGTATTAGGGACAATAAATGCATGTAAGAATCCTGTGAGTTCGATTTTTGGTATCAATACAAATCTGACGGCAAGAGCTCCAAAAAATATACCTGCAAATCAACCACAACTAGAAACTCAAATCCGAATCGATACAATCGACACAACAATCGGCCCTGTATTGTTCCAAATCAAGTTTGCTTTTAAACCTTGTTAGGTTTTTCGCAAAAGCTGAACCCTCAAAAGCTGGTTTAGCAACTTATCGAAATATTTCTTCCAATGATTCCGAAGAAATCTTCGACTCTCTGTCTTTAGCAATAGTATTGACAACAAAGCTGACAAGCTGTTTTTATCTCATTATTTGATATGAAAGTCTTAACCACTCTTGTTTCCAGTTTAACGCTACTGAGTTTAAATGTTGTCGGTTTATCTCAGGTACAGGCTCAATCACAAGGATTTCAGTTTCAACAAGTTCCAGTAACTCTTTTCGGAAATGGTTGCCCGTCGGGAAATCCCCAACCAAGTTTGAAAGGAGATACTCTGTCTGTAACTTTACCTCCATTTCAGGTTATAGCTTTATCTCCTAAGGTTGTATCCAAATCTTGCAGTTTGAGGATTGGTCTTAATGTGCCTAAAGGGTACAAAGTCAAGCCCATTAACATCAAATATAATGGCTTTGCAAATGTGCCTAAGGGCGGCAGTGCTGATTTAAGAGTTAGCTTAGTGTTTCAAGGCAAAAATGTTCCAAATTCTAGTAATGATCCAAACGCAAATTTCCCCGGTGGCTTTTTAAATGGATGGGTAAAAAATGTAGCTATTACACCAGATGCAATAGACGCGTGTGCTAACCCAGTGAATTCGGTTTTCGGCATCAACACAACGTTGATAGCGCGTGCCACAGATGTAGCTGCGGGGCAGCAAACAAAAATTTTAATTTCTCAGGGCTATCAAATTAAGTTTACTTTTACTCCTTGTTAATAGGGGCAGATATACCGGCGCATGTAGAAAGTTTAGACTTTCGACAAAAAAGAATTGTTCGCGGAGAATATCCGCGAACAATTTATTGACTATAAACCCAGAATATTTAGAGAGATAATGCAGTATGCGACTTTCTCTCAACCCCAACCCTTTTAGGGTTGGGGAGCAAGAATTAAAGCCTCTCTCCCTCTGGGGGAGAGGAATGGAAGCGGAATTTCAAGAATAAGTCGCACATCGCTTGCGTGAGGTACGTAAATGGTTGAGAATTTCGAGCAATACTGCTAACTAAATTGAATAAGACAGTGGGAAGGACTTCGCATCTTTTGGTTTCACATACACTCGCTGTTTCGTTTCTAACTCTAAGTCATTAAAGCGATCGCGTGTTAAATGCGCCATTAGCACTTGTCCATCATCGAAAGTTAATTCCACCTGAATTTCCCAACCCAAATGTACCAATCGGCTCACTGTTGCAGGTGTAGTGGTACCATTGGCGACCTTTTCCAAAATAACATCTTGTGGGCGCAAAAACACTTGAGGGTGTGGCGCATCAAAGGCGCTACTTTTAAAAATCTTTGAGGTGCTGGGCAATATGTTCACCGGGCCGATGAAGCTCATCACAAATGCGGTGGCAGGATTATCGTAAATTTCTGCTGGTGTGCCCACTTGTTCGACACGCCCTTTATTCATCACCACAACCTCATCGGAGACTTCCATTGCTTCCTCTTGGTCATGGGTGACGAAAACCGTGGTAACATGAACTTCATCATGGAGGCGGCGTAACCATGCCCGTAAGTCTTTGCGGACTTTAGCATCAAGTGCGCCAAAAGGTTCATCTAGCAGTAATACTTCCGGTTCTACTGCCAGTGCCCTTGCTAATGCTACCCGTTGTCTTTGACCACCAGAAAGTTGTGATGGATAGCGATCGCCTAGTCCAGTCAACTGCACCAATTCCAGTAACTGTTCTACCCGCCCCTTAATCCTTTTTGGCTGTGCCTTACGAATTTCTAAGCCAAAAGCAATATTTTGCTTGACAGTTAGATGCTTAAATAGGGCATAGTGCTGAAACACAAACCCAATATTCCTTTGTTGCACGCTTTGGTATGTAGCGTCCTTACCGGTGAGCAAGATTTTGCCGCTATCTGGCATTTCTAAACCTGAAATTAATCGTAGTAGCGTAGATTTACCTGATCCTGATGGCCCAAGCAATGCAACTAGCGAACCACTCTTAATTTCCAGGCTGACCTGATCAACTGCCTTGAAACTCCCGAATTGTTTGGAGACATTCTCAACTACTATGCCCACTGCTACTATACCTCTGCAACTAAATCTACAGATCCTTGGTAGGATTACTGTGTCTTACATATACCATACATTGTTATTTATAGATGAACAAGATTTAGCTACCGGAGCTGCTGCGATCGAGGAAGCTACAATGAGGAGCAAAGTGTGAGGATCTGTGGGGTTGAAGAAATTCCCTAACCTGTTTCCCAAAGACTCGCCAATAATCATTCAAAGATCGCGATTCGTGAGAAACAAGATACCCGACTTCTTTGACAAGTCGGGTATCTGTGGGTTGCAATTCTTACAAATCAAGCAGAATTGCTATATCTAATACTTACACTACTAATAACAATTAGTCTTCATCCGCAATGGAGTATCCATTACAAATATAATCAGAACGAACCCAACCCGTTATTTCATCCTTTCTGATTCTAAACCACACAAAACCATCTTGACCATTTGTGGTATTTATCACCCTAATATTCGTCTTGTTGGAAAGTTCCGTAATCTTTCTACTACTCTTTCCAGGTTTGGTACGCAGTGAGAGACTACCATCGGACTCATTAGTACAAACATGAGCAGAATAACCTTCAGCAGATATAGAGTTTCTGCCACCAATTCCGGGTCCGACTTCTTCTGCTGCTGCTGGTAATATTGCAGTGAGAATTAATGTACCTGCAAAAAAAGTTTTCAACATGATTGAGACTCCTTTTGTAAAAAAAGAATTTTTAAATTGAATCAAAAAAGTAAAAAATTACCGAATGATAACCTCAAGAAATTGAGGTCTGTAAGCATAGACGTATTCCAACACCTGGCTCAAATCCTGACGGTTTGTTAATGCCACACATCCTGATGTACCGTCTTCGCCGTTGTTTTTATCAAATGATGGATCGTAATGAATCCCCAAAGAAGAACGCCCAGTACTAAATAGGGGCTGTATTGGAAGAAAGCGATCGCCCGCTTCCGGAATTGAGCCGCGAGTAGTTGCTGTGGCAACTTTGTATTTTCCGTCAGGTAACGGTGCTTCCGTTCCAGAGCGGTTACGATCTCTGGTTTGGGTATACGCCCTTCCAGATACACTTATGTATTTACCAATCAACTGCCCATTTGCGAACAAGTCCAATTCATAAAGTGGATTTCCTAGTGAATTTGCTTTCCCTGTAGGCGTTAGAGTCATATAGTTACTATTTCTCTGATACCCCAGTTGAGTTGATATTTTTCGCGACTTATGGTTATCCTTACTCAACTCCTGAATAGCTATATCTTTTGATAGATCAGATATAGAACTTTCGGGTAATACAGAATTATTATTTTCACCAAATCTCAGAGATTTTGCAGTATTATAACTGTTGATTTTATCTCCAGTAACCGATGCCAATTTATCTGCGAAATTTGGGATTTTTTCAGATGATTGTAATGAATTGATATTTGTTGCTACTTTAACTTCTGCATTTCCATTGCTACCTGCAATAGCTAAACAGGTTAAAGACATCACGAGGGATCTAAACAACATGAGATTTCTAAACTTGTTTACCTGTTTTGAATATAAACTGGCTTTTTAGTCTAGAGCTTCAGGAATAATTCGGATTTTGAATATTTTTATTCGATGGTAATTTATGTAATTTTTAGTACCTTTAAATCAATCTTTAACTTGATATAGCAAGTAACACGTAAAGAAAAATATACTTAACTTAGGCACAATAAAAATAAGTATTTTAATCATAAAAAAAGGGAAGAAAGTTTTTCAACTCGCTTCCCTCAGAATTTTTTGAACTTCCGAAATACCTCTTTCCCCAGGTAGTCCAACCACTAACACGCCAATTTACCCTAGATTTGCCGAATCTTATGAAAATTATTGTAATCGTTCAAGGGGTAGGAGAGCGATGTCTACGACAGGCGTAGCTGCGGCGAAAAATTGCCATCAAAATCTGATAAATTAAGGCGATCGCCGAACGTCTTGTTAGAAGCTCAAGCAACTTAAACTCCCAGAATTCGGTAAATTTTTCATTAACCAAATTCTCCATCCCCTACTCCCCATTCGTATCGAAACATTAAGGAATATTGCATTTCAACAGAAAGCTGAAGGTAAAGCGTCAAATCACCCGAAAGACCGTGATAGTATGCTCTCGGTAAATGTGAAGATTGGGAGAAAGACCTTTGACACTACGGGTTGCTGTTATTGGGTCAGGCCCTGCTGGTTCATCTGCCGCAGAAACGCTGGCAGCCTCTGGGATTGAAACCTACCTGTTTGAGCGGAAGCTAGACAATGCAAAGCCTTGTGGGGGTGCAATTCCCCTATGTATGGTAAGTGAGTTTGATCTACCACCAGAGATTATCGATCGCCGGGTACGGAAGATGAAAATGATTTCGCCTTCCAATCGCGAGGTTGATATCAATCTGGTAAAAGAAGATGAATATATAGGAATGTGCCGCCGGGAAGTGCTAGATGGCTTTTTGCGGGATCGGGCGGCAAAAGTAGGCGCAAATTTAATTAATGCCACTGTTCATAAACTTGATATACCCGGAAACAATACTGACCCTTATACCATCCATTACATTGACCATACAGATGGGATATCACAGGGTATTGCCAAAACCCTGAAGGTGGATCTAATTATTGGGGCGGATGGGGCTAATTCCCGCGTTGCTAAAGAAATGGACGCTGGAGATTATAATTATGCGATCGCCTTCCAAGAGCGGATTCGTTTACCCGAAGACAAAATGGCGTACTATAACGACCTCGCCGAAATGTATGTCGGTGATGACGTTTCTACCGATTTCTACGCTTGGGTTTTCCCCAAATATGACCACGTAGCTGTCGGTACTGGTACAATGCACATCAATAAGGCCAGCATCAAACAGTTACAAGCTGGTATCCGTGCCCGTGCTTCCGAGAAGCTAGCAGGCGGTAAAATCATCAAAGTCGAAGCCCACCCCATTCCTGAACATCCCCGTCCCCGTCGTGTTGTCGGTCGCATCGCTTTGGTGGGAGATGCTGCTGGTTACGTTACCAAGTCCTCTGGTGAAGGTATTTATTTTGCCGCTAAATCTGGGCGGATGTGTGCTGAAACCATTGTCGAAGCATCTAACAGTGGTAGCCGTATTCCTACAGAAAATGACCTGAAAGTTTATCTGAAACGTTGGGATAAAAGATACGGACTTACTTACAAGGTGCTGGACATTCTGCAAAGCGTGTTCTATCGTTCTGACGCTACCCGCGAGGCATTTGTGGAAATGTGCGATGACCTCGATGTGCAGCGATTGACATTCGATAGCTATCTATATAAGACGGTTGTCCCAGCTAATCCCATCACCCAACTGAAAATTACTGCCAAAACTATTGGTAGCCTAATTCGCGGTAATGCCCTTGCACCTTAACTGAGTGTGAAATACTGGGACTTGCAACAAATAAAAGCGATCGCTCTTTAGTTGAAAGGAGCGATCGCTTTTACTTATAATCCAGAATACAGCTTAAGCAGCAACAGGTTCCAACAATTTGATATCAGAGAAGACAAATTCCTGAATCGATATTTGTCCTGCTGTCTCGGTACGAATCTCCCGACGATTTAGGATGAAATAGTCACCAACTTTTTCATACTCATCCGTAAATTCGCTTCTACCGCCCTTTTGTTCCCCAGTTTTGGGGTCATGGTACACAGAGTCATAGCGGTGGGACAGGTAGCCTGACCCGGTGTCGTGACTGCTAAAGGTGTCAATTGTCACATAAGTACCGTGGATTAGACGGTGAACATGGCATACTTCATTGTTGCGAACTTTGTATTTATCGCCCTCAGCCTTACCACCAATTAAAAGCTCAACCGCACCAGTTTCGTCAGTTTTACCATACCTAAACGTATTGGCGCTGTGAGTGTCTTCAAAGCTACGGCGGATGCGGTGAATAGCTATCTCCCATGCTTGACCATGAATTGCCTGCTTGGCTGACTCGTCATCTACATCCAAAACTTCGGCTTTGAGATTGGCGTTGATGATAACTTTGCCTGTAAACAGTTGATTATCATGCTTAAAGGTAATATTTGCGGTATAACCGGGAAAATTCTTGTCCCAAGTATAGCGGTTCTCATAAGCAGCCCGGAAAAGTTCCTGAGCAGAGAGTTGTGTAACTGTCATGTGCTTCTCCTAGTCGCTACTGTAAATTAGCGTTTTAGTTTTCTTGGTATTAGCATAGAAGTAATTGTTGAGGCTTGGATAGTCCCCAACTGGGTACACTTATGGCTAATTCTCTCCACGCCGTATTTCATGCGATCGCCAATGTCCGAAATGAGCAAGAATTAAGACTAGCTCTCACAGACAAAATTGGTGAGCATTTTGGCGTCCAAAATTGGGGTATTTATTTCCTAAATGAGCAGTCAACCACTGAAATTGATGTTCAGGGTATTCCGGCAGTATGCTTAGAAAGCAATCCAGTCGGCCGTTACGTGGTTGAGCGTCATGCTCCCGCCCATGAGCAGTTATTCTTATCACCAGGAGACTGGAAACATTTTTGCTCACGTTCGGATCACGAACACGTAATGACTGGGCCAATTGTTTGCAATGGTCGTCTTGTCGGAACGTTTAACTTAGCTCGTGACAAGGGAAATCCGGCTTTTAATGGCAACGATTTAGCTGACTTGAGCGCCTTATGCGTTCATTTGTCAGCAAAAATGGCGACTCTACGGACGAAACCAAAAATATCCAATTCACTGATCGTAAATCCTCTAACAGCGCGTGAGTTAGAAATTGCCGAGTTGGTAGCGCAGGGGTTAACAAATGCGGAAATTGGGGAAAAACTTTGGATTACGCAAAATTCCGTCAAACAAGCCTTGAAAAGGATGTTTCGGAAGTTGAAGGTTTCGGCGCGTGCGGAAATGGTGGCAAAGCTGCAATATATAGAAGTTTCATAAAAAACTCCACCCACAAGGGGATGGAGTTTTTGGGCATGGGGAAGAAGTTACCTGTTTGCCCAATGCCCAATGCCCCAAGCGACGGGGCGACTATCCCTCTCCACCCACTCTTGGGTTGGAGTTTCCCGTCGCTTTCAATGAATCAGAGGTGAGAATTCAGAATTTAAAATTAGTGAATACTCTGCCCATAACTGACGCGATGTCTACGACGGGCTACGCCTACGCTCTATGTTCGAGCCAAAATGTGATAACTGGTAAGCTGTTGGTTTGAGTACAAAAGGGGAGGAAATTTATGGGGTATAATTTTGAAGCAATGCCTCCGGTGGTAACAGAGCTAAGTAGAAGTGCGGGCTACACCTACGCTGAACTTTACAAAAACGCCCTCCTCAACGACGTACTCCCATTTTGGGAAAAATATTCTCTCGACTGGGAGCAAGGCGGCTATTTCACCTGCCTCGATCGCCAGGGACAGGTTTATGATACAGACAAATTTATCTGGTTGCAAAACCGCCAGGTGTGGACTTTTTCCATGCTTTGCAACCAACTAGAAAAACGCGAAAACTGGCTAAAAATTGCCAGTAATGGCGCTAATTTTCTCGCCAAACATGGCAGAGATAGTGATGGTAACTGGTACTTTGCTCTCACCCGTGAAGGGAAACCACTGGTTCAACCTTACAATATCTTTTCTGATTGCTTTGCGGCGATGGCATTTAGTCAGTATGCACTCGCTGGGGGCGAAGAATGGGCAAAAGATGTGGCAATGCAGGCTTACAACAACGTATTACGCCGCAAGGACAACCCGAAGGGCAAATATAATAAAAACTATCCCGGCACACGCCCGATGAAATCATTGGCTGTACCGATGATTTTAGCCAACCTGACTCTAGAAATGGAATGGCTGCTGCCAAAGGAAACACTAGAGAATGTCCTAGCTGAGACTCAGGGCGAAGTGATGACCGATTTT
Organism: Nostoc sp. S13; assembly: GCF_029379315.1. Lineage (GTDB taxonomy): Bacteria > Cyanobacteriota > Cyanobacteriia > Cyanobacteriales > Nostocaceae > Nostoc. Next base: position 30,352 of record NZ_JAQYWQ010000036.1, read on the forward strand.
CTCGACCAACAACGAGGATTAATGTACGAAAACGTTGCTCCTGACGGTTCCCACATTGATTGTTTTGAGGGACGGCTGATTAATCCAGGTCACGGTATCGAAGCTATGTGGTTCATCATGGACATCGCCCGTCGCAAAAATGATCCCAAAACTATTAACCAAGCCGTTGATGTGGTATTAAATATCCTGAATTTTGCTTGGGATAGCGAGTACGGCGGATTGTATTACTTTATGGATGCAGATGGTCATCCCCTACAACAATTGGAATGGGATCAAAAGCTGTGGTGGGTTCACTTAGAGGCTTTGGTTGCATTAGCGATGGGCTATCGCCTGACTGGGCGTGAGGTGTGTTGGGAATGGTATCAAAAAATGCACGATTACACCTGGTCACATTTTGCTGATTCAGAGTACGGTGAGTGGTTTGGCTATCTTAATCGGCGTGGGGAAGTATTGTTGAATCTAAAAGGCGGCAAATGGAAAGGATGTTTTCACGTACCGCGTGCATTGTATCTTTGCTGGCAGCAGTTTGAGGCGTTAAGTTTGTAGTAGCAGCCCTCTTAATAATGAGTACAAATACTACTTAATTTTTTGTTTAATAAAAGCCACAACCTGAGTTAGTTGTTTCTTCAAGCCATCAATTTCTGCTTGCATTGTAACCATTTTCTCGTTCAATGCCTTAATTTCGGCGTTGGAAGCTCCTGCGACGCTAGGGGTTGCAGGAGCTGCATTGGCTACACTAGGAGTTGCGTTGTTTGCCGCCGTAGGCATCGCTGGATTGGCTACACTAGGGGCTACTGCCGTAGCATTAGCCACACTAGGAGTTGTAAATGTGCTATTTTTGACAGCAGTTGCTGCTCCGACTGCGACTAGTTCTGGGCGTGGCAGTTTCGCCTTACTCATAGCTAACTTAATTGCACTAATTAGTTGCTTCTGATCAAAAGGCTTGCCCAGAAATTCAAAATATTCAAATGGTTCTGTAATTTTCTCCGTAACTTCTTCCTTGCGACCAGACATGATCACCAAAGGAATTTTTCTTAACTCTGGGTTGGCTTGAACTTGCTGGAAAACCTCCCAGCCACTCATTTTAGGCAACAGAAAATCCAGCATAATCAGGCTGAGTTTTTCCTGAAGGATGAAATTTAATCCTTCCAAACCGTCTTTTGCTTCCAGTACCTCAAAATTGCCCGGAGGCAACATTTCTCGTACTTTTACCCTGACAACTGTAGTGTCATCGATAACTAAAATTTTGTTACTTGCCACGACTCTTTTCTCTAACAGAAACTTTAAGTGTAAATAGCGACTTTGCCGATTGTCCTTGAGAATTCTCCCACTATATACAAAATTTCTGGAAATTGGGGGATAGTATATTTCGGTATAAATAACATTCCTAGAGGTGTTTTGCAAAACTTTTGCTGGCGCTCTTTTCAATTTGTGTCATGGTGATATTTAAGGCTTTAGCCTTGATCTAGGGCATAAGGGACATGGAGACTTCATTAAGAGCATTCCTGCTCCCTGTGTCTATTCTTATCTATCATTTGTTAATTGACAGACCAGTACTCTATATCCGTATCTTGCCTAGATGTCTATGATTTCGTCACAACAAGCCGAACTAAAGTCTGAAATTACGGCAATGCCTAGCTGGTTACGTCGCCCGATTGGCAAAGCCAGTGAAATCTCTACCGTACAACGCATTATTAAGCAGCGCCAAATTCACACGATTTGCGAAGAAGGCCGCTGTCCCAACCGGGGAGAGTGCTATGCCCAAAAAACTGCAACTTTTTTACTAATGGGGCCTACATGTACACGCTCTTGTGCTTTCTGTCAAGTAGATAAAGGTCATGCACCAATGCCCCTTGATTTAGAGGAACCCCAAAAGGTAGCCGAGGCGGTGCAGCTTTTGGGATTGCATTATGTGGTGCTGACTTCCGTAGCCCGTGATGACTTGCCCGATCAGGGTGCAGGGCACTTTGTGAAGACGATCGCGACTATCCGCCAGTTGAACCCAGAGACTCAAATTGAAGTGCTGACCCCAGACTTTTGGGGTGGTGCTGGTGTTGGGGAGTCAGGTCAACGCCAGCGCCTAGCGATGATTGTGAAAGCCAAACCAGCTTGTTTTAATCACAATATCGAGACAGTGCAACGGTTAACTGGGCCAGTGCGTCGGGGAGCCAAGTACGATCGCTCGCTCTTGGTGCTGGCTATGGTCAAAGAAATCGATTCGACAATTCCCACCAAATCAGGTTTGATGCTGGGACATGGAGAAACACTTAATGAAATTGTGGAAGCAATGGCTGATCTCAGGGCTGTGGGGTGCGATCGCTTGACTATCGGGCAGTATATGCGTCCTTCTCTAGAACATCTGGCAGTCCAAAAATATTGGACTCCAGAGGAATTTGATCAACTCGGCAGATTAGCATGGGAAATGGGATTCAATCATGTTCGTTCTGGGCCTCTGGTTCGCAGTTCTTATCATGCTGGAGAGGAGGGAGTGGGGAGTAAGAATTTTAGATTTTAGATTTTGGATTTTAGATTGAAATTTAATGCAAAAGACGCTTGTAGACTCGCTCTCCGTGGCGCTATCGTCAATCCAAAATCGTCAATCCCTTCTCCCAAGGGGAGACGCTACGCGAACGGCTTGGTGCAGTCGCTCATGGGGGAAACCCCCTGTTCCCGCGCTGCTTCACCAAAATCCAAAATTGAATTGCCCAATGCCCAATTCCCAAGTTCACACAAATATTCTTAAAGAATTTGAATATTTGGTACAGCAGTTTGGTATTTCTTAAAAAGTCCTGACATTAGGAGAATCGCATTATGACTGCTAAAGCTAAGAATTCCCCAGTTGCCGACAGTGGAGCTAAACCTCCCTACGCCTTTCGCACAGGTTGGGCACTGTTCTTGTTAGCTATCAATTTCTTGGTCGCAGCCTACTATTTCCACATTATTCAATAGTTAGAAGTGGAGTGGTGCTGCTCAAATCGTCCCTTTGAATAAACCTTTGGGACGAATGAGCAGCACCAAAATCATGATCAACAGTGCTACACCTTGTTTATACTGTGAACCCAGCCAAGGAGTGCTGATTTCTTGGACGATGCCAATAATAAAAGCTGCTGCGATCGCACCGTAGGGGTTGCCAATCCCACCAAGTATGACTGAGGCAAATAATGGTAAAATTAGAAACCATCCCATATTCGGGCGTACGGCTGTAATCAACCCATACATACTGCCGCCTAATGACGTAAGAGTGCCAGCAATTAGCCAAGTCCAGAAAATTACTCGGTCAACATTAATACCTGAAACCCTAGCTAAGTCTAGATCGTCAGCAACTGCTCGCATCGCCTTACCAATTTTGGTATTTTGCAACAGGTAATGCAGCGCCAAAATTGCTAGCATCGCCAACCCCAATACCAATAATTGATTTTGCGGCACCTTTAAACCCAAAACATCTAAAGCCGGGGTAATAGGTAAATCGTAATTTTGGTTCTTGCCACCCCAAATAAAAATAATCCCATTGCGGAGAAATAAGGCAAGTCCGATAGAAATAATAATCAGCGTAGTGGAAGTAGCACGCATAGAGCGCATTCTTGACCACAGCAATTTTTCCGATAACAGCATTGCTGCTACTGTTCCCACCGCCGCCAGGAGCATCGACAGCCAAATATTGACTCCAATAGAGTTGATTAGCCAAGTCAAATAGGCTCCTAAAGTTAGAAAGTCACCATGAGCAAAGTTAGATAGCCGTAAAATTCCATAGGTAAGAGTAAGTCCGACTGCGGCTAGAGCAATAATGCTCCCGACCGCAATCCCATTAACGATTAGTTGGGCGAATTGTGTATCCATAAGTCTTAAGTTGCTTTAAAAAATTTTAGTTCAGTGATTCATAAAATAATTTTTTTGGTTTAGCAGCTAAACTCGACATCATAAGTTATGGTTGATAACAACATAACTTATGGTTTATAAATTAAAATCATGGTTTATAAATAAATAAAGAATTGTCAGCTAATATACATAGAATCCTGTTCGGATTTTTATGTAAAGCTAAATTTGTTCAACGGTCTAGTTGACCATGCAGCAGTATTCAAGCTTACCAGACCAGAACTCACAGATAGATGCAACGCCAAAAGTTTTGACAACAATTGAGCAACTTCGTACACAGCTGTGGTTGGAGAGCAGCTTGAACCAGTTGCAAAGTCGCCTTAATGATTGCCTGCTTTCTGCTTGTAAAACTGTCCCACAGGCAGAAGTCGCACAAGCGGAAGTTTTCCAAACTGTGCTTGACGAGATTAACAGTGCTGTTCACAGCAGTAATCTGGCGCTTACAGATTCTGCTGTAGGTATCGTTCTGTTTGAACCACAAGAAACTATTGCCACAGTTTGCTATGTTTCTCCTTCTCCATCCGCAAACTCACAACCTTTATTTCTAGAAGTGCTGACAGCAGAAAAAAAGCTGCTGTTGAGATTGCAAGAGGTTATAGAAGTCGAAGATTTGCAACAGCTTGAGAATCAACAGCCACCGAGCGCTTGGCCATTAGCTGATGATTCTGGCAGTGTCATGGGCTGGCTAATTATCGCCACAACGCCCCTAAACTGCGATCGGGAGTCGCTGATAGAATCACAGGCTCAACTCAGATCACAATTGATGGCAAGGTCTGCCATGCACTGTACGACAGCCTTGCGACAACTTAGGCACATCCTATCTTGGCAGCAACGGTATGAACACTTAAGTAGCTCTAATCAAGAATTGGAGCGCACCAATCAACTAAAAAATCAGTTTCTGGCAAATACTAGTCACGAAATTCGCACACCGCTTAGTTCTATAATGCTGTCTAGCAACCTGCTTTTAGCCCCAGGGTACGAACCAACTAGAGAACGCCAGCAAGAGTATTTAAATATCATTCAGTCTAGCGGCAAGCACTTGCTAGCTCTAATTAATGATATTTTGGATCTCTCTAAAATTGAAGCAAATCAGCTGGATGTGCACTGGGAAACAATAGATGTGAGGCTGTTGTGTATCAATGTTTTGGCGCTGGTGAAAGAGAAAGCCGCTAATAAAGGTTTGAGACTGTACGTAGAAATTCACCCTAATATTACAACCCTAGTAGCCGACTCCTTACGACTCAAGCAAATGCTGTTGAATTTACTCTTCAATGCCCTAAAGTTTACCAGTAAAGGAAGTGTTGGCATAGAGGTTGCTCCTAAAGGTGAATTTGGGCATTTTACAGTTTGGGATACTGGCACTGGCATTTCCCAAGAAGACCAAGCTCTACTGTTTCAACCCTATTTCCAAATTGCCAAGGCTGTAGCTGATGGTGTTGAAGGTACTGGTTTGGGTTTAGTAGTGACTCGGAAACTCGCCCAAATTCAGGGTGGTTCTGTGAAAGTGGAATCGGAAGTAGATAAAGGCTCCCGTTTTACCCTCGTACTTCCCCTGAAGCAAGAGGCGGGAGTGGTGGGAGATGAGGGAGTAGAGGAAGCAAAATTTTCCTCATCTCCTCTGCCTTTCACCCCTAGTTCCTGTGTAAACATTTTGCTGGTAGAAAATGACTTACCCAACGCTCATTTGATGCAAATTTATCTACATAAGTTGGGATATCAGGTGACTTGGGCCAAGAATGCTAGTCAGATGTGGGCTGCTCTAACACAATTAGACCCAGCAGTGATTTTAATGGATGTCTACCTCGCAGATGGAAATGGTCTTGAGTTGGTGCAACAACTGCGAGAAAATCCGCAATATGCAGCGATTCCGATAATTATCCAAACAGCAATGGCGATGAAAGGCGATCGCGAAATTTGTTTAGCATCTGGAGTAAATGACTATATTTCTAAACCGATTGATTTAATACTTTTAGCCAGTCTGGTGGCTAAATACAGCATAGCGCCAACCTAAAGCGAAATTTGTTCAGTCGGCGGAGTGTCAAACAGTATGTATAATATCGTTAATTTTAAAAAACAACATAGGCGAACTATATTATCATTTTAATCAGCCAGCAGGAATACATTTAACAATCTGCTATGAACTACTTTTTTCAAGAAGCTGATGTTCATGCTATTACGTAAATTTTTTGCCATTACCACAATGACTCTGTTAGCTTCCAGCATCATCTATGCTAAGGATGCATCTGAGTCAATTGCTACTGCTCCTTTACCAGCCAATTTGGATGGGATATGGAACTATACAAACAGCTTTATAGGAAGTCCTTGCTATGTACAAGGTGGTTGCACAATCCAGATTACAGGCAATGCAGGTAAATATATTTTACCTAGTGGCAATACTTCCCTATTTCTGATTGATGTTTATTCGACTCCTAATCGCGGCAAGCCAGTCATTACTATTGTTCAGACTGCACAGCCAGGAACGCCAATTACTTATAATGCCGCTCTTATCGGTAGATTAAATGACCCTCAAACGATTACTGGGTTTTTAATAGATGTTGATAATGACCGAGGTACATTTACATTGAAAAAGCAATAAATTTCTGATGATTGGTGTTGTTGCCCGAATGAGTAGAAATGGTAAATCTCTGTCAGGAATTTTTGGTTGAAAAGCCGAGGTTTCTTTCCTAGAAAACGGTGTTGCTTGATTTTGCGGCTGTTGATTGACTTCTGCTGAGTTTTTCTGTTGTCACTGCTGCTGTTTTTATTAGAATGGAATTTGCAGGGTGCTATGGGGCTTTAACAGGATTTGCCAATTATGCTGACAGAAAAATTTGAGCAATTAAAAAGCTTATTTAAAGAAATGGAGCAGGCGTTGATTGCCTACTCTGGAGGCGTTGACAGCACTTTGGTTGCCAAAATTGCTTTTGATGTGTTGGGCGATCGCGCTTTGGCTGTCACTGCTGTTTCTCCTTCGCTATTACCAGAAGAATTGGAAGACGCCAAAATTCAAGCTGCAACGATTGGGATTCCTCATAAAATCGTCCAGACTTACGAGATGGAAAATCCCAATTACACCTCTAACCCTGTTAATCGCTGTTATTTTTGTAAAAGTGAGTTGCACGATACTCTCAAACCTTTAGCCTTAGAGTTGGGTTATCCCTATGTAGTGGATGGGGTGAATGCCGATGATTTGCATGATTATCGCCCAGGAATTCAGGCGGCTAAGGAAAGAGGAGCGCGATCGCCTTTAGCAGAAGTCGGTGTCACCAAAGTTGAAGTTCGCCAAATTTCGCAACAACTCGGTTTACCTTGGTGGGATAAACCTGCTCAACCTTGCCTCAGTTCCCGGTTTCCCTACGGTGAAGAAATTACTGTCGCTAAGTTGCAACGAGTCGGTAGAGGAGAAATTTTTCTGCGTAAACTAGGTTGGCAGAATTTGCGGGTGCGTTCAGAAGGGGATACAGCACGCATTGAATTACCAGCAGAACAAATTAAAGAGTTTGTATTAATTACGGATTTACAAACATTAGTTTCGGCATTTCAAGATTTTGGATTTATCTACGTAACCTTAGATTTGGAAGGTTATCGCAGTGGTAAGTTAAATCAGGTTTTGAATCGAGAACCTTTGGGCGCTAAACTATAGCATTTTCCTGGACTGTAGACACGGTTGTGTTGTTTTCATCTACCTCACTTGTCTTCGCCAACTGCATCAGTGTCTCATACCAATCGGTAATCGGCAGATCGGCAGGTGCTGTTAGCTCTTGATAAACGTGTTGGCAGAGTTCTCGAAAAGCCCGGTAGCGCTCTTGACGCCAATGCTTAGTGAGTTCGCCCAGAGATGCCTCATTAAGATTTCCTAGAGCATAATTGCGGTCAAAGCCATGTTGCATTGGCACGACTGTCCCATCTGCTTCGATAATTAGGGGCGATATGAGGTCAGCAAAGCTATAGTCTTGCTCATTTATTAGGGATTTGTCTGCAAAAAAGCTATCGGGATTTGAACGCAGCAAATCTTGGTGAGTTAAATCAATCTGAATAAACAGCTTGTGACCAAGGGCTTCTCGCAGACGCGTGGCTTTTAGGTAAGCATAGGATAAAATGCTCGGATTGGGTCTATATCCGACGAGGCTTTGACTAGCGTGTCCAACTTCCGCAAGTGGATGAATCTGCAATAATTTCGCCCCTTGCTCCAAGGCGAAGTTCGCAACCCAGTCTAACTCTCGAAAATTTTGTTTTGTGAGTGTAAAAATAAACCCGAATGGGATACCTGATTGGCGAACCCCTTCCAGTCGAGCCGCCATTTTTTCAAAAGCTTGCTCTGAAGAACGCATACGGTTATGGGAGGCTGGCATTCCATCAAGACTAATGGCGAGTACATCAACCGCTCCAGTCAGCTGCTCTAAGTGTCGCTCGTCCAAGAGTATACCGTTGGAAGTAACTGTTGTCCGCATCTTGCATTGATGAGCCTGTTTTAGCAGTTCGGGCAGAGGTTTGTAGACAAGGGGTTCTCCTCCTGAAAAGCTGGCAATGGTATACCCTTGTTCACTTGCATCGGTAATTGTTTGTAAAAGGAGTGGGACACTGAGTTGGTCACGCTCCTCCGGGCTGGAAGAAGAGTAACAATGGAGACAGCGCAGATTGCACCGTCTGGATGGGTGGATTTGCAGAATGCGGTTAAACTTTCCAGTAGGTGTCATATGCTTACTAACTCCAATTACTCTTTCTGATCTAAAACTCTATAGAAGCTTTGCAAAAGTACCGTTTGCAATAGACCTCTTGCAAAAATAATTCATGGTATAATGATAAATTTTAAAATTTGCGCTCCGTTTGAATCAGACATACCAATGAGGTAATAAAAGTTCTCTGCATCGATTTGGATGTGCATTTTTAACAAAATTTTTAATCATACCACAAAATAATTTTGCAAGAGGTCTAATGGTTAAGAGAACGATTAAAGGGTAAGGATAAAAAGGAAAATTCCATCGCTACCCCTCTTCCCTGACTTCTGGAACAAGTCTTAGAATCCTAACCCCTGCTGAGGGATAGCTATAGGAGGGATAGCTATAGAGATATCTAGCCCTTTCTTGAGGATATAAATGGCGGGAACCCCATTAGGAAAAGGCTTTAAGATGGAGTATGAGTAAGAAGGTAATCCTCCTCCTTTCAACTCTTCTAGTTCTTCTGGGGTCAGATCGATAAACAATTCGTCGCCTTGAATGTCTTGTCCTTCCAGACGGTTTTCCATGATATTCTCCTCTGTTTTTACACTAAGTGCGTAGACATCGCTGATTTCTGTGAGCGATCTGCACAGGTTTAATTTCATTCCTCTCTGAGGAACTTACGCAAATTTACTATTGAATTTATAAATATTTATATTTACAGGCACTATTTGGCAGCCTATCTACGCAATTTCAGAATTCACTAACTTATGGTGATGCGTTCGCCTCTGGCGATGGCTTCGCCAACGCTCCAAGTTTCGGCAAAGCGATCGCTCAATTCTAACGCTGAGTCAGCTTGTATTCTATCTGCTGTAGTGCCGATCGCCACACATCATATCCCTCTTGAGACAGGTGCAACCCATCTGTGGTCAACTCTGGACGCAAATTACCTTCCATATCCGTAAACCAGCTATAAATATTTAGATAATTAGCGCCTTCTTTTTTGGCAATAATGGTTAATTGTATGTTGATGTGACGAATGCGGTTATTGGAAACCTTTGGTAGGCGAGTAGGCAAAATTGATTCCACAATGATTTGAGCTTGTGGGTGAGTCTGCCGTAGGCGGCGGATAATTCGGCGATAATTACGCAAAATTGTTTCATCACTAGCGCCTTTTCGTAAGTCGTTAATCCCAGCCATGATGTAAATTACATTTGGCCGCGTTGCCGAAAATGCCCCTAATCTTTTTAAAACACCACTGGAAGTATCTCCAGATATGCCTTGATTCAGCCACAATTTCCCAGCAGGCAGTTTTTCTCTAGGAAACCACATGCTTAAAGAATCACCAACTAAGATACTTAGATGATTTGTACCTTGACCTTGAGCGATCGCTCTAGCTTCTAAAGCTAATAAACTTTTCCAGTCGTCATAAGTTAATTGACGTTTCTTGATCGACTCCCACAAAGATTGCAAATTATCACTATCGACGCGTGTATAAATCTGACCTGTTTTCAGAGCCGCCAATCTTTGGTAGTAAAGTTGATTGCCGGATGTCAGTGAGAGACTAGCTGCTTGACCGGTGGAGTTAAGTACTGACTCTGTTGGCGCTGGTAATTCCTGACTGCCGGTTTCTGCTAAGGAGATATCAACGCTCTTGACATTCTTCTCACCTACTGTTAGCTGCGAACTTTTTAGGGGTTGCAACACTTGGCCGCTGAGTTCTGGTAAGGAGAGATCAACGCTCTTGATAATTTTTGTACTGACTATTGTCTGCGAACCCTGTCTTAAATCCCACAGGAATCGAGAATTTTCTGGCAGGACAATCGACAGATGTGGAAGAGCCGATGCCGGTATTGCCAATCCTGTTAACAAACCTGCTGCCAACAGATAAGGGTCCTTCATCGTTTTGTCTCTCCTCTACTCACTGCTTTTCCCTATGACAGCATTAGTTGCCTTTATTCAGGAAAATTTTACTTCTCTTAAGTTATTATTCTTATTTACGCTGTGTAGTTCTGTAAAGGGTGTTCACAATATTATATTTGACAATTTACGATCTCTTTAAAGTACGGTTTTATCAGTGGTATACTAGTCTGGTTTATGAGAATACTTCTACTGAAAGCACTGTTGTCATCAGCCGACTACTTTCCCTAACTCAGTTGTCACAAATATTGCAAGTGTTTGCAATCTCAGCGATTACTGAGTGATTTTTGAGTATCTCAGGACAGAGGTTTTTGCTTTTGATGTTGCTAATATTAAGAAATAACCATTTGATTTTAGGTTTCCAGATTTCAGTAAATTGTGGCGATCGCATGAGAGTTTGCTAGACCAAGCCGTTTCTCTACGAACGCGAATAGCGTAGCTTGCTTGTATTGCAGGAGTACACGTCTACGCTTTTTAATTTCTCATCTGAAATTGAGCGGTGCAAAGGCATCACTTATCAAATATGGGATTAGTCAGATTAAAGATTCGAGAACTAGCACCATAGAAAGGATGGACGCTAAAAAACTTTCTCACCGTTCTGGGGTAATTTACAGCACAGTTAGAAGTTATCAGTGTCGTCTCAAAATGACAACAGTTGACTTTACTGCCATTCACAAATTAGCTCACACCTTTGATGTGACGATTGAAGACTTAGTAGAAATTCTAGAGGAATAGGCAAAACTTTAACTGTTAAGAATATTAATATCATACGATGTGTGTCCTCAATCAGCAAGTATCCAGTTTGCCATACTGAGAAGAAAGAGAACTCACTCAAAAAAGAGCTTAGACCCCCAATCAAAAATGTTTAGGAGAACTCTAGAGTCATCTATAGCACTACTAGACACTATACCCCTTATGCTGGGACGAAAAAAGTTAAATTTATTTTCATCTACAAGTAAACTCTTACATTTGATGCAATGATTGAGGGTTTGATATAGATTGCCCAGCGCTGAGAACCGTTGTTGTCTATATACCTAATTTAAAATTTATGTTTACTCGTTGAAGTATGAGTTGAAACACATTTAAATTAAGTTTTAACTCTAGAGAATAACCTCATTAGAAGTGCTAATATTTAGGCTGAATCATTAGTGTTTTTCTTTTATTCCGTGGCTAGAGCTAGTACAGCGATTGGTGTCAGTCCCATTATTAAGGAGATTGTGCAAAAACAGGCACATTCGACGCGTTTAACCCTGAAAGAAGTTATTCTTATGGGGATGTTAGCGATTGATCACCTTGATGATCAAGGTCGTCAACAGCTAGCGGATCAAGTTCATCAAATGCAGGTGAATGGAGAAATTTAATTGAGTCGTTATGAGTTATGAGTTATAAATCTTAACTCATAACTTCTGACTCTTTGCTTAATTTGTTTATTGGCTAAATCGATAACGACTTACCATTAAATAATCCTGATTAATTTCAAAAGATATCCATCGGCGTTGCAGCGATCGGATCTACGATAAATGGATACTGCTGTATTACTTGTTTAAAATTTCTTCGTCACAGCAAAATACTTTCTTCATTACACAGAAATTGACGGCAGTTGTAGGTTACTTGAGTAAAAAGTAATGTACCTCCTACTATCTTAGCTATGCGCGATTCCATAGATAATTTGTTAATTTATCGAACAGAATTCAGGAGTCAAGAGTCAGAATTCAGTTGGGTATTCTGTACGACTGGTGGATGAATAATCGGCGTTTTTGCACCCTCACCAAATTTTCTTGTTTTGTGGTCTTCAATCAGTCGCGGGTCTGAATCCCCGACTGATAGCGTCACGCTTTCTCGTGTCCGCGAGCGTCTTGATTCTGACTCCTGAATTCTGACTTCTGAATTCTTCTTCAAACACCATTGATTAAGATGATATTTGTTCATCTATCATTGTTGTGAGAGCTGAAATACGTAGAATTGTTGGTGATGATTTTAAAAGGATGATTGTGGATGTTGGATTACCCTGCGGGAAGAAAGCTACGTTCCTCAACCCAACATACTAGCTGACAAAAAGTCACAGATTAGCTATAAAATAAAGAGAAATCAATCAAAGTGGGTGTTTATGGCAACCCAACTCGGTGAAGCTAAATCTTCAACAGAACTGGTAATATCTTGGGAGGCATTGCCCGCAGATTTTCACCTAGAGGATGAACCAGTGGAAAATACAGGTCAGCCACTATTGGCTGGTGCTTTGCGCGAAAGCCTTGAGATAAGTGGTTTCATCCAACCGCAGATGTTGATAGCCTCGAATTTTGGACTTTGTGCGACGATAAACGGGCAATTTATTGCTAAAGCACCCGACTGGGTTTATGTGCCATCGGTAAATCAGATTTTAGGAGAACGCAAAAGCTATACACCCAATTTAGAGGGTGATATTCCGGCAATTGTGATGGAATTTCTATCTGACACTGAGGGTGGAGAATACTCTTTTAAGCGAACCTATCCACCAGGAAAATGGTTTTTTTATGAGCAGATTCTTCAAGTTCCAATTTACCTGATTTTTGACCCAAATGGCGGTTTGTTAGAATTTTACCAACTCGAAAACAGGCGCTATGAGTTAAAGCAACCTGATGAAAATGGTCGTCATTGGATTAATTCAATGGGTTTATTTCTGGGAAGTTGGCGAGGAACAAAAGAAGCTAGAACTGGTTACTGGTTACGCTGGTGGGATAAGGCAGGTAATTTGTTACTTTGGGCAGTGGAACAAATTGAACAGGAACGTCAGCAAAAAGAACGGCTAATTGCCTATTTACAATCTCAAGGTATTGATCCAAATAATTTGCAATAGCATATATAGAAAAATTTTTCAAGTATTTCAGTTGACTAAGTTTAAGCAAAGAATTGCTGGGGTGCGTAGCTAACCGCCGTAGGCATTACTAAAACCAATTCAGAAGCAGAATTAGCTGGGTTAATCGGTGATGAATTCAGAAATTTAAGCACGGGTGAAAAAGCTACTCGAAGAGAAAAAAGTAAAAGAGGAAAAAAATAGCGTTTTTGATGAATCAAAAAACAAAATTATTCGTCACTTAAACTATTAATTCCCGACCTATTTCTACTGGAGGATGATTTATGTCATCACAACTGCTGCGATTTATATCTTTGGGCGGTCTTGGCTTATCTTTGTGTCTGGGCAATTCAGCAGCAATGGCACAATATGATTCTAGTGGCGATGGTGTAGTAGTACCAACAGTACCATCAGGTGGGACATCAGAACCAGTCCCAATAGATACATCAACAGGTATACCAACTTCACCCTCGGCTGACGGTACAACTCGGTTTAGCTGTCAGACTTACAATGGTCAGTACACCGTTATGTATCAGCCACAAAGTCAATCAGGACAATTCTTTCCTTGGGCGGCGCCTGCGGCCTTGGGCGGTGGTTGGGATGCACAAAGGCGTTGTGCAGCAATTGCCAGTCGTTTAGAACTTTATCGCCCAGATGGCTTACAAGAACTCCAGACAGCTGTAGAAAATAACGAAAATATTGTCTGCGTCACAACTCAAGCTAACCCAACCTGTAGAATTGTGCTGACAGTACCGCGTGGGAAAGATCCCTATGTTATCCGCAATAGCGTTTTTCAAAACTTGACTACTGCTGACAGTGGACAACAGACTATAGCCGTTAACACTTATGGCGATCGCAGTAGTGGAGGCAACGAATTATATAATTTAGGACGCACACTTCTGGGCAGTGGTAATAATCGGGTTAGTTCATCTAGAAATGGGATTAATTTGAAACCTTTCCTCGATCGCCAAGATGGCGGTACTGGAAACAATTTGCGGAGGGGAGTAGCAATTCGTCGTCAGTCTCAGCCTAACGGTGCTCGTCTAAATCCTGGTAATTTCCGCTAATTGATTAAAACAGTTCAGTTAAGAAGAATTATAGGGTGGGCAAACAGCCTACCCTAATTTTCATTGGACTAAGATTTTGCACCAATTTCAATAAGTATAGGACTTATGTACGAGTGACGGAACAATCAAACCGCAGAGGCACAGAGAAGCCAGTGCGTTGCGGTGAATCCAGGGCTGTAGGCGGGTTTCCCGCCGTAGACGACTGGTGTTAGCGTAGCGGTAGCGCTTTATGCGCTAGACTAAACTAGCGCCCAATAGGTTGAATAATTTTTGGCAAAACTAAAACAAGTCTATGAATTTGCCTCAAAAAGCGTTTAAATTACTCAATGGCTATTTTCTTTTCAGATTTTTTTGAAGTTTCACCCGACTTAATTGAGGAATATGGAGCTTTCAATATATCGCTCATCAACGATCTACCCTTATTCGTAGATCCATTTTTGCTATTTAACAGTGAAAACCCAACCTATAAAGAGCTTCACGAAGATATCATTCGCTATATGCGTTTTTTGAAGGAAATGTCTTTGTCAAGTGCGATTAATCCGCATTTAGTAGATGCCTGGTTTACATTCCCTGAAGTTAAGCAAAACTGGCTTGGATTCAGTGAAAAAGGCAATGAAGGTCATGGACTCGGAAAAGATTTTGCTAAGGCTCTGAACAAAAACTTAAATTCTGTATTTAAAAGTTTTGGCGAAGAGACAATTACGCGCAGTAGCCATTTAGAAAAATTATGCCTTGTTCGTGAAGGTGTAGGGCGTGATAACATCAGTGACTTTACAACTAACCTAATAAAAAATTTTCTTGCTACATACACTCAAGAATTTGTATTAAATAATTTATCTAAAAGTCAAATTAAGTCGATAACAATAAACAAGGTAAAATTTAATTATAATACCCGTACTTGGACTTCTGCAAATTTTCAATTGCCATACATTAACGGTGATTATGTTCTTCTTACTCCCAAAGATATCTTAACGAAATATGAGTCATGGATTAATAGACCAGAACTTTTAGAGCGTTTTTAAGAAATTGCTGGTGGATTACCGAATGGAGTCTTGCGTGCTCAAGTCAATGAGTATCTTTTGCGTGTTATTCCTACGGGTTCAAAAGCAAAAAAAAAGGAGATTCAAGATGCTATCACTTTAGCAGTAGATAAATTTCCAGAGGTTATTGATCATTACATTCGACTTAAGGAAGAGCAAGGCGATAAAGCAGCCTCTATTGCAGAAGAACGTGTTGCAGAGGTAAAAGCTCTTTTTGTTGAACAAATTGGTCAACTGGTGAATGAGTACCTAAAGCCAAGTGGGTTTTATCAAAGTCCAGGAAACACATATTTTGAGGTAAAAAAGCGAATATTATTGATTAAAGATGTAATTGAAAATAAAGGCGGCTATCGGTTTTTTTATATTAATAAAAAACCTCTTAGACGGGAAGTAGACCTTAAAATTATCTATCGTTTAATGTGGTTTTCCAATCCTTATGATGTAATTAAAGAGGTAAATGATGGACGTGAAACTATCGATTTCAAGGTGTTAACTGACAAGGGAGAGAAGACATTAGTTGAATTTAAGCTTGGGAAGAATTCACAATTAGAAAGTAATCTAGCCAAGCGATGTGAAATCTATGATAAGTCTAGCGACTCAACACATCCTTCATTGAAGGTAATATTGTATTTTTCAGAAGATGAACTTGCCAAAATCAACCGGATTTTGGAACGTCTACACCTTAAAGATTCACCGCATATCATACTGATTGATGCTTGTGATGATAATAAGCCATCTGATCACTTATCCAATTTCCAATTTGGTAATGGGTTAATCAATGGTGACGCTGTAAACGCTGGGAAAATTGGCGACGACATTTGGAATATTCACATGGGGCAGCAGATGGCTTCAGACAATTCAGCCCAATCACAGAGTCAACGACAGCGATCGCTCTCTGAAAGAGATTCACTCGAAAAAACATACAAGCTCCAAAGCCAGAAAGTTACAAAGATGCGAATAGCGTTAGTGATTGAGACTGATGAATCTCGCAAGTTTCAATATCAACACCAGCTTCAGGCAGAGGAACGCGCGCTAAAGGAACTTGCTGACAAGTTGGATGCAATTGAACAACAGTTGCAAGCGACTGATGTTCCTCGGACTAAAGAGGAAGATCACTAAGAACAAAGTATCTCTTAAGTTCCTATTAATAAATCATCTCCTAAGACTTTAAATTTAAGCAATATAGATAAAAAGGATTTACGAGATGTGTTACTTAGTGCTTTTCCGCAGGAGGCTGATTTAGAGATTATGCTGAAAGATAAATTAGAAATTGTGTTAAACAGAATTGTAAGTGGCAATAATTATACAATAGTTATGTGAAATCTTATAAACTGGTTTGAAGCTCTTTGTCCAGCTACTTAAAGCTATTTTTGTAGGGCGGGCAATGTTTACCGATACCGAACATCTTGATTTGATGCTTATGCAGTGCCCAACTGGCTCCTCTACGGTTATGGTAACTTTAAAAAATTACGAATTACATTTGTTGTTTTAACCTTTTGCTAGCTGTTTCTTAATCTAGCTGGGATAGTTTGAGGATGCCCAATTAAGAACTAATACCAAAAAGTTATGTAGCTGTCTTCTGACAACCTGTAAAAACAAGAGTTTGGAAGGCAAATTTTATATTACCCATGTTGATATTGTGTTCATCGCAGGTCTTGGCGTAGCCATCGATCTAACTGCAAAGTGGATATTTGCAGTTAACGGTCTTTGACTGGCAATAAAAATGCTATTTACACTCGAAGTTTTCCACACTTCGGATTTTGAATCTGGCCTTGACGCTGCCAGTATTAGCCCTGAGACTTCTGATGCTGTTCGTTTCTCAGCATTACTAAATCGATTACGGACTAATTATCGATACTGACAAAATTGGGAGTTACAGCTAAATCAACTCATTTTTTCAGCCTCAAATATCCGCTCATCTTTACCCACTCTGAATCTACCCCATAACTAACTTATGGTAACTACTAGTACAATCCGCTTTTCCCAATTTAATCCTTCCTTAAACCACAGCACTCAGGCAGGTAAAACCATTCCTAATGTGGGATTCCAGGAGCAGACTACCTTCGTTACTGGCTTTATTCCCTCTGGTGCGGCGGGAACGGTGAATGGGCTACAGACTCCATTGGGTGGACTTTCTGGTGTCACATATGATGCTGTCAATAACCGCTACTATGCGATCTCAGACGATCGCTCCCAAGTTGCCCCCGCCCGCTTTTATACCTTCACTACCGATACCGGGGTGACTTTTACCAATGTCACACCCTTGAAAGATATCAATGGCAACTTCTTTGCACTCAATAGTCTCGACCCAGAAGGCATTGCTTTAACTAACAATGGCACAGTCTTCATCTCTTCAGAGGGCGAAGTTAATCCTAGTGCAGGTCGCGTTACCAATCCCTTTATTAAAGAATTTTCCTTAGCAACAGGGCAAGAAGTGCGTAGGCGTAGCCAGCCGCAGGCATCGCTACTTGTCCCCAGCAAGTTTCTACCAGTAGTTCAAGATACCAACGGCAATGGTATTATAGATGCAGGTGATACGCAGACATCAGGCGTTTATAATAACTTAGCATTTGAAAGCCTCACGATTACACCTGACCAGAAAACCCTATTCACCGCTACTGAAAACGCGCTATCCCAAGATGGATTAATCGCTTCACTCACCAGTGGTAGCCCTTCTCGAATTCTGCAATACAATCTGGTTACTGGACAGCCAGAAAAGGAATATCTTTATATTACTGATGCGTTGGCGCAGCCCCCCGTAGGGATTGCCCAAGCGCCTAACCCTAGCACAGGCTCAAGTAACAATGGTTTGACAGATTTACTCGCAATAGATAATCGGGGAACCTTCTTAGCGTTGGAACGCTCTTTTTCTGTGGGTGTAGGCAATACCATCAAAATCTACGAAGTTTCTCTACAAGGTGCAACGGACATTAGCACCATTGACTCACTCAGCAGTTTGAGTGCTGAACAACTAGCAGCGATAAAACCTGCTCAAAAGCGTCTACTGTTGAATTTAAATGACCTAAATCTGCCTACTGACACCAATCACCCCACAGGAGTAGATAACATTGAGGGTATTACCTTCGGTCCCAAACTAGCAGATGGTCGTCAGTCCATTGTGCTGGTGAGTGACAACAACTTTGGTAATACCCAATATACCCAAATCCTCACCTTGGGCGCAGACTTGGTTCCCACTGCTGCACCCACAGTAGAAACCCGTCCCGATTTATTTGATGATCCAGCACTTCCCACATCTCAACGTGCAGATGCTGATGATCCTGCCATCTATGTTAATGCCACAAAGGCTGCCGATAGCCTAGTACTAACCTCAGTGAAAAATGCTGGACTGCGGGTTTATGACTTGTCTGGTAATTTGTTGCAAACAGTTAATCCTGGTGGTATTCGCTACAACAATATTGATCTGCAATACGGTTTTAAATTAGGCAATCAATCGATGGATATTGCCGTAGCTAGCGATCGCGGCAATGATAAACTAGCAATCTTCAAAATTAACCCCAACCCCACCACCCCCGGACAATACTTGGAAGATATCACCGATAGCAATATTGGTACTATCTTCCAAGCATCACCTTTTGAACCTCCCTATTCCGCATCAACTCGTAGTTCTTACGGAGTTACCTTATACCGTAGCCCCGTAACTAATGATTACTATGTCTTTACCAGTCGCCGAGAAACTGGAGATATAGCTCAGTTCAAATTGATTGACAAAGGTAATGGCAAAATTGGAACTGAACTGGTGCGGGAGTTCACCATCCCCTCACCCATCACAGAAGGGCGTTCTCCCCAAACAGAGGGTATGGTGGTTGACCAAGAAACCGGCTTTCTCTACATAGCCCAAGAAGATGTCGGCATCTGGAAATTCCAGGCAGAACCGGACGGTGGTACAACAGGCAAACTGATTGATCGCGTTCGTTTTGAGGGTGGTTCTCACCTCACCGATGACGCAGAAGGGTTGACTATTTATTACGGCAAAAACGGCACAGGCTACCTGCTAGCATCCAGCCAAGGCGATAGCACCTTTGTTGCCTACACTCGTGAAGGTAACAACGAATATGTGGGTAACTTTGCTATTGGTAACAATGGGTCAATTGACAGCGTGCAAGAGTCAGACGGTGCAGATGTAATTAACGTGCCACTGGGGCCTAATTTCCCATTTGGTTTATTTGTCACTCAAGATGGCTCCAATGAATCTGCCAAGACAATCGATGGCGAAAATGTCAACTCTAACTTTAAGCTGGTGCCTTGGGAGAATATAGCCAATGCCTTGCCCAATTCTCTGCATATCGACCCCACTGGTTACTATCCCCGCAATCCTGTTGCCCGGATAAACCTAACTAGTTTTGGTTCTAGCAATAGCAATACTGTCAATCTTCAGCCAGGACAATTCTTTTGTGCAGGTGACGGAGCAGACTTTATAGAAGCTACTAAAAATAACACAATCCTGGCTGGAAACGGTGATGATACAGTGCTTGTAGGCAGTGACTCCTCAGTATCCGGGAATGACGGTAACGATCAAATATTTATTGGTCAAAACGGCCCGGCTCAAAATACTAGTGCTGATGGTGGCAATGGTGATGATGTTATTACCGTGGTGGAAGCTAGTGCTAGTAATAATTTGTTTGGGGCGGCAGGTGATGATACTCTCACAGTAATTGAAGGTTCTCGTCAATCATTATTCGGTGGCTCAGGCAATGATACCCTTAGCAGTGGCGGTAGCAATAACCGTCTCTACGGTGGTTCTGGCGATGACAAACTCTTCTCTAATGTTAATGATTCGCTATTTGGTGGCGATGGTGATGATCTGCTATTTGCCGGTCAAGGAGGTGACAATCGCCTGAGTGGTGGTGCTGGTGATGACCAAGTTACCCTAGTTGAAGCCAATGGTAATAACAATCTATTTGGGGCAGCAGGGAATGATACTTTGACAGTAGTTGAAGGTACTCGTCAACTGTCCTTCGGTGGCTCCGGTAACGACACTCTCAAGAGTCAAGGTAGTAATAACCGTCTCTACGGTGGTTCTGGTGATGACAAACTCTTCTCCAATGTCAATGATTCGCTGTTTGGTGGCGATGGTGATGATGTGCTATTTGCTAGTGAACAGGGCGGTAATCGCTTGACTGGTGGTGCTGGTGCTGACCAATTCTGGATTGCTAACGCCAGTTTGCCAGCTAGCAAGAACATTATTACTGACTTTGCGATCGGGATTGATCAAATCGGGCTGGGTGGTATTAGTGTTACTCAGTTTAGTGGGCTAACACTATTGCAAAAAGGTAGTGATACTTTGGTAAAAACCGGAAATACTGAGTTAGCTTCATTGCTCTTAATTAGATCAACTAGCCTCACGGCAAATGACTTCACTTTCTCTACTAGTGTCATTGATTAGTGTAAAGTACAACTTGCTTTTTGAAGGTGGGTAAAATGTAGAAAATCATCACCGATTTTCTACATTTTAGCTTTGAGTTCTGCTTTTAGGCAGTACGTGTCTTCAAGGATAGAGGTCTCAGCCTCTGGGATTTAGGAAAGAATAGAAGGATAGTCAAAAATATTTACCTTCCTCCAACGCTAATTGCTTTAGCCTTAATACTTGGGAAGTTTTTGTTGACATCATTATCTACATCACGCCAGTGAACGCTTTTATCTTGATCAATGGAATAGGAAGCACTTGATGTAGTTGGGTCGGCAGCAATTCCTAAACGCCTCTCGCTGAAAATATCCCAGCGGCTAGATTCTGGTGCCCAACGTGCCCAAACATCATTCTGCTGAATTGCCCAAAGACGATTATCTCCTCCAACGCTAATTGCTTTAGCGTTAACACCTGGGAAGTTTTTGTTGACATTATTATCTACATCACGCCAGTGAACGCTTCCATCCGGATCGATGTAATAGGAAGCACTTGATGTAGTTGGGTCGGCAGCAATTGCTAAACGGGTTTCACTGAAAATATCCCACCGAGTATATTCTGGTGCCCAACGTGCCCAAACACCATTCTCCTGAATTGCCCAAAGACGATTAGCTCCTCCAACGCTAATTGCCTTAGCCTTAATACCTGGGAAGTCTTTGTTGACATTATTATCTACATCACGCCAGTGAACGCTTCCATCCGGATCGATGTAATAGGAAGCACTTGATGTAGTTGGGTCGGCAGCAATTGCTAAACGGGTTTCACTGAAAATATCCCACCGAGTATATTCTGGTGCCCAACGTGCCCAAACACCATTCTCCTGAATTGCCCAAAGACGATTAGCTCCTCCAACGCTAATTGCCTTAGCCTTAATACCTGGGAAGTCTTTGTTGACATTATTATCTACATCACGCCAGTGAACGCTTCCATCCGGATCGATGTAATAGGAAGCACTTGATGTAGTTGGGTCGGCAGCAATTGCTAAACGGGTTTCACTGAAAATATCCCAGCGGCTATATTCTGGTGCCCAACGTGTCCAAACACCATTCTCTTGAATCGCCCAAAGTCTTCCAGACGGAGAGTTGCTCATATTAAAACTTGTGGTAGATTTGATTTGTTACAGACAGCTAATAGGCTGTCGAAAACATCCTGGCAAAAAGAAAAAGGAATGGCAACAAAAAAAAGAATTTGTTATAAAAGTTTACATGGTGTACTTAAGTATCGGCAATCACAAATATCCTGTAATAGTGGCTCAAGCAACGACACCCTCAAAAAAGTCGGCTTCTACCTATCCCTTTAAGGGGTGGTCAGGATAGCCACCCATCGACATTGATAAAATCGGGCTGGGCGGGATTGGCGTCACTCAGTTTAGTGCTTTAACACTATTGCAACAGGGTAGTGACACTATCGTGAAAACCGGAAATACAGAGTTAGCTTCATTGCTCTTAATTACTTCAACTAGCCTGACTGCAAATGACTAAAGTTGTTCAATCACTATTTCAATTAGCCTACGGATAGTTTGAAGTAGCTTTACTCAATTTATGGGGCGATAGTTACTTCCTTGAACAGGTCATCCACGCCGCAAAACACGGCTGTGATCAAGTCTTCCATAAATAATAGACATCTGGTGAAATTAAATATGCGTTATCTAGAACCCTTGTAGAGACGC